>JAHFPH010000010.1:28839-45499 GCA_023266845.1 Rhodospirillaceae bacterium
GGGCGCGCGGCCGTGTCGCATATCGTCGGGCGCGACCCCGCCAGTCTCGACGAGCACGGCGTGGCGCGGGCGGCGGTCGAATCCCTGGCCGAGAATTTTTCCGACGGCGTGGTCGCTCCCGCGTTCTGGTATCTGCTGTTCGGCTTGCCCGGCATCGCCGCCTACAAGGCGATCAACACGCTGGACAGCATGATCGGCTATAAATCGCCGGCGTATCTGCATTTCGGCACGGTCGCGGCGCGGCTGGACGATGCCGCCAACCTGGTCCCCGCGCGCCTGTCGGGCCTGTTGATTTCGCTGGCGGCGGTTTTCATGAAAGGCGCCGGCGCGAGCGCGGCTTTTTCGTCGATGCTGAGGGACGCGGGCAAGCATCGCTCGCCCAACGCCGGCTGGCCCGAGGCGGCGCTGGCCGGCGCGCTCGATCTCAAACTCGCCGGCCCGCGCAAATACAAGGACGAGACCGTGGACGCGCCGTTCATCGGCCCGGGCACGCCCGACCTGGGGGCGACCGATATACGCCGCGCGCTTAAGCTCTATGCGATCGCTTGCGTCTGTCTTGGAGTCGTTGTCTTGATCGCGGCAGCGACTCTGAGATAGGCACCCCTCGTCCTTCGACAGGCTCAGGACGAGGAGAAATGAAAAACCGGCCTCATCCCTAGGCTTGTCGAAGGATGGGGCTGCGACCTACTCCGCCGCGGCCACGGCGGCGGCGCGCCTGTGGTCGTCGCGGTGCTTCTTGTCGAGCGCGGCCTTGGCCGAGTCGGTGACGTTGAACAGCGCCAGCGTATCGTCCGAGTCGCCGACAACCGGCGTCAGCGCTAGATCCATATAGGCGCGGCGGTTCGGGTCGGCCTTGATTTGCTTGCGCACGCGGTTGAAGCGCAGCCACAGCTTGAAGATGCCCCAATGCGCGCGCCACAAATGCCGCGCCCAGCGCGCGTAGAAAGCCGGAATCGACTCGACCGGCAGGCCGGGCCGGCGGTCCTTGCGGTACATGCGCCGGAAATATCCGCCTTCCAGCGGATGGATGCCTTCCAGCGTCTTGCAGCCGTAAAACCACAGGCAATAGAACAACATCTTGCCCACGGAAATACCGCAGGAAGCGGCGCGGCGCATGATGCGCTCGATATGCTCGGGCGTGTAATACGCGTCCCACACCTTGTCGTAGATGCCCTGCCATTCCTTGGCCGACATGAGGGAATGGCCGGTCGTGACATGCTCAAGGTCGTACTTGTTCATGTCCGGATCCATCCACACGCCGCGCGCCGCCAGGTTCTTGTGGTCCTCGGAGCCGGGCAGGGGCGTGAGACAAAAGAACTCCAACAGATCGACCGGCAGCTCCTCCTTGATGATCTCGATGTCGCGCAGGATGCGCGCGGGCGTGTCGGCCGGGAAACCCAGGATATAGCCGCAATACGTCACCACCCCGACCGATTTCCACATCTGCAGCATGGCGCGGTATTCGGTGATCTTGTTCTGGCGCTTCTTGGCGGCCATCAGGTTGTCGGGGTTGATGTTCTCCAGGCCGATGAACACGCGCCGACAACCCGCGCGCGCGGCCTTGCTGATGAAGTTCGGCGTCTTGTGGCACAGCGTGTCGACCTGGATGATGAAGCTGATGTTCAGGCCGTCGCGCTCGCGCAGCTCGATCAGCCGGTCGAAGATCGGCTCCCAGTGCTTGTTGCGCGCGAAATTGTCGTCGGTGATGAAGAAGCGGCGGATGCCGCGCTTCACGTTCACGCGCACGATCTGCTCAACGTCGTCGGCGCTGCGGTGGCGCGATTTGCGCCCCTGAACGTTGATGATGGTGCAGAACGAGCATTGGAACGGGCAGCCGCGCCCCGCGTCGAAGCTGGTGTGCACGCCCGCGGTGCGCACGATCTTGTCGGCCGGAAGGATGGGAAACACCGACCCTTCCAGCGCCGGCAAATCGTCCATGTAGTTGTACAAGGGCTTGAGCGCCCGCGCCCAGGCGTCCTTCAGCACGGCCTCGAGCCGCCCCTCGGCCTCGCCGGCATAGATCGTAATGCCCATTTCCTGCGCCGCTTTGATGTCGGCCGGCAGCTCGGGAAGCATCGACAGGCAACCCGAGACATGGAACCCGCCGATCGCCACCTGCACGCCGGCCGCGCGCATCGGCCGCGCCAGGTCGATCGCGTGCGGGAACTGGTTCGACTGCACGCCCACCAGCGCCACCAGATGCCCGTCGGCTCGTTTCACGTGCCGGGCTATGCGCTCGGGCTTGATGCGGGTGTTGGTCTCGTCATAGGGCTCGATCTCGATATCGACGTCGGGCCCCAGCACGCGGCGCTCGGCGCAATCCGCCGCCAGCCCATACAGCGTCGCCAGCGTGTTCGACGGGATCGCCGAGCGCAGCCATTGGATCACATAGCCGTTGTCGTCGTAATGCGACGGCTTGATCAGAACCAGCCGGAATAGCTTGCGCCCCGCCATGGCCGCATCATGCCCGAGGGCGCGGCGCGGCACAACAAAAGGCCGGGCAAAACCCCGGCAATAACAGGGAATTTCAGGCTTTTCGGGCGATTTGCAGCAATTTATCCAGGTCGATGGCGCGGGCGAGATGCGCCGCCAACGCGTCCAGCGTCGCCTCGACCGTGGCTTCGTAATTTACGCCCCGCGCGCGCCGGCCGGGCTTGAGCGTGCCGAGATACGCCGCGCGAAACTCGTCCTCGGCAAACAGGCCGTGGACGTAACAGCCCCGAACCTGTCCGTCGAGCGACCCGGCGCCGTCCGCCCGCGCACCGCCGTCCAGCTCGAGCATCGGCCGCGCCGTATCCGGGCCCCGCGTGACGCCGACATGCATTTCATATCCGACGACGCGCTCGCCGCTCGCGCGGTCCATGCCGGCGACCGCGCGCAACGATTTGTCGGCGGTCAGTACGGTGTCGACGTTCAGCAGGCCCAGGCCCAGCGATTTACCCGGCTTGCCCTCGATGCCCTCGGGGTCGGCGACCGTCCGGCCCAGCATTTGGTAGCCGGCGCACAGTCCCAGCACGCGCCCGCCACGGCGGACATGCGCCCTGATGTCGATGTCCCAGCCCTCGGATTTCAGCGCCGCGAGATCGGCCAGGGTCGCTTTCGATCCGGGCAGCAAAATCAAATCCACGCCGGCGGGCAACGGCGTTCCCGGCGGCACGATCTCCACGCGCACATCCGGCTCGCTGCGCAGCGGATCCAGGTCGTCGAAATTGGCGATGCGCGGCAGGCGCGGCACGGCGATACGGATTTTTCCTGTCGTATCCGCGCTTGCAGGGCGCTCGTTTTCCAGCGCCAGCACGTCCTCGGCCGGCAGGCGATGCGCCTCGGCGAACCAGGGCACAATGCCCAAGCAATCCAGACCGGTGTTCTGCTTGATGATCGCCGGCGCGGGATCGAACAGCGTCGCGTCGCCGCGCAGCTTGTTCACCACATAGCCTTTGAGCAGCGCGCGGTCCTCCGGCGGCAGCAGCGCGTGGGTCCCGACGATCGACGCGATCACCCCGCCGCGGTCGATATCGCCGATCAAAACCACCGGCACATCAGCCGCCGTGGCGAAGCCCATATTGGCGATATCGCCCCGGCGCAGATTCACTTCCGACGCGCTGCCAGCACCCTCCACCAGCACCAGATCGGCCGCGGCGCGAAGCCTGGAAAAACTGTCCAGCACGGCGGGCAGCAGCGCGGGTTTCAACGCCGCATAGGCGCGCGCGTCGGCATTGCCCAGCATTTTGCCCTGCACGACGATCTGCGCGCCGATCTCGCTCTGCGGTTTCAACAGCACCGGGTTCATGTGGACGCTGGGCGCCACGCCGCACGCCCTGGCTTGCAATGCCTGCGCCCGGCCGATTTCGCCGCCATCCGCCGTGACGGCCGCATTGTTCGACATGTTCTGCGGTTTGAACGGGCGCACTTTCAGGCCGCGCTTGGCAAAGGCGCGGCACAGGCCGGCGACGATCAGCGACTTGCCGACATCCGAGCCGGTGCCCTGGAACATAAGGGCGGGTGCGTTCAGAACTCGATTCCCTTCTGCGCTTTCACGCCGGACTTGAACGGATGCTTCACCATGGTCATTTCCGTTACCAGATCGGCCAGCTCGATCAGTTCGGGCTTGGCGTTGCGGCCCGTGACCACGACATGCAGGTTCTTGGGCTTGGCGCGCAACACCGCCAGCACCTCGTCCAGCGGCAGATAGTCGTAGCGCAGCACGATGTTGAGCTCGTCCAGAATCACCAGCCGGAACGACGGATCGGCGATCATGCGCCTGGCCTCGTCGAACGCGGCGCGCGCGGCGGCGATGTCGCGCTCGCGGTCGGCGGTGTTCCAGGTGAAGCCCTCGCCCAGCGCCTTGATCGCCACCAGCCCGGGAAAGCGCTCCAGCACCGTGCGCTCGCCGGTGTTCCACGCGCCCTTGACGAACTGCACCACGCCCACCCGCATGCCGTGGCCGATCGCGCGCAGCGCCATGCCGAAGGCGGCGGTGGATTTTCCCTTGCCCGGGCCCGTGTGGACGATCAGCAGGCCGCGTTCCTGGGTCTTTTCTTCCATCATGCGGGCGCGCGCTTCGCGCCGGCGCAGCATTTTTTCGGCGTGCTGGCGGTTCGCGTCGTCGGCAGGAGGGGTATCGCTCATGGCCGGACTATAGCAGCCCGGCGTGGGCCAAGAGAGCGAGCCTAGTATTGCGCCAGCAACTGGCGCAACGCCGCGCCCTTGGCGTCGTTGTTGAAGCGGCCTTCGACCAGAATGGCGCGCGCCGTGACGCCGCGGCCATAGAACTCCTCGTTCTCGCCGCGGTCCGGCTCGACCGAGCCGGTCGACACGCTGACGCCGGCATAGGCGCCGACCGGCTTGATGTAGGTATAGATGTCGGCCCAGGGGCCTTTTTCGCCCGCGCCGACCGGCCCGGCCGCGACCGACGCGTCGGCGCCGAACTGCATTTCGCCCTGCATCGCGCGCTCGATCGACCGATCGGACATGAACAGCATCACCAGCTCGGTCTTGTAGACGCCGAGCTGCGGCCCCAGCGTGCCGGCGGCGGTGTCGAAAAAAGCCGGGCCGTTCCAGCCGCCCTCGGGCCGGCGCATCAGCATCACGCCGCCGCCGCCCGTGCCGCCGATCACGAATCCGGCGCGCACGTAGCTCGGCACCACCAGCACCGCGCGCGCGCGCTTCAGCGCCTCGCGCATGCCGCCATTGGCGGGATCGTTCAGGAAGCGGCTCAACACCTGCGCGGCCTTGTCCAGGCGCTCGGCGTTATGGCCCTCGGCCGCGCGCGCGGGTTCGCCGCCCAGCGCGAATGCAGCCAGCAACGTCATCGCCAAGATCGTCGCGACGCGAAGGCCCATCGAACGTCCTACCTGCCGAAATTGCCCGCCGCAAATCCCGCGGGCGCCGCCGCGCCAGGCGCGGCATCGCAACCCGGAAGGGTTGCGAACAACCGTGGCAAAATTGTGTCGGTGGAGTACGCTTAAATCAACAGCTTAGGGCAACTGTGGCATTTATGCCGCCCGATCGGCCAGATGGCTATACCGCCCAATCGGTCAGGCGCCGATGGGCGCTGTTGAGCTTAGGGCGCCACAGGCCGCGCGCCTGGGCTTCCAGCAGGCGCTGGGCCATTTCCTTCAGCGCCGCCGGGTTGACCTCGGCCACGAAGCCGCGCACCCCTTCGTCGGCCAGATAGGCGTCGTACACCGCGTCGAAATGCCGGTCGGCCACGGCATGGGCGGTGGCGGCGAAGCCGAACATATAGTCCACCGTGGCCGCCATCTCGGCCGCGCCCTTGTAGCCGTGGCGCATCACCCCGGCGATCCATTTCGGATTCACCACCCGCGCCCGCACCACCCGCGCGATCTCGTCCTCGAGCGTGCGGATGCGCGGCGTTTCGGGCCTGGAGTGATCGTTGTGATAGACGGCGGGCGCGGCGCCTGAAAACACGCGCGCGGCCGCGGCCAATCCGCCCTCGAACTGGTAGTAATCGTCGCTGTCCAGCAGATCGTGCTCGCGGTTGTCCTGGTTCTGCACCACGGCCTGAACCTGGGCCAGGCGCGCGCGGAACTGGCGCTGCGCCGCGCGGCCGGTTTCGCCCGCGCCATAGGCGTAGCCGCCCCAGGCCAGCACCGCCTCGGCCAGATCCCCGTCGGTTTTCCAGCCGCGCTCGTCGATCAGGGCCTGCAACCCGGCCCCATAGGCGCCGGGCTTCGATCCGAACACGCGGAACCCCGCCAAGGCCTGGGCTTCGCCGGGCTCCATGCCCGCGCTTTCCAATTGCCCGCGTTCGGCCAGCACCGACGCGGCCAGCGGATTGTCCGCTTCCGGCTCGTCGAGATCCGCCACGGCGCGCGAGGCCGCGTCGAACAGCTCGATCAGGCCGGGAAACGCATCGCGGAAAAAACCCGACACGCGCAAAGTCACATCAACGCGCGGCCGGTCCAGCACGCCGAGCGGTAGGATTTCGTAGCCGATCACCCGGCCCGAGGCGCCCTCCCAGCGCGGCCGCACACCCATCAACGCCAGGCCTTGCGCGATGTCGTCGCCGCCCGTGCGCATATTGGCCGTGCCCCAAGCCGTCAGCACCAGGCGCCTGGGCCAGTCGCCATGCTCTTGGGCGTGGCGTTCCATCAGCAGCGCCGCCGATTTCCAGCCCAGAGTCCAGGCGGCGGGGGTCGGCACGGCGCGCGGGTCGAGCGAGAAGAAATTGCGCCCCGTGGGCAGCACGTCGGGCCGGCCACGGCTCGGCGCGCCGGAAGGTCCGGGCTGAACGAAGCGACCGTCGAGCCCGGTCAATAACCCCGCGATTTCCGCCTCGCCGCAGCGCGCGACCGAAACGCGAAGTTTCGCGTCGATCCAATCCAGGACTGCCGCCGTGCGTTGCCAGCTCGCGTCGGGTTTCGTGGCGCCGCCGACCAATTTGCCGGCAAGCGCCTCCAGCCGCTCGACCGTGTCGCCCGTGCCGCGCCACGGATCGGCGGCCACGGATTGCAACACTTCCGGCCGCGCGCCGGTCCACGGCGCAGCCATGTCGGCGTTCAGCGGATCGAGGCTCAATCCCAGATCGGCGGCCAGCGCGCGCGTCAGCCCCGCGTCTTCCGGCTTGGTACCGGGGCGCGGCACGCGCGCCAGCGCCAGCAGCAGATCGGTCAGCAAAGCGCCCTCGGGCGCGCGTCCGAAGACATGCAGCCCGTCGCGGATCTGCATGTCCTTCAACTCGCAGAGATAAGCGTCGAGCTTGTTCAAGGAATCGTCGTCGCCGGCCCTGGCCGTCATGCCGCAATCCGCGGCGATGCCGCTGGATTGCGCCAGTTCCACGATCCGGCGCCGCAATTCGTTCAAGCGCCGCGGATCGAGGCCCGATGCCTCGTAGTATTCGTCGACCAGACGCTCCAGTTCGCTCAAAGGCCCGTAACTGCCGGCGCGGGTCAGCGGCGGAGTCAGATGATCCACGATCACCGCTGAAGTGCGCCGCTTGGCCTGCGTGCCCTCGCCCGGGTCGTTGACGATGAAGGGATAGAGCTGCGGCAGGGGACCGAACGCCGCTTCGGGAAAGCACCCCTCGGACAGGGCGACCGATTTTCCGGGCAGCCATTCCAGGTTGCCGTGCTTGCCGACATGGATCACGGCATGGATGCCGAAGGTGCGGCGCAGCCAAGCATAGAACGCCAAGTATCCGTGTGGTGGAACCAGGGCCGGGTCGTGATAGCTCGCCTGCGGGTCGATGTTGTAGCCGCGCGCGGGCTGCACGCCGATCACGGCGTTGCCGAAACGGTGCAGGGGCAGCACGAAGCATCGCCGATCAGCGTCGAAAAACGGATCGCTCTCCGGCTCGCCCCAACGCTGCGTGATTGCTTCGCGTACTGGTCTTGGCAGGCCGGCGAAAGCCTGTTGGTAATCCGCGAGCAGATAAAGCTCGCCACCCCGGCGGTTCTTGCCGGGTGCGTTGGTCGGGCCGGCGAGCAGCAATTCCATCAGCGCGGCGCCGTCGGCGGGCGCGCCGTCGACCGCATAGCCCGCGTCGCGCATCGCACCGAGGATCGTCATGGTCGAGGCGGGCGTGTCCAGCCCCACCCCGTTGCCGATGCGCCCGTCGCGGTTGGGATAGTTCGCCAGCACCAGCGCCACGCGGCGGCCGCTCGGCGGCGTGGTTCTCAACCCCACCCAGGCGGCGGCCAATTGCGCGACATGGCGCACGCGCGACGGCTCGGGCAGGTGGCGCACGATGTCGCTTTGCGTCGCGCCGTCGCGGCGCTGCTGCTCCTTGAACGCCACCACGCCCGCCAGCACGCGTCCGTCGATCTCCGGCAGGGCCACGTTCATGGCGATGTCCGTGGGCTTGAGCCCGAACATACCCGCGCGCCAGCTCTCGGCGTCGCCCTGCGCGGCCACGAGCTGGAGGATCGGGCAATCCACGGCGTCGAACGGCGCCGGCGCACCGGTCCGCCCGGGCTGGCTCAACGCGAAACCCGTCATGTTGAGCACGATGTCGGCCTTGGCCTCGGCCAATAACGAAGCGACGGTCGCCGCCGCCACCTTGTCCTTCAATCCCGCCGCGAAAACCGGCAGCGCGTTCAGCCCCGATGCGTCCAGCGCTTCGATCAGCGCGTCGATGGTCTCGGTATTAGCAGCCTGCAGCAACGCGCGATAGAAAACGATCGCGGCAACGGGCCGGTTCGGTTTCCACGCCGCGCGCAATTCGTCGAGGGAAGGCGCGGAGCGCCCGGGCCAATAGAGGCCGGCGCGCAGCAACGGCCGCGGTTCGCGCCATTCCTGCCGTGTGCCGGCGAGCTCGGCGGCGTAGCGCAAAAACTCGGTCGCGTTGTCCAGGCCGCCATGCATCAGGTATTGCCACAGGCGATGGCAGGCTTCGGCCGGCAGGGTCGAGGCCGTCAGCAATTCGGGGTCGGGTTGGTCGTCGCCCGGCAGCAGCGCCAGTTCGATCGCGCCGCCCTGCGCCAGCGCGACCAGCTGCTCCACGCCATAGGGCCAATAGCCGCGCCCGCCCAACAGGCGTACGACGATCAGCTTGGCGCGCGACGCGACCTGCTCCAGATACAGATCGACCGACAAATTGTGGCTGAGGCGCAGCACATTGGCTAGGCGCAGCGACGGAAACCCCGCCGGCATTTTCGCGCGCGCGGCGCTGAGGCAGGCGATCTCGCTGTCCGCCGCGCTCAAGACCACGATATCGCCCGGCGTCTGGCCCAGGTCGACCGCGGCGTCGTTGTCGCCAACCGCGCCGGGCTTGACGGCCAGCAGATGCATGTCAGGCCTTCACAGGCGCTTCAGCGGCGGCGCGGATCGCGGCTTCGATCGCCGCGCGGTCCAGGCCCGTGCGCCCGATCACGACCAGCGCGCTTTGGCGCGTTTCGTCCGCGCGCCAGTCGCGGTCGAAATAGGCCTGGAAGCGCCCGCCCACGCCCTGCACCACCTGCCGGCGCGCCTTGCCGGGCACGTCCAGAAAACCTTTGACGCGCAGAATGTCGTGCCGGGCAACGATCTTACCCAGGCGCACGATCAATCCGTCGACGCCCGTCACCGGCCCCAGGGTCACCGCGAAGCTGGTGAAATCGTCGTGATCGTGGTCCAGGCCCGCGGCGTCATGATGCGACTTCCGGCTTTTCAGATCGTCCTCCGCCGCCGCGTCGATGCCCAGCAGCGCCGATACCGGCACGCGGCCATGCTCGCTTGCCACCAGCTTCACGCCGGGGCGCAAGCTCGCCGCGATTTCGCCTTCCACCCGCGCTCGCTCGACGACGCTCAGAAGGTCGCGCTTGTTCAGCACCACGATATCGGCGCAGGCCAATTGGTCCTCGAACACCTCCTCCAGCGGGTTGTCGTGAGCGAGCGCGGGATCGGACGCGCGCTGCCTGGCCACGTCGGCGGGATCGTCGGCGAAACGCCCGGCGGCGACGGCTGCTGCGTCCACCACCGCCACCACCCCGTCCACGGTCACCCGCGCGCGCACCTCGGGCCAGTCGAAGGCTTTGACCAGCGGCTTGGGCAGGGCCAGGCCGGATGTTTCGATCACGATATGGTCGGGCGGATCGGGCCGGTCGATCAGCTTCTTGATCGTGGGCAGGAAATCGTCGGCCACGGTGCAGCAGATGCAGCCGTTCGCCAGTTCCACGATGTCTTCCTCGCGGCAGGCGGGAATGCCGCAGCCCGTGACGATCTCGCGGTCGATGCCCAGATCGCCGAACTCGTTGATGATCACCGCCAGGCGCCTGCCCTGGGATTTTTCCAGAACGTGGCGCAGCAGGCTGGTCTTGCCGGCGCCGAGAAATCCGGTGACGACGGTGGCGGGAATGCGCACGCTCATGGGATCGAAAATCCTCCCCGGGACACCCCGCCCGGTTTCATGGGTTGAACGGCGCCGATGGCAGGTCTCCTGGCTGGCGGGTCATCGCCTTCGCCCCGCCTTCCCGCGACGCTAAGGGGCGTCGCAGTGGCGCGTGGACGAAAGCTCGCCGCCGACAGTTGCGGGGGCAGCTCCGGCATCACCGGATTCCCTCTTGGCCCCTTCTAGGGGGACCATCGGCGCAGTACAAATAGCGGAAAACGCAAAGGAATGGAAACCACAGAGACACAGAGGCACAGAGGTAATTTTTAGCGCGGCCCGGGGCCGCGCAGCGATTCCCTCCCTCCCTGTGTCTCTGTGCCTCTGTGGTTCTACTTTTCTCCCTTGAGCACCAGCGGCAGGCCGGCCGCCATCAGCACCACGCGGTCCGCGATCTCGGCCACGCGCTGGTTCAGGATTCCCTGCGCGTCGCGGAAGGCGCGGCCCAGCGCCGTGTCGGGCACGATGCCCAGGCCCACCTCGTTCGACACGGCCACCACCGGCGCGGCGCTTTGCTCCAGCGCCGCGATCAGCAGGTCGCAGTCCCGCACCAAGTTGCGCTTGGCCAGCATCGCGTTGCTGAGCCACAGGGTCAGGCAATCGACCAGCGCCGGCCCGCCGGGGTCGAGCGCGCGGATCGCGTGCGCCAGCTCCAGCGGCGCTTCCACGATGGTCCATTGCTTGCCGCGCCGCGCGCGATGCCGGGCGATGCGTTTGCGCATTTCCGCGTCGCGCGCCTCGGCGGTGGCGATATAGATCGGCTTGCCGCCCGCGGCTTCGATCAGTTGCTCGGCATAGCGGCTCTTGCCCGAGCGCGCGCCGCCCAGCACCAGCGTCAATCGCGGCAAGCGGCCGCGCCTACGCGGTGGCCGAGCCGCCGCCGGCATGGCCCATCGCCTTGCGGTCGATGCGCGGCGGCTGGTTGACCGCGTTCACGCGCCACGCGGCCCCAGGGCCCAGCGGGTCGATATGGTCGAGCCGCGTTATCGACAGATTGTCGATGGCGAAGCTGAGGGCCGATTCCGGCGAGCAGCCGCAGGCATAGGCCAGCGCCGCGCGGATCGTGCCGCCATGCGCGAACGCCACCACGTCGCGCCCGGCATGCCTAGGCGACAGGCGCTCGATGCAGCGCGTGACGCGCGCCATCACGTCGACGAAGCTTTCGCCGCCCGGCGGGGTGTGGCGCGCGGGCGCCAGCCAGAAATTATGCGGCAGGCCGTGCTTGCCGTAGATCTCGCTGCGCACCTGGCCCTGCCATTCGCCGAAGCTCTGCTCGGCCAGGTCGTTTTCGATGAACAGCTCGGGCTTCGCCAGGCCCTGCGCCGCCACTGCGTCGGCGGTCTGATGCGTGCGGCGCAGGTGGCTCGCCACCCACACCGCCTCGCGCGGCAGCATGGCGGCCAGCGCCCGGAAGGTTTCGGTGTCGCTGACATTGGCCGGCGGATCGGATTGGCCGTACACCCGGCCGCCATCCTCGGTCACGGGCGCGTGCCGCACCCACCACCAGCGCGTGATCTTCACGTCGGACATTCGGGTCGTTCTCGTTTCCGTTCGGTCAAACCAAGGTGGCCGCGCAGGCCAGCAGCACGGCCGCCTCGGCTGCCTGCTGCACGGCGCCCAGCACGTCGCCGGTAAATCCGCCCAACAGGCGCTCGGCCGCCGCCGCCATCGCAAACGCGGCAAGCCCGGCGGCGATCAATGCCGCCACGCCGGGGCCAACGCCCAGCAGGATCAGCGCCAGGGCGCCGGCGGTAATCGCGGCGATCACCACCGATGTGCGGTCGGGCGCGCCGGCGCCCGCACCCAGGCCCAGGGGCGCGGCCGGCGTCATGCGGTCCATCGCCACGGGAATCGCCGCGCGCGACACGGCATGCGCGACGATCAATGCCAAAATAACGGCCATCGGTTTGGCGATCGCCGCCAGCGCCGCCACGCGCAAGCCGACCGAAAAAATCAGCGCCAGCGTGCCGAAGGCGCCGATACGGCTGTCGCGCATGATCTCGATGCGCCGTTCGGCGCTGTCGCCGCCGCTCCCGTCGGCGAAATCGCCGAGGCCGTCCTCGTGCAGCGCGCCGGTGACGAGCGCGGTGGTCAACACCGCCAAAATCGCGGCGGCCAAAGCCGGCAGCCCGAGCCCATACGCCAGGGAATACACGATCGCGCCGGCCAGGCCGATCGGGACGCCGATCGCCGGCACCACGCGCCAAGCGCGGGCAAGGTTGCCGAGCTCCAGCGCGCCGTCGCGCTGTATCGGCACGCGGGTGAAAAAGATCGCCGCGACGCGCAGATCGTCCAGCCAGGCGGCGGGCGTGTTGTCCTGGACGTCGCCGGGACCGGCGTCGGGCGAAGGCGGCGGTGAGTCGGGATTGAACGACATTGGCGTATCTCTTTGGTGCGTATCTCTTTGGCGCGTCTCGTTCCGGCGGCGATCCGCCGCTCCGGGCAGTGGTGTTCGGGCCGGGGGTTGTTTATAGACGACGCCCAAGCCTTCGTCAGTACATC
Organism: Rhodospirillaceae bacterium; assembly: GCA_023266845.1. Lineage (GTDB taxonomy): Bacteria > Pseudomonadota > Alphaproteobacteria > JAEULC01 > JAEULC01 > JAEULC01. The sequence continues at coordinate 41,669 of JAHFPH010000010.1, forward strand.
CGGAGCCTACATGCCGCAGCAGACCGTCGCCAATTTCGCGGAAGTCCGCGCCTTGCTGCCCGCCTTGCCCGGCCCGGACCTGGCGGCTTCGGCCTCGGCTTCGGCGCGCGAGAGCCAGCTCACCAAGCCCCCAGGCGCGCTCGGGCGCCTGGAAGAGCTGACCCAATGGCTTTGCGCCTGGCAGGCAAGGCATCCGCCGCGCCTGGATCATCCGCGCGTGGCGGTGTTCGCGGGCAATCACGGCGTGGCGGCGCGCGGTGTCTCCGCCTATCCGGCGGAAGTCACCAAGCAGATGGTGGCGAATTTCATTTCGGGCGGTGCCGCCATCAACCAGCTGTGCAAGGCGCTCGATGCCGATCTGCGCGTCTACGAGATGAGTCTCGATACGCCGACCGCGGATTTCACATCAGGGCCGGCGATGAGCGAGGCGGACTGCGCCCACGCCATGGCCTACGGCATGATGGCGGTCGAGCCGGGCATCGACATTCTAAGCCTGGGCGAAATGGGCATCGCCAACACCACCTCGGCCGCGGCGATCTGCCATGCGCTCCACGGCGGCGCGGCGCGCGACTGGGTGGGGCCGGGGACCGGCGTCGCGGGCGAGGGCTTGGCGCGCAAAACGGCGGCGGTGGAAGCGGGCGTGAAGGCCAACCGCGCGGCCCTCGGCGATCCGCTGAAAATCCTGGCGGCTTTGGGCGGGCGCGAGATCGCGGCGATCGTCGGCGCGATCCTGGCCGCGCGCCTGGCGCGCACGCCCGTCATGCTCGATGGCTATACCTCGACCGCGGCGGGTGCGGTGCTGCACGCGCTCGAGCCCGGCTTGCTCGACCATTGCCAGGTCGGGCATTGCTCGGCCGAGCCGGCGCACGCCCAGCTATGCGCGCGCATCGGCAAGCAGCCGGTCGTGAATCTGGGCATGCGCCTGGGCGAAGGCACGGGCGCTGCTTTGGCGGTGATGATCTTGCGGGGCGCGGTCGCCTGCCACACCGGCATGGCGACCTTCGCCGAGGCCGGCGTCAGCGGGAAAGAAAAATAGCCGCTACCGCCTGCGCCATTGCGGCCGGGAGCTGGGCGCGGACGAGGCGCGCTCGTCCTTGTGGCGATAGATGATGCGCCCCCGATCGAGATCGTAGGGCGTCATCTCCACGGTCACGCGGTCGCCCGCCAAGGTGCGGATGCGCGCCTTGCTCATGCGCCCCGCGGTATAGGCGAGCACCACATGACCGTTGTCCAGCCGGACGCGGAAGCGCCGGTCCGGCAGGACTTCAGTCACCGCGCCTTCGAATTCGATCAGCTCTTCCTTGGCCATGAGCTACCTCGGGAAGCCTCGAACGGTCGCGGCGCGGCGGTTAGATCAGCTTCAGGTTGGCGGCCGAGCTGCGGCCCTGGCGGTCGGCCTCCAGGTCGAAGCTGAGCTTCTGGCCTTCCTTGGGCGGCGCGATGCCCGAGCGCTCGACGGCGCTGATATGGATGAACACATCCTTTCCGCCGCCATCCGGTTGGATGAAGCCGAAGCCCTTTTGCGCGTTGAACCACTTAACAGTACCGGTAGCCATCGTCGTATCTCCTAAGGTGTAGTTAGAGGTCGCAGATAGGGGGGTTATGCCGCCCGGCGGCTATTATAGCCGCGATAGCGCCGATGGCGATTCCCCTCACGGCGCGGCTCCCGCTGGAAGCCGTCGTCGTTCGCAACCTGGCCGAAACCGGGCGGTATGTCGCCGATCACGGTCAGGGGACGTTTGATAAGCCGCTCGATCGCGCGCAGGTTGCCGCGCTCCGAGGGATCGCACAGCGAGATCGCGATGCCGCTTGCGCCGGCGCGCGCGGTGCGGCCGATGCGGTGGACATAGCTGTCAGGCTCGTGCGGCAGTTCGAAATTCACCACATGCGTCACGCCGGCGACGTCGATGCCGCGCGAGGCGATGTCGGTTGCCACCAGCACGCGCAGATGGCCGGCATGGAAGTTGGCCAGCGTGCGCTGGCGCTGGTTCTGGGATTTGTTGCCGTGGATCGCCGCGGCCTGGATGCCGGCGCTGTCCAGGTGACGCGCCACGCGGTCGGCGCCGTGCTTGGTGCGCGTGAACACGATCACGCGGCCCATCGCGACGTCGGCGAAAAGCCCGGTCAGCATCGCGCGCTTGCGCGCCGCGTCCACCATGATCACGCGCTGGTCGATGCGCTCGATCGGCGTGGCCGAGGGCGTCACCTCGACGCGGATCGGGTTGACCAGCATCTCGCCGGCCAGCCCGGCGACGGTGCCGGGCATGGTGGCGGAGAACAGCAGCGACTGGCGCGGCCGCGGCAGCGTCTGCACGATGCGGCGCACGTCGCGGATGAAACCCATGTCCAGCATGCGGTCGGCTTCGTCCAGCACCAGAAAGGAAACGCGGTCCAGGCGCACGCAGCGCTGGCCCATCAGGTCCAACAGGCGGCCGGGCGTCGCGATCAACACGTCGACGCCGCGATTGAGCATGTCGACCTGGTGCTTGTAGCCGACGCCGCCGAAGATCACGGCCTGGCGCAAGCCAAGATGCCTGCCGTAGGCGCGGAAATCCTCGCCGATCTGGATCGCGAGCTCGCGCGTCGGCGCCAGGACCAGGGCGCGCGCGGCGCGCGGTCCGGCATCGGCGCGGTTTTCGGCCAGCTTCTGCAGGATCGGCAGCGCGAAAGCGGCTGTTTTGCCGGTGCCGGTTTGCGCTATGCCCAAAATGTCGCGGCCAGCGAGAACCAACGGTATGGCGCTCGACTGGATCGGCGTGGGGATGAGGTGGTTTTCGGCGTTGAGGGAGCGGAGTAGGGGCTCGGCAAGGCCAAGGTCGGAGAAGGTAGTAGCAGTCACGTTCAATAAAATCCTTTTCGCCGCCGTCGCCGCCCAATCGAATGGGCCGGGCATGCCGGTGGCGTTGTCGCTGCGTATCCAGCGCGACTGGAACAGCTTTGTTGAGAGAGTGTCTCGGGATGAAGCGCCGGAAGACTAATCCGCGCGGCGCATCGCGCTATCGCGAGAAACCGATGTGACGCCTACATGGGGCCTAAGAGCCGGAATGTCAAGGATTTCCCGTGGTTAACGAACGCTTCCGGCCCGCGCCGGACGCGGGCGAGGCATGCGCGGGCGGGTCCGCCGGCGCGTCACACCCTTAAGTACCCGACGATTTCCTCGACCTGCTTGATGACCGGCGCGGCCAGCGCCTGGGCGCGCTCGGCGCCGTCGCGCAGCACCTGGTCGACCGCGCCGGGGTCCTTCATCAGGCGCTGCATCTCGGCGCCGATCGGCCCCAGCACCGACACTGCCAGGTCCGACAGGTCCTTCTTGAAATTCGAGAACTGCGCGCCGGCGTATTTCTTCAGCACGTCCTCGCGCGTCCGGTCGTTGAGGGCGGCGAAGATGGTCACGAGATTATCGGCCTCCGGGCGCTTTTCCAGTTCGGCGACGCTGTCGGGCAGGGGCAGCGGATCGGTCTTCGCCTTCCTGATCTTCAGCGCGATGTTGTCTTCCGTGTCGGTCAGGTTGATGCGGCTGTAATCCGAGGGGTCGGACTTGCTCATCTTCTTGGTGCCGTCGCGCAGGGACATCACGCGCGTGGCCTCGCCCTGGATGATCGGCTCGATGATCGGAAAGAATTCCACGCCGAAATCGTGGTTGAATTTCTGCGCGATATCGCGCGCCAGCTCCAGATGCTGCTTCTGGTCCTCGCCCACCGGAACGTGCGTCGCCTTGTAGACCAGGATGTCCGCGGCCATCAGGTTCGGATAGATGTACAGGCCCACCGACGCGTTCTCGCGGTCCTTGCCCGCCTTCTCCTTGAACTGCGTCATGCGGTTCAGCCACCC
>JAHFPH010000119.1 GCA_023266845.1 Rhodospirillaceae bacterium
GGATTGATCTGCGCCAGCGCGATGGAAAAACTGTCGGTCATGACGGACGTAAACTAGCGCGGATTCCGGGCGAAAACCACGGCGCGCGTGCGCTTATCAGGTCTTCTTCCTATGCAGGAACTCGCGGCCGACCTTCACCCGCGGCGTGCCGTCGTATTCGACGATATCCGACGTGGCGTAGGTCTCCGCCCAGCTTTCGGGCAGATACGAGCCGGTGCCGATGATATCGGCCGGCGCCTTGGCGATGGCCATCACCTTGCACTTCTCGGGCGTGAAGCCGGACGAGGCGACCAGCGTGATCTTGTCGAAGCCGGCGTCGTTCATTGCCTCGCGCAAATGCCAGATCGCGGCGGCCGACACGCCCGTGCCGACCAGGTAGCGCAGATCGCGCTCCGAGCGGTAGCCGCGGACCGCCTCGGGCGCGTTGCGTTCGAGCACGGCATAGGAGCGCGGCGGGTCGAGCCCCTCGACGAAGCGCCCGCCGGCGGTATCCAGCCGCACACCCAGCAGCCCCTTGGCCGCCAGGTCGGGAAACCGCCGGCACACCGCCAGCGCGTCCGTTGTCTCGCGCCCGAAATAATCCACCAGCACGATCAGCGGCTGGCCGGGAAAGGTTTCGTGGAACATCTCGGCCGCGCGCACGGTCGAGCCGGCATAGCCGATGAGGGCATGCGGCATGGTGCCGAAGCCCGATTTCTGGTCGAAGTAATGCGCGGTAGCGTCGGTGGCGTTGCCCATGAAGCCGACGGCGCCCATCTTGCGCTTGGCGCGGGCCGAGCCGACCGAGGCGCCATAGGCCATCATCTCGGCCATGCCGCTACCGGCGCAGTGCCGCGCGTCCATCGCCAGGAAGCGCGTCTTGGGCAGGTCCACGCACATGGTGTACGCGTTCCACGCCGCCACGCAGGGCGAACCCAGCAATTGCAGATAGATCGTCTCGAGATCAGCCAGATGGTAGAGCGAGCCCGAGAGATACAGGATCGGCTCGCCCGCGCCGACCCATTTGCCCTCGGGATACAGCAGCTCGATGTCAAAATTCGTGCGCCGCTCGTCGGCCACGCGGCCGAGCCACTCGACGGCGAGGCGCGGGGCCGAGATCACCGGGCGGCGCATGAACACGGCGTAGGTGGCGCGGCAATCGCCGAACTTGCCGACGATCTCTTTGGTGCGCAGGAAATACTTGTCGGTATGCTGGGCGATATCGGGGCCGAGCGGCCCCGGCCCGCCGCCGTCGGTCCCTGGCCTGTCGGGCGCAGGCGGCGAGGCGGGCTTGGCGCGCGCGGTCACGGGTGCCGATTCACGAAGCGGCGGAGGCCGCCACGCGGCGGTCGCCGGCGCGCGCGCGCTTCAGCTCCTCGGCGATGGTGAAGGCGAGCTCTAGGGCTTGGCTGGCGTTCAGCCGCGGGTCGCAATGCGTGTGATAACGGTCCTTCAGGGTTTCGTCGGTGATCGCCTGGGCGCCGCCGATGCATTCCGTCACGTCCTGGCCGGTCATCTCGAAATGGATGCCGCCGGGATAGGTGCCCTCGGCCGCGTGGGCCGTGAAAAAGCCGCGCACCTCGGCCAGGATGCGGCTGACCGCGCGGGTCTTGAATCCGGTCTTGGACTTCACCGTGTTGCCGTGCATCGGGTCGCAAGCCCATACCACGCTGCGGCCCTCGCGCTTGACCGCGCGCAGCAGCGGCGGCAGGCGGCGCTCGACATCGTCCGCACCCATGCGCGCGATCAGCGTCAGCCGTCCAGGCTCGTTCGCCGGGTTCAGCACGTCGATCAGTTTCAAGAGTTCGTCCGGCGCCAGCGACGGGCCCACTTTCATGCCGATCGGGTTCTTGATACCGCGCGCGAATTCGACATGCGCGCCGTCGAGCTGGCGCGTGCGGTCGCCGATCCACACCATGTGCGCGGAGCAGTCGTACCACTCGCCGGTCAGGCTGTCCTTGCGCGTCAGCGCCTGCTCGTACCACAGCAGCAGCCCTTCGTGGACGGTGTAGAAATTGGTTTCGCGGATCTGCGGCGAGGATTCGCCGGTAAGCCCGCACGCCTCCATGAAGGCCAGCGCCTCGTCCAGCCGCCCGGCCAATTCCTGATAGCGCGCGCCCTGCGGGGAGCCGGCGACGAAATCCAGGTTCCAGCGATGCACCTTGTGCAGATCGGCGAAGCCGCCCTGCGCGAAGGCGCGCAGCAGGTTGAGCGTCGCGGCCGACTGGTTGTAGGCGCGGATCAGGCGCTGCGGATCGGGCCTGCGCGCGGCCGCCTCGAACTCGATGCCGTTGACGATGTCGCCGCGATAGGCGGGCAGCGTGGTGCCGTTCTGCTCTTCGGTGGGACCTGAGCGTGGCTTGGCGAACTGGCCGGCCATGCGGCCCACCTTCACCACCGGGCAGGCGGCGCCGAAGGTCAGCACCACCGCCATCTGCAGCAGCACCTTGAACATGTCGCGGATGTTGTTGGCCCGGAACTCGGCGAAGCTTTCCGCGCAGTCGCCGCCCTGAAGCAGAAAAGCCTTGCCCTCGGCGACGCGGCCCAGCGCCTTCATCAGGTCGCGCGCCTCGCCCGCGAACACCAGGGGCGGAAAAATGCCGAGCTGCGCCTCGGCTTCGGCCAGCGCTTTTTGGTCGGGATAGTCCGGCACCTGGCGGATCGGCTTGCCGCGCCAGCTATCGGGGGTCCAGCCTGTCGCTCCCTTTTGGGCCATCGCTTAATCTCCAAGAACCCGGGGAGCTCATCGAGCCTTCCCGCCCGGGACGAAGGGGATAAGCTAATACGCTGATTTTGGTTGCGATTCCAGTGGAAGCTGCGAGTCGGCGATGGGCCTTACTCCGCCGCCTTGGCCACCGGCTCCGGCACCTTGCTGCGCAGGGTGACGAATTCCTCTGCGGCTGTCGGGTGGATGCCGATGGTGCGGTCGAAGGCGGACTTGGTGAGACCCGCCTTCACAGCGATGCCGATGCCCTGGATGATCTCGGGCGCGTCGGGCCCGACCATGTGCGCGCCCAGCACCTTGTCGCTCAAGCAGTCGACCACCAGCTTCATCAGGATGCGCTCCTTGTTGCCGCTCAAGGAGTGGCGCATGGGCTGGAAGGTGGTGCGATAGATATCGACCGCGAAGCCTTTTTCGCGCGCGCGCTCCTCGCTCAATCCCACCACGCCGACCGGCGGCTGGCTGAACACGGCCGAGGCGACGTTGTCGTGGTCCACCGGACGCGGCCGGTTGCCGAAGATCGTGTCGGCGAAGGCGTGGCCTTCCATCAGCGCCACGGGCGTCAGGTTGATGCGGTTGGTGACGTCGCCCACGGCATAGATCGACGGCACGGACGAGCGCGACCATTGGTCCACCTTGACCGCGCCGTTCTTTTCCATGGCGACGCCAAGCCGATCCAGCCCCAGGCCCCGCGTGTTGGGCGCGCGGCCCGTGGCGTACATCACCAGGTCGCAATCCACCGGCCGCCCTTGGGCGAAGCGCAGCCGGTAGCCCTTGCCCTTTTTTTCGATCGCGATGGGCTCGCGGCCGTAGCCGATCTTGATGCCCTTCTTTTTCAGCTCTTCGGACACATGCGCGCGCACGTCGCCGTCGAAGCCGCGCAGCACCACATTGCCGCGATAGACCAGAGTCACGTCGGCGCCGAGCCCATGAAAAATCCCGGCGAACTCGACCGCGACATAGCCGCCGCCGACCACGGCGATGCGCTTGGGCAGCCTGGGCAGGTCCAGCGCCTCGTTCGAGGTGATGGCGTATTCGCGGCCGGGAATCTCGGGGATCACCGGCCAGGAGCCGGTCGAAACCAGGATGGTCTTGGCCGATATGCGCTTGCCGTTGATCTCGACCGCCTCGGGCCCCACGACCTTGGCGCGGCCGCGGATCAGATCGACCTTGGCGCCCTTGAGCAGGCTCAGATAGCTTTTCTCCAGGCGGTTCAGCTCGGCGTTCTTGTTGCGGATCAGCGTTTTCCAGTCGTGCTTGGACTTGCCGACGGTCCAGCCATAGCCCCGGGCGTCGGCGAAGTCCTCGGCGAAATGCGCGGCATAGACCAGGAACTTCTTGGGCACGCAGCCGCGCATGACGCAGGTGCCGCCCACCCGGCTTTCCTCCGCCAGCGCCACGCGCGCGCCATAGCCGCCCGCGATGCGCGCCGCGCGCACCCCGCCCGATCCGGCGCCGATGACGAACAGGTCGTAGTCGTGCTGCGTCATCACCCACCTCAAACTTCATCAACGCCAAACCACGCCACAAGTCTTTTGGTGCAGCAACGCGTTAGTTGCTAGAATATCTTATCACGATAGCTAAGGAGTAGCTCGCATGTCAGAAAATGACGTGCAGCAGCCTGACCGGTACATGAAGCTCTTAAGCCTCGATAATGCTGAACAAGCATATCGTGAAGTTAAGAAACTTGCATCCGATCTTACCGATGATGAGCATTTGATCCGATCTTGCATCTTTGATCTACACGCGGCTGTAGAAACTGAATTGCGCCGCGTCTACTACCATCATTTCAAGTCACTATTGGCCTTCACGGATGATGAAATTTCGAACAAGAAGTGCCTCAAAACTCTTTCAGACACCGTCGGGCGGCTCGGGTTCATGGAAATGTATAGGGTCCTGGGGCCTGTCCTAAAGAGTTGGCCTTATCCCGATCTAGACTCTATTCCTGCAATTAACGAAACCCGCAACAGAGCGGCTCACACCGGAAAAATCAATGAAGTAGAATACAAAGGTCGAAACCCATTCAAGGACCCCGATTGTTTTGCTCAGATGTATTTTGATGTGTGGGCAATTACCCAATCAATGACAAAATTCTTCAATCGAACGATCGAAGAACCATTATGGAGATTGCGCAAGTACCGTGAAAAGTATGGCGATTTATGAACGTGCAAAAAAGAAACCGGCGAGACCTACGCAGTAAGCCTCGCCGCCTTTGAGGCGTCTCTTGCTTGAACTGTATCGGTGCTACTTATCAATCCCCCCCATGCAGAGATATTTGATCTCGACGAAGTCGTCGATGCCGTATTTCGAGCCTTCGCGGCCCAGGCCCGATTCCTTCATGCCGCCGAACGGTGCCACTTCGGTGGAAATGATGCCGGTGTTGATGCCGACGATGCCGTATTCCACGCCCTCGGCCACGCGCCAGATGCGGCCGATGTCGCGGCTGTAGAAATACGCCGCCAGGCCGAACTCGGTGTCGTTGGCGAGCCTGATCGCGTCCTTCTCGTCCTTGAAGCGGAACACCGGCGCCAGCGGACCGAAGGTCTCCTCGCGCGCCACCGCCATTTGCGGATTGACGTTCGCCAGCACCGTGGGCTCGAAGAACGTGCCGCCCAGCGCGTGACGCTTGCCGCCGGTCATGATCTTGGCGCCCTTTTTCGTGGCGTCGGCGATGTGCTCCTCGACCTTTTCGACCGCCTTCATGTCGATCAACGGCCCTTGCGTGACGCCGGCATCCAATCCGTTGCCGACCTTGAGCATCTTCACCGCGCCGACCAGCTTGTCGACGAATTTGTCGTACACCGCGTCCTGCACCAGCATGCGGTTGGCGCACACGCAGGTCTGCCCGGTGTTGCGGTATTTCGAGATCACCGCGCCCTCGACCGCCGCGTCCAGGTCGGCGTCGTCGAACACGATGAAGGGCGCGTTGCCGCCCAGCTCGAGGCCCATCCGCTTCACCGTGCTTGCGGACTGCACCATCAGCTTCTTGCCGATCTCGGTCGAGCCGGTGAAGGTGACCTTGCGCACGATCGGGTTGGAGGTCATCTCGCCGCCGATCTCGCTGGCGCTGCCCGTCACCACGTTGAACACCCCCCGGGGCACGCCCGCGCGCTCGGCCAGCTCGGCCATCGCCAGGGCCGAATAGGGCGTTTGCGTGGCCGGCTTGCACACGAAGGTGCAGCCCGCGGCCAGCGCCGGGCCCGATTTGCGCGTGATCATCGCCGCCGGGAAGTTCCAGGGCGTGATCGCCGCGACCACGCCGATCGGCTCCTTGATCACCACGATGCGTTTGTCGCCCTGCTGCTGTGGGATCACGTCGCCGTAGATGCGCTTGCCCTCCTCGGCGAACCACTCGATGAACGAAGCGGCATAGGCGACCTCGCCCTTGGCCTCGGTGAGCGGCTTGCCCTGCTCGGTGGTCATCAGCACCGCCAGGTCGTCGGTGTTGGCGATCATCAGCTCGAACCATTTGCGCAAGGTCACCGCGCGCTCCTTGGCCGTCTTCGCCCGCCAAGCCGGCCAGGCCTTGTTCGCGGCCTCGATGGCGCGGCGCGTTTCGGTGGCGCCCATCCTGGGGATCGTGCCCAGGATCGCGCCGGTGGCCGGGTTGTTGACCGCGACCGTCGACTTGTTGTCGGCGTCGGCCCATTGGCCGTCGATATAGGCCTGCTGGCGGAACAGCTTCATATCCTTGAGCTTCGGTGCTTCCGTGGCCGGATTGTCCTTGGGCGCCATGGCGACCCTCCTTGTGTGTGCGGATTTGGGGTTGGCAACGACTATAGACCGGCGGAGCGGGCCTGTTAACCCGGCAGCTTGTAAGGAAATTGCAACGGGGGAAGGACGCTATTCGACGGTGACGCTTTTCGCCAGGTTGCGCGGCTGGTCGACGTCGGTGCCCTTCAGCACCGCGGTGTGATAGGCGAGCAACTGCACCGGCACCGAATAGAGGATCGGCGCCACGAACGGATCGACGTCGGGCATGGTGATGGCGTAGAGCGCCTTGTCGCCGAGCTTGGCCACGCCCGTCTTGTCGCTGAACAGCACCACGCGCCCGCCGCGCGCCAGCGCCTCCTGCACGTTGGACGCGGTCTTCTCGAACCACGCGTCGCGCGGCGCGATGGCGATCACCGGCACCGCCTCGTCGATCAGCGCGATCGGCCCGTGCTTCATCTCGCCGGCGGCGTAACCCTCGGCGTGGATGTACGAGATTTCCTTGAGCTTCAGCGCGCCTTCGAGCGCGATGGGGTAGGACGTGCCGCGGCCCAGATACAAAACGTCGCGCGCCTTGGCGATGCGGTGGGCGATTTCCTGGATGCGCTCGTCGTGGCGCAACACCTCGACCATGCGCGAGGGAACCTCGCTCAACGCCACGGTCAACTGCGCCTCGCGCTTGGCGTCGATCGCGCCGCGCGCACGCGCCGCGGCGATAGCGAGGCAAGCCAGCACGGTGAGCTGCGTGGTGAAGGCCTTGGTGGAGGCGACGCCGATTTCCGGCCCCGCCAGCGTCGGCAGCACCGCGTCGGATTCGCGCGCGATGGAGCTCGACGGCACGTTGACCACCGACAGGATGCGCTGGCCCTGGCTTTTGGCGTAGCGCAAAGCCGCCAGCGTGTCGGCGGTCTCGCCGGATTGCGAGATGAACAGCGCCAAGCCCCCCTTGGGCATCGGCGCCTCGCGGTAGCGGAACTCGCTCGCCACGTCGACCTCGACCGGCAGGCGCGCGATCTGCTCGAACCAGTATTTCGCCACCACGCCGGCGTATGACGCCGTGCCGCAGGCGATCATGGTGACGCGCGGCAGCTTGGCGAAGTCGATGCCGAGGTCCGGCAGCACCACCTTGCGCAGCGCCGGATTGACGAGCTGGGTCAGGGTGTCGCCGATGACCTGCGGCTGCTCGTAGATCTCTTTTTGCATGAAGTGGTTGTAATTGCCCTTGCCGGTCAGCCCGCCCGAGAGCTGCGTATGCACGACGGGCCGTTCGACCTTTTTGCCGTTCTCGTCGAAAATCGCCGCCGACTTGGACGAAATCTCGACCCAGTCGCCTTCTTCCAGATACGCGATGCGGTCGGTCCAGGGCGCCAGCGCCAGAGCGTCCGAGCCCAGATACATCTCGCCCTCGCCGTAACCCACGGCCAGCGGCACGCCGCGCCGGGCGCCGATCAACAGGTCGTGGCGCCCTGAGAACATCACGGCGATGGCGAAGGCGCCGTTGAGGCGCTTCATCGCCTGTTCCATCGCCTGGTGCGGCGTCTTGCCCTGGCGCAGATAGTGGGTCAAGAGCTGCACCCCGGCCTCGGTGTCGGTTTCGGTGGTGAAGTTGCAGCCCGCCTTGGTCAGCTCGTCGCGCAATTCCTGGAAATTCTCGATGATGCCGTTATGCACCAGCGCCACGCGGTCGGTGGCGTGCGGATGCGCGTTGGCCTCGGTCGGCGCGCCGTGCGTCGCCCAGCGCGTATGGCCGATGCCGATTTTGCCGGGCAAGGGCCTGCTGGCGATGAGCGCGTCGAGATTGCCGAGCTTGCCCTCGGCGCGGCGGCGGTCGATATGCCCGTTCACCAGCGTGGCGATGCCCGCGCTGTCGTAGCCGCGATATTCCAGGCGCTTCAGCCCGTCGAGAATCCGGGGCGCCACGTCGGTCTTACCGATGATGCCGATGATGCCGCACATCGCGTTCTATCCCTTCGCCTTCACCGGCGTCTTGCCGGTCTCGCGCGCGCGCCGGTGCCGGAACTTGGCGGCCCAGCCCTCGACCGTGGTCTGCTGCGAGCGCTCCAGGCGCAGCGCGTCGGCCGGTACGTTGGTGGTCACCACGCTGCCCGCGCCGACGATGGCGCCGTCGCCGATCTTGATCGGCGCGATCAGCGCGGTGTTCGAGCCGATCGACACGCCCCGGCCGATCTCGGTGACATACTTGCCGAAGCCGTCGTAGTTCACGGTGATGGTGCCGGCTCCCACGTTTGTCTTCGCGCCGATCCTGGCGTCGCCGATATAGGTCAGGTGATTGGCCTTCACGCCGTCTTCAAGTATGGCGTTCTTGACTTCGACGTAGTTGCCGATATGCGCGTCGCGGCCGATCTTCGTGCCGGGGCGCAGTCGCGCGAACGGCCCGATGCGCGCGCCCCGGCCGATCACGGCACCCTCGATATGGCAGAACGGCAATATCTCGGCCCCGTCATGCACGGTGACGCCGGGGCCGAACACCACGTTGGGGCCGATCACCACGTCGCGGCCCAGTTTCGTGTCGGCCGAGAGATAGACCGTGGCGGGATCGGTTAGCGTAGCGCCGCCTTCCATCGCCGCGCGGCGCAGGCGCGACTGCATATGCGCCTCGGCCAGCGCGAGCTGCGCGCGCGTGTCGATGCCGATGAACTCCTCGGCCGGGCGTTCGATCGCCGCGCAGTTGAACCTCGCCGCGCGCGCCGCCTTCACCAAGTCGGTCAGGTAGTACTCGCCCGCGGCGTTGTCGTTCTTGATCGCGTCGAGCAGCGCGAACAGGCGCCTGCCGTCCGCGGCCATGACGCCAGAATTGCACAGGCCGATCTTCTTTTCCTTGTCGCTCGCGTCCTTGAACTCGATGATGCGCTGCAGGCGGCCCTTCCTGTCCGCGACCAGCCGCCCATAGCGCAGCGGATCGGCGGGACGGAACCCGACCGCCACGACGGCGGGATCGTCCTTGGCGGAACGCCGATCCAAAAGCGCGCGCAACGTTTCTTCCGAGATGAAGGGATTGTCGCCGTAGATCAGCAGCACGTCGCCGGCGAAGCCCTTAAGCGCGTCGCGCGCGGCCTTCACAGCGTCGCCCGTGCCCCGGGGCTTTTTCTGCACGATGGTTTCGAGGGGCGCCACTTCGCGGGCCAGATCGTCCATGCCCGGGCCGATCACCACGACCGTCCTGGCCGGCTTCAGCTTGGCGGTTTCGCGTAGGACATGGCGGATCAACGTGCGTCCGGCGACAAGGTGCATGACCTTGGGCAGGGAGGATTTCAGCCGCTCGCCCTTGCCGGCGCCGAGAATAACGGCGGCGCAGGGGCGCTTGCGGGGAGTGGACAAGCGCTCGGTCATCCTGGCGGCGGACCATGACATAAGCCCCTAAAAACGCCAAGAACCCTTTCAAGTCAATGCGCTAACAATCACTTATTGTTTCAGAACATGTCGCTGATTCCGGCTTGGCCGGCGGTGCCGCCATGCACAGAAGTATTGGTTAAGCCCGCAATTGCGCGTTGACGCGGCAAGTCGATGCCTTTATCAAGCGCGGCCCCCGACCGAACGATAGCCCCCTGGAGTCAAAGACTTGCCGCCCTTCAAATTCTCCGCCGCCAACGACGACATGCAATCCACCGACAAGCTGGCCGCCGACCTGGTGCGCCAGTTGGGCGTCGACGGCGCGATCAACGCCTGCCGCCAGAACCTGTGGTTCGGCGTGTTGAGCTCGATCCAGACCCAGCACCTGCGCCGCGTCGCGCGGCATTAGCTGTCCGATTGCTTTTGAACGCCGCCGCCGCGCCGCGGCCGGCGGCGCGCGCCTTGACTCGAACGGAAGCCGCGTCTTACATCCGCGCCTTGGCGGGCGTTTAGCTCAGCGGGAGAGCGTCCCCCTCACACGGGGAAGGTCGTAAGTTCAATCCTTACAACGCCCACCACTTCCCGCCAGCGTTTGCTACTAATTTTCCGTCATGCCCGGACTTGATCCGGGCATTCACGCCGGTTTTCGACAACTGAAGCGTGGATGGCCGGGTCAGGCCCACGACTGTCCGGTTTAGTTTTTCTGGACAAGGCGCATGACGTTGATTCTTCTGTGTCACGAGCGTTTGGCGACGTTTCGGGACACGGAAGGAGAGCAACGTCATGCGGCATCAGAATAGCGTGTT
>JAHFPH010000199.1 GCA_023266845.1 Rhodospirillaceae bacterium
ATGCCGGCTGGGACATCGAGATGCTGCAACTCGAATTGCGCGACCTCTCGGCGCTGGGCGCCGATCTGTCGCTGCTGGGCTTCACCGAGCATGAGCTGTCGAAGGTTTTGCAGGGTGGCTCTGGCGGCCTGACCGACGAGAACGAAATCCCGAAGCTGGAACAGGTCGCCGTCACGGGTCCAGACGACATCTGGTGCTTGGGGCGGCACCGCATCGCCTGTGGAGACGCCACCGATGCCGGCACGGTCAGTACCCTGCTCGGCTCCGACATCCCCAAGCTGATGATCACTGACCCGCCGTATGGGGTGAACTACGACCCCGCCTGGCGGCACCGCGTTGGCGTCAATCAGTCCAAACGGGTCGGCAAGGTCCGCAATGACGAGCGGTCGGACTGGGCTGAGGCCTGGAAGCTCTTTCCGGGCAACATCGCCTATGTCTGGCATGGGGCGCTGCATGCGGCGACCGTGGCCGACAGCCTGGAGCGCCAGGGCTTTGCGATCCGCGCCCAGATCATCTGGGCCAAGGAGCGCCTCGTCATCGGCCGGGGCGATTATCACTGGCAGCATGAACCATGCTGGTACGCGGTCCGGACCAGGGGCCATTGGACCGGCGACCGCAAGCAGACCACGCTTTGGGCCATCCCGAGCGGCGGCCAGGACACTGAAACGGTCCACGGCACGCAGAAGCCGGTCGAGTGCATGCGCCGGCCGATCCTCAACAACAGCAAGCCCGAGGACACGATCTACGATCCTTTCCTCGGCAGCGGTACGACCCTGATCGCCGCAGAGGCGACGGGTCGGGCCTGCCGCGCCGTCGAGATCGACCCGCTTTACGTCGACGTGGCCATTCGCCGGTGGCAGGCGTTCACCGGGCAGAAGGCGACGCTGCAGGCTGATGGTCGGCAATTCGATGTCATTGCTCGGGACGGCCCGCGCCGCCCGAAGGTCCGCGACCGCCGCCGGTCAAGAAGCGGAGCATGAGATGCGCGGCCGCCGACCCAAGCCTACGCGCATGAAGATTCTGGCGGGCAACCCAGGTAAACGCCCGCTCAACGCCAACGAACCGAGACCCGAGGTCGCTACTCCTGACTGCCCGGTCGAGCTCGGTCCTGTCGCCCGGCGAGAGTGGGACCGGATGGTCGCCGAGTTGGCGCGTCTGAGGATTCTCACGCATCTCGATCGAGCAGCGCTCGCGGCCTATTGCGGCGCCTATGCGATGTGGGCCGAGGCAACGGAGGCCATCCAGAAATACGGCTCCATGGTGAAGTCGCCGTCGGGATATCCCGTGCAATCGCCCTATGTTTCCATCGCCAACCGTCAGACGGAAATCATGATGCGGATTGCGTCCGAGTTCGGCTTTACCCCAGCAAGCCGAAGCAGAATCTCGACGCCGTCGGCAGACGAGCGCACATTGTTTGATCTCATTGACGACCAGAATGGAGGCTAGGGCGCGTACTTATGAATTGGGTTCATGTCCGCTTCGCCCCGAAAGCGACCGAAATACTGCGTTGCCGCGAAATGTAGCGATGTGCCAATAGCGACCAAATGCACCGCAGCAAAATGTTGCACTATTCAATTACTTCGTCGGCGCGGGCGAGCAGCAGCGGCGGAATGTCGAAGCCAAACGCCTTCGCAGTCCCGAGATTAATGACCAGTTCAAATTTGGTCGCCAGCTCGACCGGCAGGTCGCTGGGCTTTTCGCCTTTGAGAATGCGGCCGGTATAGGCGCCGACGCGGCGATAGGCATCCGTCGCACGCGGTCCGTAGCTGATCAGGCCGCCAACCTCCGCGTACTCGCGCACATTATAGACCGTCGGTAGGGCATGCCGGCCCGCCAGCGCCACGAGTTGCCGGCGTTGGCTGAGGAAGTATGGACTGGCGCCGATGAGCAGCCCGCTGGCGCCCGCTTGCACGACCGTTGCAAAGGCGGCATGGAATTCCCGTTCGTTTCCGGCGCTCACCATCAGGATTTTTCGTCCGATGGCACGACCCGCTTCCTCCAGGTCTCGCGACTCGACCTCGGGTTCAGGAGAGTTCGGGTCGCGCAACACGGCGCTGATCGTAGCCTTGGGAACCAGCTCGTGCAGCAGCCCGAGCAGCTTGGCCGCCAAGTCAGCAATGATGAAGACCACGCCGGTGACATTGCCACCCGGCCGGTTGAGGCTTGCGACCAGGCCAATTCTGACCGGATCGGATCCGATGACAAATATGATCGGCGTCGTCGCGGTTGCGGCTTTGGCTGCCTGCGCCGCCGATGGGCTGCCCGCGACAATCGCGGCCACCTGCCGGCGCACCAGATCGGCCGCCAGTCCCGGCAGCCGATCTGGCTGATTGTCCGCCCAGCGATACTCGATGGCGACGTTCTTGCCATCGACCAATCCGGCGTCATTGAGGCCCTGCCGGAGCGCATCGACCCGATGTTCAAGGCCGGCAGACGGCGTACTCGTGAGAAACCCGATCAGCGGCATCGCTGGCTGCTGCGCACGCGCCGCGAGCGGCCAGGCCGCCGCTGAGCCAGCAATGACTTTGATGCAATCGCGCCGTCGCATTGCCTTCCCGGAGGCTCAGGACCACGCCAATTTTGGCTTGCGATTTGGAACATCAAATCAGGAAATTACGACCCACAAAATAGGGTTTGGAGGTCAATTTGCGTCGCAGCAATCCTGAGCCGCGCATGTCGCAGTCGGGTCAAAAGCGGAAATGCTCATAGCGAGCACAGCACGTTCGCTTTACCCCCGAAAGCGACCGGATGGCGGACACACCGGAATGTCCGCTAAGTGCCATTCG
>JAHFPH010000120.1 GCA_023266845.1 Rhodospirillaceae bacterium
TTCGACGCGGTGGCCTGGCACGGCAATCACGCGCCTTATAAATACGATCTCGCGCGCTTCAATACGATCAACACGGTCAGTTACGATCATCCCGACCCCTCGATCTTCACGGTGCTGACGTCGCCCGCGGAAATACGCGGCACGGCGAACGCGGATTTCGTGATCTTTCCGCCCCGCTGGATGGTGGCCGAAAATACGTTCCGCCCGCCCTGGTTCCACCGCAACGTCGCGAGCGAATTCATGGGCCTGGTGCACGGCGTGTACGACGCCAAAGAAGAGGGATTCGCGCCGGGCGGGGCCAGCCTGCACAACTGCATGACCGCCCACGGGCCGGACGCGGCCGCCCACGCGAAAGCCAGCAAGGCGAAGCTCGCGCCGCGCAAAATCAAGAACACGCTCGCTTTCATGTTCGAGACGCGCCTGCCGCTGCGCCCCACGCGTTACGCGCTGGAATCCCCCGCCTTGCAGCGCGGCTACGACGACGTTTGGCGCGGCTTGAAAAAGCATTTCAAGCCTTAAGCCGATGACCGCGCTGGATCGCACCCACGACCCCAAGCGCAAGAGCTGGGTGGAAGAGGCCAACGCCGCGGACGCGGAGTTCCCGCTGCAGAACCTGCCGTTCGGTGTGTTCGCGCGCGAGGGCGAAACGCCGCGCGGCGGCGTTGCCATCGGCCAGCGCATTTTCGATCTTGGCGCGGCGATCGCGGAAGGCCTGTTCGACGGCGTAGCGCTGGAGGCCGCGCAAGCCGCATCCGGCCCCGCGCTCAATCCCTTGATGGCGCAGGGGGCGCGGCATTGGACTGCATTGCGCCAGCGCGCGTTCGACCTGCTCGACGCCGATGGCAAGGACCGCGACCGCGCGGCCTTACTGGCGGAAAAGCTGCTGGTGCCGATGCGCCAGGCGCGGATGCATTTGCCCGCGCGCATCGGCAACTACACCGATTTCTTCGCCTCGTCGTATCACGCCAGCAACACCGGCCGCATGCTGCGGCCCGACAATCCAGATCCGCTGCTGCCGAATTACCGCTGGATACCCATCGCCTATCACGGCCGCGCCTCGTCGGTCAGGCCGAGCGGCGAAAAAGTGCGGCGGCCCAACGGGCAGCGCCTGCCGGTCAGCGGATCACCCGTGTTCGGACCCAGCCAGAGCCTGGACTACGAACTGGAGGTCGGCGTGTTCATCGGCCTGGGCAACGCGCTGGGCCGTCCGGTGCCGATCGGCCAGGCGGCCGAGCGCGTGTTCGGCCTGTGCCTGCTGAACGACTGGTCGGCGCGCGACGTGCAGGGCTGGGAGTATCAGCCGCTCGGGCCCTTCCTCGCCAAAAGCTTCGCCACCACCATCTCGCCTTGGGTCGTGACGGCGGACGCGCTGGCGCCGTTCCGCTGCCCGGCCCTGGAGCGCCCGGAAGGCGATCCGAATCCGCTGCCGTATCTTTTCAACGAGCGCGACCAAGCCGAAGGCGGGTTTTCCATCGAGCTGGAAGTCTTGATCGAGACCGGCAAGATGCGCGCGTCGGGCGCGAGGCCGCATGGCTTGAGCCGCGGCAATCTGCGCGATCTGTATTGGACGATTGCGCAGATGGTCGCGCATCACACCTCGAACGGCTGCAACCTGGAGCCGGGCGACCTGTTCGGCACCGGCACGGTGTCCGGCCCCGAGCCGGGCAGCTATGGAAGTCTTTTGGAGCTGGCTTGGCGCGGCACCAAGCCGGTCGCCTTGCCCAACGGCGAAACGCGCCGGTTCCTGGAGGACGGCGACGAGATGATCTTCCGCGCCCGCGCCAAGCGCGACGGCTTCGCCACGATCGGCTTCGGCGAATGCAGGGGACGCATCGAGCCCGCATTGCAAGCCTAAGCCGGCTGGTTGACAAGCCGGGGCAGGCGTGATGCGCTTTGTCAAATATCATCGGCGTGAGGGTGGATCATGCGCGCATCGCATCTCGCTTTCTCCATCGGCCTGACCTTGGCCCTCGGCATCGGCGCTAGCCATGCCGAGACCTGGAAAATGGCGACCAAGCAGCCGGCCGACGGGCCGGAAGGCAAGGTGTTCCAGTATTTCGCCGACCAGGCCGGCAAATATACCGGCGGCAAGGTGACGGTGCAGGTCTTCCCCAACGAGCAGCTGGGCAAGGAGGCCGCAATCCTGGAGCAGCTCAAGATCGGCACCGTGCAAATCTACGCCGAAGGGTCGATCTTCCTGCAGAAATGGGTGCCGGACATCCGCTGGAGTAACGCGCCTTTCCTGTTCGACGACCGCGGGCATTGGGTACGCTTCATGCACAGCCCGATGGTGACGGGTTGGTTCAAGAAAGCGCAGGACGAGGCCGGCATCGGTATGCTGGGTGACACCACCGACGTGCTGCGCGGGCCTTATCGCGTCATTGTCACGAAAAATCCGATCAAGCAGGTGTCGGACCTGAAGGGCATCAAGATGCGCATGGCCAACGACAAGGCCGGCGTCGAGGTGTGGACGCATCTGGGCACCGAGGTGCGCGTGCTGGGCTGGGCCGAGACCTATGACGGCATCTCCAAGGGCATCGTCAACGCCGCTACCAGCCCGGTGGCGCTGGTCGAAAGCATGCGCTTCCAGGAAGTGGCGCCGGTCATCACGCGCACCGACGAGTACTGGCAATCCATCGCCTTCATGATGAACCAGAAGGCGTTCGACCGCCTGCCCAAGGACCAGCAGGCCGGACTGTTGAAGGCGCACAAGGACGCGGCCAGGTACAGCGAAGAGCTGATGGGCAAGGAGACGACCGAGTCTCTGGCGCGCATGAAGTCCAAGGGCGTGGTCTACAACGAGATCGACCTGAAGCCCTTCGTCAAGCACATGCTGGACTTCTATAAGGCCAAGGAAGCCTCGGGCGAGCTGCCCAAGGGCTTCATGGACGTGGTCGAGGCGACGCGCAAGAAAACCTCTTGATGGGCGGTGTTCTCGCCCGAACCGAACAGGCGCTCGGCACGGTCGAGCGCCTGTTTCACGTCCTGGCCAATGCATGCCTGGCGGCGATGCTGGTCCTCAATATCGTCAACATCGTCTGGCGCGGCGTCACCGACGTAAGCCTCAAATTCGTGTGGCCCTGGACCCTGCTGCTGTTCATCTGGATGACGTTTT
Source organism: Rhodospirillaceae bacterium (assembly GCA_023266845.1). GTDB lineage: Bacteria > Pseudomonadota > Alphaproteobacteria > JAEULC01 > JAEULC01 > JAEULC01. The sequence goes on from JAHFPH010000120.1 coordinate 3,116, forward strand.
TCGGCTTTTTCGTCATCTATCGCCGGTCCAAGGACATCACCGTGGAATATTTCGTGGATCTGGCGGGCCCCTGGGCGCGCCGGGCGACGCGGCTTTTGTCCGATGCGGTCTGCATCGCCATCATGGCGTTGCTGCTGGCCGAGGCGCCCCGCACGCTGTCGAACCAGGTCGGCGACATGGAACTGATACCGTTGCAGCGCTACTGGATGTCGGTGCCGTTGTTCCTCGCCAGCGCTTTGTTGCTGGTCCATTTCATTCTCGACGCGATCAAGGCACTCAACGGCGAGTCCGAGCCGCGCGCCGCCCACGGTTCTGAGGCCGAGTAGCGCCGCATGACCTCGCTGTTGTTCGTCAGCTTCGTCGCGCTCATGCTGCTGCGCGTGCCGGTGGCCATGTCGATCGGCGGATCGGTGGTGCTGACCCTGATCTACGCGGGCTACGCCGACGGGCTGTACATCGTGCCGCTGCAGGTGCTGGAGGGCGTGGACAACGCCTCGCTGCTGGCGGTGCCGTTCTTTATTTTGGCCGGCAACCTGATGAACCTGGTCGGCATGACCGATAAGATCTTCAACTTCGCCATGGCGCTGATGGGCCATTTCCGCGCCGGCCTTGCGCAGGTCAACGTGCTTGCCTCGATGATCTTCTCGGGCGTCAACGGCACGGCGGTGGGCGATATCGCGGGCCTCGGGCAAATCCTGGTCCGGGCGATGAACGCGCGCGGCTATCCGGTCGATTTTTCCGCGGCGCTTACCGTATCGTCGTCGATCATGGGGCCCCTGATCCCGCCCTCGGTCGGCCTGGTGGTCTATGCCTATCTGGCCAACCAGTCCGTGGCCCGCATGTTCCTGGCCGGATTCGCGCCGGGCGTGCTGGTCGGAATTTCGTTGATGATCTTCAATCGCATTTACGCCAAGCGCCTGAACGTGCCTGTCGAGCCGCGCGCGACGGCGCGCCAGCTTTTCCTGACGGCGCGCGAAGGGTTGGTGGCGCTGGTGGCGCCGGCCATCATCCTCGGCGCGATTCTCACCGGATTCACCACCGCGACCGAGGCGGGCGTGCTGGCCTGCGCCTATGCGCTGATCGTGGGTGCGGCGTATCGGCAGTTGACGTTCGCGCATATCTGGAAGGCGCTGACCGACACGATGCAAATGACCACCGTGGTGATGATGATCATCGGCTTCTCCACGATCATGGGCTGGCTTTTGGCGATCGAGCAGATGCCGCAATACATGGCCACGGCGATGCTCGCGGTCACCGACTCGCGGCCCGTGTTGCTGGCGCTGCTGATCGTGTTCTTCCTGATCATCGGCTGCTTCGTCGAGGGCGTGCCGGCGAAGCTGATCCTGGTGCCGATCCTGCTGCCGGTGATCGACGCTTATCACATCGACCGCGTGCATTTCGGCATCATCGTGCAGATGTCGCTGCTGATCGGCATCGCCACGCCGCCGATGGGCATCGGGCTTTACGTGGTGTGCGAGGTGGCGCGCGTGTCGTTCGAGAAAGTGACGCTCGCGATCATGCCGATGCTGATCCCGCTCGTCATCGTGCTGGTCTTGCTGACCTATATCCCGCAGCTCTCGCTGTTCCTGCCCAATCTGGTGATGGGCGTGGAGTAGGGCAGGCGGGTCACCCCTTGCCCATCGCCGCGAGAATCTTGGCCGAGGCGCCCGACAGGTCGCCGATCTTGGCGCCGGCTCTGAGTTTGGCCCAGGTATCCGCCTCGCGCGCCTGACGCGCCAGCGCGGCGTCGGCCACCGCCTCGGCTTCTTCCGGTGGCAGCACCAGCACGCCGCTTTCGTCCAGCACCACGGCATCGCCCGGCCGCACAGGCACGCCGCCGCAACCCACCACGGCGTTGATCGACCCGCCGAAGGCATAGACGCGCGTGGTGATGGGCGAGGGGCCGCGGCACCACACTGGAAAATCGTGCATGCGCAGCTCGCTGAAATCGGTGCAGGGCCCGTCGACCACGGCGGCCACGCAGCCCGCAAGCTTCGCCGCCAGCGCCACCCCGCCGCCGACGCAGGCATGGCGGTCGTCGCCCATGCGGTCCACTACCAGCACGTCGCCAGGCCTGAGCATCCCCAGCGCGTGATGCAGGATCGCGGAATCCTGCCCCGGGCATTGCACGGTGACGGCGGTGCCCGCCGCGCGCCTGCCCTGGATCACGCCCTGGATGGCGCGATGCATGAAACCCCAGTTTCGCGTGTGGCCGACCGTCGCGGTCTCGACCTTCGACAGCTTGGCGATGATCGAAGCCGGAACCTGCGCCGGCATCGGATTGATGACGAAGCTCATGGGCCGTCGCCTAGTCCTTCAGCACGCGGTGCTGGTGCACCGGCAGCTTCTGGCGGATGTCGCGCAGGTAATCCATGTCGATGCGCGCACTGGCGTGGCCCGGTCCGTCGCTGGACTGCGCCATCATATGGCCCCAGGGGTCGACGATCATCGAATGGCCCCAGCTTTGACGCAGCTCGTTGCCCTGCGGATACGAGCCTACCTGGGCCGCGGCGCAGAAATAGGTTTCGGTCTCGATCGCGCGGGCGCGGATCAGCGGCTCCCAATGGTCCTTGCCGGTCTGCAGCGTGAACGCCGCCGGAAGCATGATGACTTCCGCGCCCTTTTGCGCCAGCGTCCGGTACAGCTCGCCGAAGCGCAGGTCGTAGCAGATCGAGCAGCCGACGGTGACGCTGCCGGCTTTATAGGTCACGACGGCGTCGCCGCGCCCGACCGTCGCCGATTCTTTGTATTCCTTGCCGTCCGGCGTGGTGACGTCGAACAGGTGGATTTTACGGTAACGCGCGATCTCATTGCCGTGCGGATCGAAGGCGACTGTCGTGTTGAAATACTCCTTGCCCGCACGCTCCAGCATGCTGCCGCCATGCACGTAGATCTTATACGTCCTAGCCATCTCCTGCAGCGCGCGATAGGCCTCGCCGCCCGGAATCTCCTCGGCGGCGGCGCGGCGCTGCTCCAGCGATCCGCCCAGCATGGTCCATACTTCCGGCAATACGACCATCGTGGGGCGGTCGTGCTCGACCGCCTCGGCGACCAGCTTCTTCGCCTGCGCGATGTTGTCGGCCTTGCTGGTCTGGCTGTTCATCTGGATGACGGAGATTTTCATGGACCGGTCCTTTGTGAGGGCCGGATTGTGCGGCGCGCGGGCGGGGAAATCAAGGCGGCCTGTCATTTCTCGGTCAATTCGGTGACGCCATCCCAAGTGGCGGGTGCTGTTTTCATCGCGCGCGCCCGCTCGGCGAATTTCTGCGCCACCGCGTCGCCGGCGATGCGCGAGAAACCTTCGGCCGCCGCCGCGAAATTTCCCACGCGCCAGTGCTTGAGGGCCACTGAGAATCCGTCCAGCGACGCGCGGCGCTGCGGTTCCACCGCGCCCTTTAGAGCCAGAGGTTCATACAATCCCACGGGCGTGGCGCGGCCAACCACGCGAACGGTGTCGATCTCGCGGAACTCGACCGCCTCGCCGCAGGCACGGGCCGTGTCCTCGCTGACGACGATCTGCGTGCCGTATTTCTTGTTCACGCCCTCCAGGCGCGAAGCCAGGTTCACCGCGTCGCCCATGACGGTGTAGTTGAAGCGCCGCGGCGAGCCGATATTGCCGACCAGCACCGCGCCGGTATTCACGCCGATGCGCGCGCGGATCGGCGCGCCGTCGCCGAGCCTCAGCCTGCCCGACGGGTCGTTCAGCAGGTCGCGCATCTTCATCGCCGCGCGCACCGCGTTCTCGGCGTGGCGCGGGTCGTCCAATGGCGCACCGAATACGGCCACGATAGCGTCGCCGATGAACTTGTCGACGAACCCGCCATGCTCCTCGACGATCCCGGTCATGGCGCCGAAATACTCGTTCAGGTCGGCGACGAGTTGCGCCGGCGCGCGCTTTTCCGAGATCGCGGTGAATCCGGCGATGTCCGAGAACAGCACCGAAACCTCGCGCGCCTCGCCGCCCAGCTGGGGCTGCGCTCCCGTCGCCATCATGCGGTCGATTTCGGCCTTGGGCAGGTACAGGCTGAAGGCGCGGCCGAGCTGCCGCGCGTCGCGATCGGTGACGGCGAAGCGGTAGCCCAGCAGCAGCGGAAAGGTCAGCGCCATCGACGCTGCGCCCTGGAACAGTGGCAGCACGATACCCATGCGGAACGCCACGGTTGCAAGCGCGGCCCAGGCCAGCGCCAGCAGCGCCAGCACGGCGCCCGCGCCGCTGAACGGCAGGGTCATCGCCGCGACCGCCACCGCGCCGGCCAGCGCCGCCGATATCAGGAAATTCCGCCAGCCCGGCGACGGCGCCAGCGCGTCGCGGCCCAGCAGGTTGTTGATAGCCGTGGCGTGGATCAGCACGCCGGGAATCGAATCGCGCCGGAAATCGTCGCGATAAAGGCCCGGCATCATGGGATACACGCAGCGCTCCGGCAGGCCCGCGCCTTCGGGCTCCGTTACCCAGCGCTTCGAGGTCAGCTTGCGGTCCTCGACGTCCAGCGTGGTGCCAAGCAGCACCACGCGGCCCTTGAAGTGGCGCTCCAGATACTCGGTCTTGCCGGCCGCGGCGCAGGCCAATATGTCCGCCAGCGAATAGGCGGGAACGTCGCCCGGCCCGGTGTTGAAATTGATCAGCAGGGTTTCGGGCTCGCCCGGCGGCACGGCATAGCCCGCGACTTCCATGCCTCCATCGGCCAGGCGCTTGGGCAGCGTGCCGGGCTCCTGCCCACTGGCGCGCGCCGCCAGCTCCACCGCCATCGCGTTTACCTGCGCAGGCCTTTTGTCGGTACCCGTGATCTGAAACGTCAACGGCACGCGGCGGACGATGCCGTCGTCGTCCTCGAACAGGTTCAACGCGCGGATGTTCTTTTCGTGGCCGACCGCGAAACTTTGTCCGGCGAAAGGCGAGATGGGCTTGGCCTGATGCTGCACCTGGCCCAGCACGATGCGGCCTTCGTTGGCGCCACGGCGCAGCACCACCAGGAACTCGCGGTCGTAGCCGCGCGCCACGCTTTCGGCCGAAGTCGGGTAGATCACGTCGAAGCCGATCACCTTGGCGCCGGCCGCCAGCACCGCGTTCAGCACCTGCGCCAGTTGCGGCGTCCACATTGCCTGGGGCGTGGCCGAGAACGGCTCGCGGCGATAGGTCTCCTCGTCGATCGCCAGCACCACGGCAGCGCTGTCCTTGGGCGCGTGAATCGGGCCGTAGCTGTGCTGGCGCAGCCAGAACAGCGTGTCGACCGACAAGCCCTCCAGCACGCGAAAATGGGGCAGGGCGAAGATCAGCGACGCGCCCAGCGCGATGGCACCAGCGGCGGCGATGTCCCTCGGCTTCACTGGCGGCGACGAAGGATCAGAACTGGATCAGCCGGCCGGCCAAGGGTCCGGCGCCAGGGGTGGCCTTGGCGTCCACCGCGAACACGACCTTCTTCTCGCCGATCGCCGCGCGGTAGGTTCCGCCCGGCTCGAGCTTCACCCCGGCCTTGGCCAGATCCATCTTGGCCGCGGTCATTTTCACCGACACCGGCTGGCCCGCCTGGTCGATGCGCTCGATGGTCAATTGACCGGGCGCCGCGGCGGATACGGCCGGCACGGTGGAAAAGATGGTCACTTGCGGGGCCTCGGCAGCGGCGCCCGGCTTGTCCGTCGGCTTCTTGCGGAACACCATCGCGCCGCTCTTGCCCGCCTGCTCGGCGCTGAGCTGCAGCTTGCCGCCGTCGCAGGCGAACTTGGCGCGCTCGACCTTGCCGCCGTCGACCGCCGATTGTTCCTCGCCCACCGTCACCTTGCCGCCGGCGATGGTCTCGCGCACGCAGGATTTAAGGTACCCCAGCACCAGCACGTCGCCGGGCTTCAACTGCACCACCTGGCCGGGCTCGACGTAATCCATCACGTCGAGCTTATCGAGCTTGCCCTTGAGGTCCTCGACGATGGCTGAGGGACCGGCGAGCGCCGGCCCCGCCAGCAACGCGGCGCAGGCGGCGATCAGGGACGATCGGCGGAGAATCGACGCAAGGCGGTTCATGTCACGCACCCCTAACTCTAGCCGGGCGGCCGGGTTGCATCTTCAAGCGCCACCGTCGCCGACCAGGGAGAAGGCGGCCCAGAAGATCGGGTGAGCATAGCTGAATACCGGCTGCTTGGTGGAAGGATCGACGGCCCCCGGCCCGTCCACCAGGGCCATCATGGCCTGGCGCAAGGCCTCGGCGCGGGACAGGCCCGGCGTTTCGGCCTGCCTGCGGAACAGGTCGGTGGTGAGCGTGCGGGCCGAGACGGTCTCGACCGGCCAGTTGCTGACCAAAAGCGCCCGCGTGCCGGCATAGAAGAAGGCGCGGCCCAGGCCCGAGACGGCCTCGGACCCGGCGCCCTGGCCGGTCGCGGTATTGCAGGCCGACAGCACCACCCAGTCGGCGTCCAGCTTCAGCGACAGGATTTCTTCCATGGTCAAAAGTCCGTTGCCGCCCTCCGGCGACACATCCGGGCCGGATAGCGCCAGCGCCGGCTGGCTGAGGCCCGCGATCTCGCCCGCGGTCAGGCCATGCGTGGCGAACATGACGATCTTGTAGCCCGCGAGGTTCTGCTGGCGCACCGCACCCTTGTTTGCCGCCGCGCCCAGGAACACCGACTTGGCGGCGTCGGCCTTCAGCGCCTGGGCGATGCTGCGTATTTCGTCGGCGGTTTCGGGCAGGCGCGGCAGGGTCTTGAACTCGGCGGCCTGGGCCTCGGCCGATTTGGGCGCGCTGCGCCGGTTGATCGCCTTGGCGCCGCGCGTGGTTAACTGCGCGGTCTGCGTTTTCTTGCCTTCGGCCGCCTGTTCGGCGTTGAACCAGGGATCGGCGAAACCGACGAAGGGCTGGCGCTTGGCGTCGGCCGCGGGCAGCGCGCGCAATGTGCGCAGCGAAGCGACCGAGGGAAGCTGCGAGATCGCCGCCTTGCGCGCCAGCCACGGCACGGCGGCGTAGCCCTTGAACGGCACGGGCGTCTTGTCCACCGCCGCGGCCTGGGTCGGCAGCAGCGCGAAGTGCAGCTGTGCCAGCGCGCCATGCGGCACGATCACCAGGCTTTTGGCCTGGGCCCAGCCCGCCTCGACCGGCTGCAGCAGATTTGCGTAAATCTTGTGCGCGGCGGACACGTCGAAAGCCGGGATGTCGTCCAAGGATTGCGCGTCAGAGTCCAGCGCCTTGCGCAGCGCCGCGACCGACTTGTCCAAATCGCCGCGCGCAATCTTCCACCGCGCGAAAGCTGGCGCGCCCTGGGGCGGGATCGCCCAGGCGTAGGTAAAGTCCTCGGCGCTGTAGATCGACAGCAGCGCTTCACCCGGCTTCAGGCTCTTCTGCGCCA
>JAHFPH010000121.1 GCA_023266845.1 Rhodospirillaceae bacterium
CGCTGGCCGTCAGGTCGGCGTCGAAGGCCTTCAGCACCGAAAGGTCGATCGGGTCGTTGGGCCATTCATCCGCCGGCTTGGCCGCCGGGGCCGGCGCGGGGGCGGCCGCGCCGCCGGGGCCGGGGTTGGAGATCAGCGCCAGCTTGTCGACGCTGAGCTTGCCGATGACCGCGGGCTTGGCGCCGCGCGCGTCCAGCGACACGTTGGCCGTGGCCGTGAACGGCTCCATCGCCAGCTTGTCGCCAGTCTGCAGGTTGGAATAGCTGATCCGTACGTTGTTGAGCTTGACCTCGCCCAGCGACACGGTGGCCGAGGGCGGCGCGCCGGCGGCGGCGGGTTTCGGCGCCGGCGCGGCGGCGCCGGGCTGGCCCATCGCCAGGTTCGAGCGGCCCGACTTGTCGACCTCCACGTTCACCGTCAGGTCGTTCAGGATGAAGCGGCGGATGTTGAGCTGGCGGCTCAACAACGGCATCAGCTCGACCGACACCAGCACGCTTTTCAAGCTCGCCATTTCCTTGGCCTGGCCGCCCGGCATGTTCGCCACGTGAATGTCCGAGGCTTCGAGTCCGATTTCCGGCCACAGCGACAGCTTGATCGGGCCGTTCAGCTTCACCTCGCGGCCCAGCGCGTCCTTGGCCTTGGCCTCGATGGTCGGCTTGTAGCTGTTGACGTCGATGAAGAACGGCAGCGCCACCACGACGCCAACCGCCAGCACCACCAATACGAGGATGCCGATCAGAATTTTTTTCATGTCTGGCGAGCTCCCTGGGTTGATACGCGGGCCCCCGCGTTCTGGCGCGCGGCCGGTGCCCTTTTCGTCCCCTGGCGGCGAGTATAGCAAGCCCCGCGCTTTCCCTGCCATCCCGGGCGGTTCCGTCGCCGGGGCAAGACGCGCATGGCATTTACACATGCTCCTGGCATATAAGGGCCGTTCAGCCCGTTCTCCTGCTGTCCCGGTATGTTCCCCGGTATGTTTATGGACCAGCCCATGCTTGCGATCACAAGACGGACCCTGCTCGGTCGTCTCGGCGCCCTCGGCCTCGGCGTTCCCTTGGCCTGGGCGGCGCGGCCCGCCGGGGCCACGTCCGACGGCGCGCGCGATTTCATCCAGGCGATCGGCGCGCGCGCCCTGAAAGTGGCGGCCGGCGCGCGCGATCGGCGCAAGGAGGGGTTGAAGGAGCTGCTCAAGGACGGGCTCGACATCGAGGCGGTCGGGCGCTTCGCGCTGGGCGCGTTCCTGCGCCAGTCCAACCCGAAAAAGGTCGAGGAATACTTGCTGGTGTTCCACGACTACGTGATGATGGCCTATCCCGACATGCTGGCGAAGTTCGACCTGCGCGCGTTCAACATCCTGTCGGTCAAGGCGTCGGAGGGCGACACCACCTTCATCGCCACCTCGATCGAATACGGCGAGAAGGACAAGTCCGAGGTCGGCTGGTACGTGCGCGAGGTCGGACCCGGCGCCTACAAAGTCCAGGACGTGCAGCTCGAAGGCTTTTCCTTGCGCGCGTTCCAGCGCGCCAAGTTCGAGAAGATATTGCGCGACCGCTGGATCGACGGCTTGATCCGCATCCTCGCGGGCTGGGTCAAGGCGGGCAAGGAAGAGCCGTATTTCTGAACCCGGCGCTACGCCGCTTCCACGAACGCCTTCAGCGACTGGGTCATGCCCGTGACGGCGGCATCGTACATGCGCTTGCCGGGCCGTTGGCGCGGCGTTTCCGCATCCTGTATGCCCGGCTTGTGCCGTGCGCCAAATCTGTCAATAATCGCCGGGAGATAGGCAAGAACGCGGTCCTCGCAACGGGCCGCCGCCGGTATTCACGATTGGGGGAGCCGCAGACGCCATGGCCGACGAAATTTTCGCCGTTTCGCCCGACTGGTCCAAGCGCGCCTGGATCGACGCCAGGACATACGACGCGATGTACCGGCGCTCGGTCGACGACTCCGAGGGGTTCTGGGCCGAGCAGGCCAAGCGCCTGGACTGGTACAAGACGCCGACGAAGATCAGGGACGTGTCGTTCACCGGCAAAGTCCACATCAAGTGGTACTACGACGGCGTGCTGAACGCGTCCTACAACTGCCTCGACCGGCATTTGGCGAAACGCGGGAATCAAACCGCGATTTTGTGGGAAGGAGACAACCCGAAAGAGGACGCCAAGATCACCTACAAGGACCTGCACGCGCGGGTCTGCAAGCTCGCCAACGCGATGAAGGGCCTGGGCGTCAAGAAGGGCGACGTCGTCACCGTCTACATGCCGATGATCCCCGAAGCGGCCGTGGCGATGCTCGCCTGCGCGCGCATCGGCGCGATCCACTCCGTGGTGTTCGGCGGCTTCTCGCCCGAGTCGCTCGCCAACCGCATCGTCGACTGCGACTCCACCATGCTGATCACCGCCGACGAGGGCCTACGCGGCGGCCGGCCGATTCCGCTGAAAGCCAACGCGGACGAGGCGCTGAAGAGATGCCCGACGATCAAGAACGTGATCGTGGTGAAGCGCACGGGCGGCAAGACCGGCTGGGTTGAGGGACGCGACCACTGGTATCACGATCTGGTCGCCAAGGTTTCGGCCGATTGCCCGCCGGAGAAGATGGGCGCGGAAGATCCGCTGTACATCCTCTACACCTCGGGCTCGACCGGCAAGCCCAAGGGCGTGCTGCATACGACAGGCGGCTACATGGTCTACGTCTCGATCACGCACCAATACATCTTCGACTACCATGACGGCGATATTTTCTGGTGCACCGCGGACGTGGGCTGGGTGACCGGGCACAGCTACATCGTCTATGGGCCGCTGGCGAACGGCGCGATCTCGGTGATGTTCGAGGGCGTGCCCAACTATCCCGACGCCTCGCGCTTCTGGCAGGTGGTGGACAAGCACAAGGTCAACATCTTCTATACCGCCCCCACGGCGATCCGCGCGCTGATGCGCGAGGGCGAGGCGCCGGTGAAAAAGACCGAGCGCAAATCGCTGCGCCTGCTGGGTACGGTCGGCGAGCCGATCAATCCCGAAGCCTGGCTGTGGTACCACCGCAACGTGGGCGACGGGCGCTGCCCGATCGTCGATACGTGGTGGCAGACCGAGACCGGCGGGATTCTCATCACGCCCCTGCCCGGCGCGATCGCGCAGAAACCCGGCTCGGCCACCAAGCCGTTCTTCGGCGTGCAGCCCGCGATCGTCGACGGCGAGGGCAAGCTGCTGGAAGGCGCCGCCTCGGGCAACCTGTGCCTGACCGATTCGTGGCCCGGCATGATGCGCACCGTGTTCCGCGACCACGACCGCTTCGTGCAGACCTATTTTTCGACCTACAAGGGCAAGTACTTCACCGGCGACGGCTGCCGGCGCGACGCCGACGGCTATTACTGGATCACGGGGCGCGTGGACGACGTGATCAACGTCTCGGGCCACCGCATCGGCACGGCCGAGGTCGAAAGCGCGCTGGTGGCGCATCCCAAGGTGGCCGAGGCCGCAGTCGTCGGCTATCCGCACGAGATCAAAGGCCAGGGCATCTACGCCTATGTGACGCTCAAGCTCGGCGAGAAGCAGGACGAAGCGCTGCGCAAGGAGTTGAGCCTGCATGTACGCAAGCAGATCGGGCCCATTGCTCAACCGGACCTGATTCAATGGGCGCCCGGCCTGCCCAAGACCCGCTCGGGCAAGATCATGCGCCGCATCCTGCGCAAGATCGCCGAGAACGACTACTCGAACCTCGGCGACACTTCCACGCTGGCCGATCCGGCCGTGGTCGGCGATCTGGTCAACAACCGGATGAACAAGTAGCGCCGTTGCCCGCACCCGGCTCCGCTTCGCTGATCGCTCTCGACTGGGGCACCACCGGTCTGCGCGCCTATCTCTTGGGCGCGGACGGCGCGGTGCTGGAGAAAAAAGAACAAGCGCTCGGCATCCTCAACGTGAAGAACGGCGACTTCGCCGGCGCGTTCCGCGAAGCGACCGGCGCGTGGCCCAAAGCGCCGGCGTTGGCCGCGGGCATGATCGGCAGCCGCCAGGGCTGGCGCGAGGCGCCCTATGTGGAATGCCCGGCGGGGCTGGACGCGCTCGCGCGCGGGTTGCTCGCGGTTCCGAGCGCCGATTTGAAAATCGTGCCGGGCGTCAGCATGGTCGACGCGGACGGCGTGCCCGACGTGATGCGCGGCGAGGAAACCCAGATATTTGGCGTCGTCGAAGGCGGCGTGTTCTCGGGCGGCGCTTCGGGCATCGCGGTGCTGCCGGGCACGCACAGCAAATGGGTCGCCGTCCAAGCAGGCAAGATCGCGCGCTTCGCGACCTTCATGACCGGCGAGGCCTTCGCCGCGATCTCCGGCCACACCATCCTCGGCCGGCTGTTCGCGGGCGAGACGTTCGACGCGCAAGGTTTCGCGCGCGGCGTGGACCACGCGGCGCGCGAGGCGAAGGGCAGGGGCGGACTGCTGCATCGCCTGTTCAGCGCGCGCACGCTGGGGCTGTTCGACAAGATTCCCGGCGCCGGCTTGCATTCTTATCTGAGCGGCCTGTTGATCGGCGCGGAGATCGAGGAGGCTTGCGCCTGGCTCGGCGGTAAGCCCGCGCGCGTCGCGGTGATCGGCGGCGCTGCGCTGTCCGCGAGCTATGAACGGGCCTTGCAGCGGCGCGGCATCGCCGCCGATATCGCCGCGCCCGACGCCGCCGCGCAGGGACTGTGGCGCATCGCCCGCGCGGCCAAGCTGGTCGCGTGAATCCGACGCGGCGCCGGTTCGCGCTTGCGGCGCTGGTTCTAGCGTTCTGGGCTTCCGCCGCCGTCGCGGCCGACGAGGCGGCGCTGCGCGGTTTCGCTGAAGCCGTGGGTCTGAAAGACGTCGATGGCTTCATCGCCGCCGTGGAGTCGCTGGACCGCGGCGGCAAGCTGCCGGACCGCTTCGTCACCAAATCCGAGGCCGCGAAGCGCGGCTGGAGGCCGGGCGCCGATCTGTGCGCCGCCGCGCCCGAGAAATCGATCGGCGGCGACCGCTACGTCAACGCCGATCGCAAGCTGCCGCCGAAACAGGGCCGCATCTACCGCGAAGCCGATCTGGATTTCGCCTGCGGCGAGCGCGGCGCCAGGCGCCTGGTGTTCTCGAATGACGGGTTGCGCTTCGTCACGACCGATCACTACCGCAGCTTCCAACCGGTCCCGCCCTGAACCCGGTGCCCGAAGCGCGAAGCACTGGGCCGAATGGCAACTCCCACGGGTTGAGTCCCCAGGAGTCGAACATACTTTATGTTGTTTAGGAGGGGTAGTATATAAGGCATTGTATCTATTGATGTTTAGCATAAGGATTTGATATAGTGCATAGGTCGGTTAACGGTTCGTTAACCAATTATTAACCAGGAAGGTACAGCATCCGGCCATGCCCCAATTTCCTCAATCCACCTGGAGCCTTCCCGGCCTGTCGCAACAGATCGTCTGGTCGGCCGCCGCCGGCCGCGACGAAGCGGTGCTAGCCGAGCTGCCGCCGGCCTGGCGCTTGCTGATGCTGCAGGACGGCTCCGCCACGCGCTCGCTGACGCTGTTGACCGGCGAAACCATCGTCGCCGAGCTGCAGGGCGTCGCCGAGGTGACCGGCGACCCGGCCGCGCCGCCGGAACTCGCGCTGTTAAAGCGCCCGCATGTCCGGCGCACCGTCATGCTCAAGACGCGCTCGGGCACCGTGATCAGCTATGCCGTGTCGTGGTGGAACAAAGAGGATTACGACGCCTTCCTCAGCAACCCCGCGCTGCCGATCGGCACCAACATGAAGCAGGCGCGCACCGAATATTGCCGCGAGATGTGCTCGCTGTTCCTGGCCGAAGGCCCGGCGCTGAACGAACGCTTCCGCACCGATGGCGGCCCGTTCCTGGGCCGGCATTACGTCATGCGCCACGGCAACCGGCCGCTCAACGTCATCGTCGAGATCTACGCGCCGTCGATCGCCTATCATCTCGATTCCACGGGCTGGTACCCGCGCTGGACCCAGGGCGCGCCGACCTGGAACGACGCGCGCAAGATCGCGGCCGACACCGTGTCGCGGCCCGATTTTTCGATGCGCGCCGCGGACCACGCCGCGCCCCAGACCGACGCGGTCAAGCCGTTCGCCACCCGCCTGCAAGGCCAGCGCTAATACCGTCTGAAGGCCGGCGCGCTGGCCCGCTGTCCGGTGACGCGCTAGGCTTGCGCCGATGAAAACCTTCCTGACCGTGCTTCTGGTCATCGCCATGCTGGCGGTGCTGGGGGTGCTGCTGGCCGGCGTGATCGGCATGCTCAGGGGCGCCGATCCGCGCACCTCGAACAAGCTGATGCGCGCGCGCGTGATGCTGCAGGGCGTCGCGCTCGCCGTTCTGGCCCTGCTGCTGCTGCTGATCAAGTCGGCCTGACATGGTTAAGCTCACGCGCATCTACACCCGCGGCGGCGACAAGGGCGAAACCTCGCTCGGCGACGGCACGCGCGTGGCAAAGCACGACAGGCGCGTCGCGGCCTACGGCACGGTGGACGAGGCCAACGCGGCGATCGGCCTGGCGCGGCTGCGTCTCGCGCGCGACCGCAAATCGGACGCGATGCTCGCGCGCATCCAGAACGACCTGTTCGACCTGGGAGCCGATCTGTGCACGCCCAGCACGGGACGCAAAGCCAGGGGCGCGCTGCGCGTGACCGACGCGCAGGTGACGCGGCTGGAGCGCGAGATCGACGCGCTCAACGCCGGTTTGCAGCCGCTGGAATCGTTCGTCCTGCCGGGCGGGACAGCCGCCGCCGCCTATCTGCATCTCGCGCGCACGGTGATGCGCCGGGCCGAGCGGGAAATCACGGCGCTGGCGGCGGCCGAGCCGGTCAGCCCTGCCGCCGTCAAATACGCCAACCGCCTCAGCGATCTGCTGTTTGTATTGGCGCGGCATTGCAACGCCAAGGGGAAACGCGACGTTCTGTGGGTTCCCGGCGCCACGCGCTGAGTCTTGGTTAACGCCGCGCTGCCCGCGAAACGAGCAAATCCGGCCCTCCCGGCGTTGACACCCACCCGTCATCTGCATATTGTGCACCGCACCATAACCAAGACGAGGCTACGAACTCCGGCCTTTTCCGGAGCGCGGAAGGTTTCGCCGTCGCTAAGTAAATCAGCGTCAGTCTGGTGGGGTTTGAGGTCGGATGAAGGTCCTGGTCGCGGTCAAGCGGGTCATTGACTTCAACGTCAAGGTCCGCGTGAAGGCCGATGGTTCCGGCGTCGAGACGGCCAACGTCAAGATGTCGATGAACCCGTTCGACGAGATCGGCGTCGAGGAGGCCCTGCGCTTGAAGGAAAAAGGCGCGGCGAGCGAAGTGATCGCCGTGTCGCTGGGCCCGCAATCCTGCCTAGAGACGATTCGCACTGCGCTCGCCATGGGCGCGGACCGCGGCATCCATGTTCAAACCGATGTCGAGCTGCAGCCTTTGGCCGTCGCCAAGTTGCTGGCCGCCGTCGTGAAAAAAGAGAGCCCCGGCCTAGTGATCGTCGGCAAGCAGGCGATCGACGACGACTGCAACCAGACCGGCCAGATGCTGTCGGCGCTGCTTGGCTGGTCGCAGGGCACGTTCGCCTCGAAGCTCGCGATCGACGGCGGCAATATCTCGGTTATGCGTGAGGTCGATGGCGGCTTGGAGACCGTGGCGCTGAAAATGCCGGCGGTGATCTCGACCGATCTCAGGCTCAACGAGCCGCGCTATGCCTCGCTGCCCAACATCATGAAAGCCAAGAAAAAACCGATCGACGCGCTGACGCCCGAGACGCTGGGCGTCGATCCCAAGCCGCGCCTCATGGTGGTGAAGGTGGAAGAGCCGTCCAAGCGCCAGTCCGGCATGAAGGTCAAGACCGTCGCCGAGCTGGTCGCCAAGCTCAGGACCGAAGCCAAGGTGATCTGATGGGCGTGCTGGTCATAGCCGATCACGACAACGCGGTGCTGAAACCCGCCACGCTCAACGCCGTCACGGCGGCCAAGGCGATCGGCGGCGAGATTTGCGTGTTGGTCGCGGGCCACAATTGCGCCGCCGCCGCCGCCGCGGCCGCGAAAATCAAGGACGTGGCCAAGGTGCTGGTGGCCGACGACCCGGCCTATGCCAATCTGCTGGCCGAAAATACCGCGCCACTTATCGTGCGCGAGGCCGCCAAGCACGGGCATGTCGTCGCCCCCGCTACCTCGAACGGCAAGAATCTGATGCCGCGCGTGGCGGCGCTGATGGACGTGCAGCAGATCTCCGACATCATCGCGGTCAAGGACGCGGACACGTTCGTCAGGCCGATCTATGCCGGCAACGCGCTGGTCACGGTAAGATCGGCCGACAAGGTAAAGGTCATCACGGTGCGCGGCACGGCGTTCGAGCCGGCCCTGGCCGAGGGCGGCAGTGCTGCCACCGAAAAGATTCCGCCCGCGGGCGACCAGGGCTTGAGCAAGTTCGTGGGGCAAGAGCTCAGCCGCTCGGAACGGCCGGAACTGACCTCCGCGCGCATCGTCATCTCGGGCGGGCGCGGCATGCAGAACGGCGAGAACTTCAAGAAATACATCGAGCCGGTGGCCGACAAGCTGGGCGCCGCCGTCGGCGCTTCGCGCGCCGCCGTGGACGCCGGCTACGTGCCCAACGACTACCAGGTGGGCCAAACCGGCAAGATCGTAGCGCCGGATCTTTACATCGCGGTCGGCATCTCGGGCGCGATCCAGCATCTGGCGGGCATGAAAGACAGCAAGGTGATCGTCGCCATCAACAAGGACGAAGAGGCGCCGATCTTCCAGGTCGCGGATTACGGCCTGGTGGGGGATCTGTTCCAGATAATGCCGGAGCTCGCCCAAGAGCTCGACAAGGCGAAATAAGCAAGAACACGGAGGTTGTGGTCATGGTTGCGGCGCGACGCGAAGCGGTTTCCGACAAGCTCCCCGGCGGCAAGCCGGGCATCGGCAACGTGGCGCATTTCCCCGCCGCCGGCGCGATCCGCACGGTGGGCGTGGTCGGCGCCGGGCAGATGGGCAACGGCATCGCCCATGTTTCGGCGCTGGCGGGCTTGAATGTCCGCATGCTCGACGTGAACGACGAGCGGCTGAAGACTGGCGTCGAATCGATCAAGCGCAATCTCGGCCGCCAGGCCGAGCGCGGCAAGATATCGGCCGAGGAGATGGCCCAGACGCTCAAGCGCATCAAGACCGGAATCGACTACAAGCTGTTCGGCGAATGCGACCTGGTGATCGAGGCCGCCACCGAGAACGAGCAGATCAAGCGCGAGATCTTCAAGCTGCTGGTGCCGCAACTGAAGCCCGAGGCGATCCTGTGCACCAACACCTCGTCGATCTCGATCACGCGGCTGGCCGCGGCCACCGACCGGCCGGCCAAGTTCATGGGCATGCATTTCATGAACCCGGTGCCGGTGATGGAGCTGGTCGAGCTGATCCGCGGCATCGCCACCGACGAGGCCACCTTCCAGACGGTCAAGGAATTCGCCCTCAAGCTCGGCAAGAAAGCGGCGGTGGCCGAGGATTTTCCGGCCTTCATCGTCAACCGCATCCTGCTGCCGATGATCAACGAGGCTGTTTATACGCTGTACGAAGGCGTGGGCTCGGTCACGGCGATCGACACGGCCATGCGGCTGGGCGCGCATCACCCCATGGGGCCGCTGCAGCTCGCCGATTTCATCGGTCTCGATACTTGTCTCGCGGTTATGCATGTGCTGCACGACGGCTTGGCGGATTCGAAGTACCGCCCGTGTCCGCTGTTGGTGAAATACGTCGAGGCGGGCTGGCTCGGCCGCAAATCCGGCCGCGGCTTCTACGACTACAGCGGCGAGACGCCCGTCCCCACGCGCTGACGGCGTCAAGGCGACACGCGCGCCATGCCGCATATCACGGCCGACGACGGCGTGCGCCTCTACTACGAAGAGGCGGGCCAAGGCTTTCCGATTCTGTTCATCCACGAATTCGCCGGCGATTGCCGCTCGTGGGAGCCGCAGCTCGGGCGCTTCTCCCGCGACTACCGCTGCATCGCCTACAACGCGCGCGGCTATCCGCCCTCCGACGTGCCGCGCGATCTCGGCAGCTATTCGCAAGCGCGCGCGGTGGCCGACGCGGTGGCGGTGCTGAGGGCGCTCGACATCGACCGGGCGCATGCCGTCGGCTTGTCGATGGGCGGCTATTGCGCGCTCAATCTCGCGTTGGACCATCCGGCGCTGGCGCGCTCGGTGGTGATCGCGGGCTGCGGATACGGCTCGGAGCCGGACAAGCGCGAGCAGTTCCGCCAGGACAGCGAGGCGGCGGCCCTGCGCTTCGAGCAACTCGGCAATCCCAAAGCGGCCGAGCTATACGCCGACAGTCCCGGGCGCCGGCCGCTGCGCGAAAAAGACCCGCGCGCCTGGGCCGAGTTTTCCGCGCGTCTGGCGCAGCACGACGCGCTGGGATCGGCCATGACCCTGCGCGGCGTGCAGATGCGCCGTCCGTCGC
>JAHFPH010000011.1 GCA_023266845.1 Rhodospirillaceae bacterium
CGCCGCCGAGATCGCCGCGCTGGCGAAAGAGCTGTCGCAGCGCGCCGCCGCCGCATGACCGCGCCCGCCAGCGTTCTGCCGCCGCCCCTTCGCACCGGCGATCCGATCCCCTGGTTCGGCCTGCCGGGCAACAGCACGGCCTATTTCAGCATTCATGCCGTGGCCGGGCGTCAGCGCCCGCGCGCGACGTAGGGCGGATTGAGGAAGCCGGGCTTGGCGTAGAGCAGCGGGCCGCCGTCGAGCGTGGCGACCGACCCGCCCGCGGCCAGAAGGATCGCGTGTCCCGCCGCGCTGTCCCATTCCATGGTGGGCCCGAGGCGCGGGTAAAGATCGGCCTCGCCCGCGGCGACGCGGCAGAATTTGATCGCGCTGCCCGTCGCTTTCACCGCGGCGATTTTCTTGCCCGCCAGGAAGGCGTTCAGCTTGTCGCGGCTGTCGTGGCTGCGGCTGGCGGCCACGGTCAACCCCTCCTTGGGCGCCGCGCGCGCGGCGATCGGGCGCTCCGGGCCGTCGCCCTTGCGCGTGAAAGCCCGGCCGCCGCAACCCCAGAACATCTCGCCCGAGGCCGGCGCCAGCAGCACGCCCAGGATCGGCGCGCGGTTTTCCACCAGCCCGATATTCACGCTGAACTCGCCGTTGCCTTTTAGGAATTCCTTGGTGCCGTCCAGCGGATCGACCAGCCAGAACCGGCCGGTCGAAACCTTGGGCGCTTTGCCCGCGGCGAATTGCTCTTCGGCCAGAACGGGCGTGGCGGGATCGAGCGACGCGAGCGCGCTCAGGATCACCGCCTCGGCGGCGTGATCGGCGGCGGTGACGGGCGATCCGTCGGCCTTGTCGCTGCGGGCGACGCCGGGGTGATAGTGCTCGAGGATCGCGGTTCCGGCCGCGCGCGCCGCTTCCAGCAGCGGCGGGATCAGCCGGGCGAGATCGGAGGCCGCGTCGATCGCGGCTACTCCGCCGCCTCGGCCCGGCCGTTGAGCGCGCGCCACACGCGCTCGGGCGTGGCCGGCATGTCGATCCGCTTCACGCCGCGCTCGGCCAGCGCGTTGATGACGGCGTTGATGACCGCGGGAGGCGCGCCGATCGCGCCGGCCTCGCCCGCGCCCTTGATGCCCAGGGGATTGGTGGTGCAGGGCTGGTTGTTCCATAAGACCTTGAATCCCGGCACGTCGCCGGCGCGCGGCAGGGCGTAATCCATCAGCGAGCCGGTGACGAGCTGCCCGGTCTTTGGGTCGTACACGCAACCCTCGAACAGCGCCTGGCCGATGCCCTGCACCACGCCGCCATGCACCTGGCCCGCCAGCAGCAGCGGGTTTATCACCCCGCCGAAATCGTCGACCATAACGAAGCGCTCGATCGACACAAGGCCGGTGTCGGGATCGATCTCCAGCTCGCAGACATGGCAGCCGTTGGGGAAGGTCGAGACCGCGGGGTTGAAGTCGCCGAGGCCCGAGAGATCGATGTTCTTGCCCTTGGCGCGCTTGGCCAGCGCGAAAATGCCGATGGCGCGGTCGGTGCCGGCGATGCGGTAGCTACCGTCCTTGAACTCGATGTCCGACGCCGCCGCCTCCAGCGCTTCGCCGGCCAGCTGCTTGCCTTTCTTGATCACCTCGTCCACCGCCTGCACGGTCGCGGCACCGCCCACGGGCAGTGAGCGCGAGCCGCCCGTGCCCATGCCGAAGCTCACCAGCGAGGTGTCGCCCTGCACCACGCGCACGCTTTCCAACGGCACGCCCAGGTTCTCGGCGATAAGCTGGGCATAGGCGGTTTCGTGCCCCTGCCCGTTCGACTGCGTGCCGATCATCAGCGACACGGTGTCGTCGGCGTTGACGCTGAGCGTGGCCTTTTCATTCGGCTGGCCGCCGCAAGCCTCGACGTAATAGGCCATGCCGATGCCGCGCAGCTTGCCGCGCGCCTTCGCGTCGGCCTTGCGCTTGGCGAAGCCGGACCAGTCCGATTCTTTCTGTGCCAAGGCCATGGTGCCGTGGAAATCGCCGGAATCGTAGGTCAGGCCCATCGCCTGCTTGAACGGCATCCCTGTCTTGGGAATGAAGTTGAGCGCGCGCAGCTTGTCGGGTGCGATGCCGAGCTCCGCGGCCACGTGGTCGACCACGCGCTCGACCAGATACGCGGCCTCGGGCCGCCCGGCGCCGCGATAGGCGTCGACCGGCACGGTGTTGGTGGTCACGCATTTGACGCCGACATGCGCCGCTTTGAACGCATAGACGCCCACCAGCAGGCCCGAGCCGCAATCCGTGGGAATGAACGGGCCGTAATTCGAGAGGTACGCGCCGAGATTGGCCGTGGTGCGCACCTTGATCGCCAGGAACCTGCCCTCGCCGTCCACCGCCAGCTCGGCGCGCGAGACATGGTCGCGGCCTTGCGTGTCGCTCATGAAGGCTTCGCCGCGCTCCGGCGTCCATTTCACCGGCCGGTCGACGCGCCTGGCCGCCCACAGCACCAGCAGGTATTCGGGATAGGCGAAGATCTTCATGCCGAAGCCGCCGCCCACGTCGGGGGTGACGCAGCGCACCTGCTTGTATTTCACGCCTAGCGCCTCGGCCATCTGCGCCGCGACGTTGTGGACGCCCTGGCTGCTGGTGTGAATCGTATAGCTGCCCGCCGCCTTGTTGCATTCGCCGATAGCGACGCGCGGCTCCATCGAATTGACGATGATGCGGTTGTTCACCAGCTCCAGCGCGATCACCCGTTTGGCCTGCTTGAACTGGGCGTCGACCGCCGCCTCGTCGCCCATCTGCCAGTCCAGCACCAGATTGCCCTTGAGCTCGGGCCAGATCTGCGGCGCGCCGGCTTTGAGCGCGCCTGCCGTGTCGGTGACCGAGGGCAGCGGGTCGTAATCGACCTCGACCGCCTCGGCCGCGTCGCGCGCCTGGGACTGCGTCTCGGCCACGATCAGCGCCACCGCGTCGCCGACATGGCGCACACGTCCCTGCGCCAGGGCTGGGCGGCGTGGCTTGAGCATCGCGCTGCCGTCGCGGTTCTTGAAATCGACTTTGCACAGAATGTCGCCCAGCTTGTCGGCGGCGACATCCTTGCCGGTCAGCACCGCCAGCACGCCGGGCATTTTGGCGGCCGCCTTGACGTCGATGCTTTTGATCGTCGCATGGGCGTGCGGCGAGCGCAGGATATGCGCGTAGGCCTGGCCCTTGATGTTGATGTCGTCGGTGTATTTGCCCTGGCCCTTCAACAGCCGCGCGTCTTCCACGCGGCGCACGGGCTGACCCACGCCGAATTTCGCCATCTGCCTCGACCCCTTAAACGGACTTGCCTGCCGGCGCGATGATAAGGGAAACCGCGTTTACTGCAACGAGGGCAAAAGCTGGGCTCAGGCTTTTTTACCTTTGAGCGCGTATTCCCAATAGAGCTCCCGCGCGCGCTTGTAGACCGGGCCGGGCTGCAGATTCCGGTCCTCGATCCGCGTGACGGGCTGCACCTTGGCGTAGTTGCCGGTGGCGAACACCTCGTCCGCGTCCTGCACCTCGCGCATCGACACGCTGCGTTCCTGCGCCTCGACGCCGGCGGCGCGCAGCAGCTTGACCACGCGCTGGCGGGTGATGCCGTTGAGGAACGTGCCGTTGGCGGCCGGCGTGCTGGCCACGCCGTTCTTGACGAGCCACAGATTCGAGGTGGCGAACTCGGCCACGTTGCCCAACGGGTCCAGCATGATGGCGTTGTCGAAACCCTTTTGCTTGGCCTCGAAGATCGCGCGCGCGGCGTTGGGATAAAGGCACGCGGCCTTGGCGTCGGTCGGCGCCGTGTCGGGCAGCGGCCGGCGGAAGCTCGACAGGCAGGCCGAGAACCCCGTGGGCTGCGGCAGCGGCGAGTCGGTGATCACCAGCGCGAACACCGTGCTCGCGGGATCGGGCTCGACGAACCCGGTCTCGGCATAGAACATCGGGCGGATATAGAGCTCGGCCCCTTGCGGGAATTTGCGGATGCCGTCCCAGCACAGTTTCTCCAGCGCCTCGGCGCTCATCGTTGCCTTCAGGCCCAGCGAATAGGCCGAGCGGATCGCGCGCTGGCAATGCAGGTCGAGGTCGGGCGCCACGCCGGCGAAGGCGCGCGCGCCGTCGAACACCACCGAGGCGAGCCACCCGGCATGGGTGCTGGCGCGCATCAGCGCCGGATTGTCGTCGCGCCACTTGCCGTCGACATAAACCCAGGACTTGCGCTCGGGCGAGGACAAGGGCTTGCCCAGGGCTTGCCTCGGGGCGGCGGCATGCATCGTCATCGTGACCTCGTTTCCTTTTCCAGTCCTGCGGTCGCGTCCCAGCGCATCACGTGCGCCACCACAGCCGCATCAGGTTGAACAGGCAATTGCGGAACAGGTCGGTTTCGGGAGCCTGGCCGGCGTTGCGCTCGAGAAAATCCTTCACGATGCCCAAATCGTGCAGGATGTTGCGCGCACGCTCGTCCGGCACGTAGCTCTCGATCCACGACACGGCGGCCAACCGTGTGCCGTGCGTGACCGGCTCGACCCGGTGCAGGCTGGTGGTGGGATAGACCACGGCGTCGCCGGCGGCGTGCTTGGCGCGCATTTCGTGCTCGCCCGAGATGACTACCAGCTCGCCGCCGTCGTAGGTCGTCGGGTCGCTGAGGAACACCGTGATCGACATGTCGGCGCGGACCTGCCCGTTGTTGAGGAACGGCGTGTCGACATGGTTGCCGTAGTACATGCCGGGGTCGTAGCGGTTGAAGGTCGGCGGCACGATCAGCCGCGCGAAGGTGAAGCCCAGGAAATCCGAGTTGCGCATCAAGGCGCCGATCACGGCCTGGTCCAGTCGCTTCTTGACCTCGGGCTTGCGTTCGATCTGCAGGTTGTTCTTCACCTGCTGCGCGCGGCCGGTGGCGGTGGCGGCGCCGCTTTCGAACTGGCCTTCGGCCATGATGGCGAGGATTTGCCTCACCTCGTCCGGCGTCAGCACGCCGGGGATGTGCTTCAGCATTGCTGGTGCGCCCCTACCCTGCCCTTACGGCCGATTGTGCGGTGCGCGGCGGCCCTAGGGCAAGGGCTGGATTGTCGCGGTGACAAACGGCTATGGTCGCCCCAACCGATGGACGAAAAAATCATCTACAACCTCTGCCGCAAGCCGGACTGGGACGCGGCTATCCGCCACGGCGAGTATCGCGGCTCGGCCGACGATATCCGCGACGGGTTTATCCATTTCTCGACCGCCGCGCAGATCGCGGAAAGCGCGGCCAAGCACCGCGCGGGGATCGCCGATCTGTTGCTGCTGACCGTGGACGCATGCGATCTCGGCGCCGAGCTGAGATGGGAAAAATCGCGCGGCGGGCAGTTGTTCCCGCATCTCTACGCCCCCTTGAAGGTGACGGCGGTCAAGCGCGTGGATGCCTTGCCGCTCGGTCCCGGGGGCTTGCATGTCTTCCCGAAACTCGCCTGACGCGCCCAGGCAATCGCCTTCCCTTGGCCGCGCCAAGCTGCTAAGTATTTGCGATCATTGAGAACAGGCCGAAGGAAAAGTCACCGCGCATGTCGGTCCTGTCGCATATCGCGATGCTCTTCACCTACACGTTGGCCGCCGCCGCGATTTTCGTGGTGCCGACCGTGTTTTCGTTGACCGAGACGATCGGCTGGTGGCTGTTCGCGGCCTTCGTGTTCCTGGGCGGTGCGCTGATCCACGAGACGACGGCGCGGCACGTCAGGCAGAAAATAGCCAACCGTCGCTTCGCGGCGTTCAGGCGCGAAATCAATGCGTTGAAGAAGGAGCTGACGGAGTTGCACGGCGCGCCGGTCCGCGCGCTGGCTCCGGACGGGGCGGCGGCCGCGACGCCGACCACCATGTCTGCGCCCGCCTCGGCGCCCGCGGCCGCGGCGAGCGGCGTGGACACGGCGGTGGCGGAAGTGAAGACGCTGCAGACGATGATCGGCCGTCTGTACCCGGCCAAGAACGGCACGCCCGCCGGTCCGCGTCAGGGTTTCGCCGCCGTGCTGCCGCAGGACCGCCCGGCCGGCGCCGTGGCGACGGCCGATGCCGACGCCGCCGAGGCGCTGGACCAGGTGCGCGAGGCGCTGCGCCACGACCGCATCGACCTTTATCTGCAACCCATCGTCAGCCTGCCGCAGCGGAAAATCCGCTTCTACGAATGCTTCACGCGGCTGCGCGCGGGCGACGGCGGCACGATCCACCTGGCGCAATTCGCCGAGGCCGCCGCGAAAGCGGGCTTAAGCGCCGCGATCGACAATCTGGTGCTGTTCCGCTCGGTCGAGATCGCGCGCAAGACCCAATTCGGCAAATCCGACGCCGGCTTCGTGTGCAACGTCACGCGTAACACGCTGGACGACACGGCGTTCCTCAATGAATTCGCGGAGCAGGTCGGCCTGCATATCGGTCTCGCGGCGCGGTTGGTGCTGGAGTTCCCGCAGACCGACTTCGCCACCAAGAACGCCGACAGCGTCGAGGCGCTCGGCCGCCTGGCGCGGCTCGGCGCGCGCTTTTCGATCGACCAGGTGGACAATCTGCGCCTCGACGGCGCTGCGCTCGCGCGCCAGGGCGTGCGCTTCGTGAAAATCCCGGCGCGCATGCTGCTGGACGAGCTGCGGCTCGACACGCCCTCGATCGACCCGCGTGCCTTGAAAGACAGCCTGGACCATGCCGGGGTGGATTTGGCGGTCGATTACCTGGAATCGGAAGGCGACCTGACCGAGCTGCTGGATTTCCAGATCGATTTCGGCCAGGGATTCCTGTTCGGCGAGCAGCGCATCGTGAAAGACCGGGAATAGGGAAACAACCAGGTGCCGTTGCCGCCATCGATCCACGGCCTGCGGGAAATCGCCGGACGCTACGACGGATTCATCCTCGATCTGTGGGGCGTGCTGCACGACGGCGACAAGGCCTATCCCGGCGCCATCGACTGCCTGGAGCGGCTGAAGCGCGCGGGCAAGCGCGCGATGGCGCTGTCGAACGCGCCGCGCCGCGTGGACGTTGCGGTCAAGCGCATGACCGAGATGGGCATCCGGCCCGAGCTGCTGAACGCCGTGATGACCTCGGGCGAGGACGCCTGGCAGCATCTGAAAAAGCGCGACGATCCGTGGTACGCGAAACTCGGCCGCAAGGCCTTCCATCTGGGCCCGGAGCGCGATACCGGCATGCTCGCCGGCCTCGACCTTACGGTCGTGCACGACGTCGGCGCGGCCGAGTTCATCCTCAACACCGGCGCGCACATGGACGGCGAGACGCTGAAGGAATACGAGCCGCTGCTGAAGCAGGGCGCCCAGCGCCGCATCCCGATGGTCTGCGCCAATGCCGACCTGGTGGTGATCCATCACGGACGGATGCAGATCTGCGCCGGGCTTCTGGCCGAGCGCTACGAGGCGCTGGGCGGGCATGTGCGCTGGCACGGCAAGCCGCACCGCGACATGTACCAACTGTGTTTCAAGCTGCTGGGAGTCGCCGACCGGCGGCGCATCCTGGCCGTGGGCGATTCATTCCGTACCGACATAGCGGGCGCCAAGGGCGCGGGAATCGACGCGCTGTTCGTGGCGCACGGCATCCACGGCGAGGAGCTGGAGGTGCCGGCCGGCGGCCATCCCGATCCCGAAAAATTGAACGCCTTGATCGAGCGGACCGGCGTTTCGCCGGCGGCCGTGATGCCCAATTTCGTCTGGTAGCGTGATAGCATCGCCGGCCAACGGAAAGGCCGCGATGCCGACACGCACTTGGACCTGGCATTTCGATTCCCCGCCCACCCAAGTGTGGACGGCGATGGCCGACACCGCACGCTTCAACGAAGCCGCCGGCCTGCCCAAGCACGCGATCGTCGAAACGCCGCGCCCGGACGGCGCGGTCGACTATGTCGGCAGGGCGCACAAAGGGCCGTTCGCGCTGGAATGGCGCGAGCATCCCGTCAACTGGGTGCATGAGCGCTGGTTCGAGCATCGCCGCAGCTTCGTGAAGGGACCGCTCAGGACAATCTGCGCGACCTTCCGTCTGAAGCCGGACGGCGCGGGCGCCAGCGGCGAATACGAGCTTGAGGCCGAAGCCGCGAATTTGTTCGGCACGGCGATCCTCGCGACGGGGTTTTTCCCGTCCACCGGCAAGATCTTCGGGCGCCTGGCGAAGGAGGCCGACGAGTTCGCTAGGGGCGCGAGCGCGCAACCGTTCGAGGTGCCGCCGCCCGCGCTGCCGTCCGGCGCCGTCGAACGCGCCGCCGCCATCGCCGCGCGGATCGAGCAGACCCCGCACGGGCATGGTTTGGCGAAACGCCTGGCCGATCACATCCTGACCGCGCCTGAGGTAGATTTGTGGACAATAAGACCCCTGGAGCTGGCGCGGCGCTGGCGGGTGCCCCAGCGCCACGCCATCGAGCTGTGCCTGCAGGCCGTGCGCGCCGGGCTTCTGGAGCTGCGCTGGGACATACT
This sequence comes from Rhodospirillaceae bacterium, assembly GCA_023266845.1. Taxonomy (GTDB): domain Bacteria; phylum Pseudomonadota; class Alphaproteobacteria; order JAEULC01; family JAEULC01; genus JAEULC01. The sequence continues at coordinate 8,402 of JAHFPH010000011.1, forward strand.
TTGCCCGCGCTGCCGCGTGGCCAAGTCGCAGAGCGGCGGCCTCGACGCCCTGCCCAGGGGCGCCCATTGCGGCACCTGCAACATCGATTACGACCGCGATTTCTCGAAGAACGTCGAGGCGAGCTTCCACCCCGCGCCCGCGCTGCGCCCGATTTCCGGCGGCGAATACTGCCTGTTCGGGCCGATGAGCACGCCGCATATCAAGGTGCATGTGACCGTGCAGCCCGGCCAAACGCGAACGGTCGAGGCCGATCTGCCCTTCGGCCTCTATCGCCTGCGCACGCTGGAGCCGGGCCCGGAAAAACTCCACGACTGGAAGCTGGGCGGGTTTCCGGCGGTGATCCTGGACGACAAGGACGTGCATGCCGGCCCGCCGACGAAGCCGGGCGCGATCGAGCTGGTCAATATGGCCAAGCGCGAGCTGACCTTCATCGTCGAGGATCGCGCCTGGGTGCGCGACGCGCTGACCGCCGACCGCGTGACCGCGTTGCAGGCTTTCCGCGATCTTTTCTCTGACGAAGCGCTGAGGCCCGGCGACGAAGTGGCGGTCGGCCAGGTGGCGCTGATGTTCACCGATCTGCGCGGCTCGACGGGCCTGTATCAAAGCATCGGCGACGCCCCCGCCTTCCATCTGGTGCGCGATCATTTCGCCTTCCTGGCGGAGACGGTGCGCGAGCACGACGGCGCGGTGGTCAAGACCATCGGCGACGCCGTGATGGCCGCGTTCGTCAAGCCGGCCGACGCCATCGCCGCCGCCCTTGCGGTGCAGCGCCGCGTCATGGACTTCAATCGCGCGCACGCCAAGCACGGCGACAAGGCGGCGATCGTGATCAAGCTGGGAGTGCATTCCGGCCCCTGCATTTGCGTGACGCTGAATGGCCGCATGGATTATTTCGGCGGCACGGTGAACAAGGCGGCGCGGCTGCAAGGCCAGTCGCGGGGCGGCGACATCGTACTGTCGCGCGAGGTCGCGGACGATCCCGAAGCCGGGCGGCTGCTGGCGCCGTTGAAGCCGGCCGAGGAAAGCGCGGTGCTGAAAGGCTTCGCCGAGCCGCAGCGGTTCCTAAGGATCGCTAGCGCCTAAGGCCGCGGCAGATCGCCGCGTAATCCGGGTGCTCTGGGCCGATCAGCCCGTGGCGCAGCAGGAAATCGATGATGCACAAATTGCAGTTGAACTTGAACCGCCGCGTGTCGCGCACGATCCGGGCGACGCGGGAAATGGGCCACAGCACGAACGCCGCGATTTCGCCGTCGGTGTTGCGCGGCGTGAAATCCGCCGGCAGTTCCAGGTCGTAGCAATACTGGATGTCGGGCTTGATGCCGCCTTCGGTTTTGCCTTCATAGGCATAGGAGATCGCCCCGACCGGAATCGCGCGCGCCGCCAGACGGCGCGGAATGCCCGCTTCCTCGCGGCATTCCTTGATCAGATTCTCCTTGAACGAGATGCCGACGGGCTGGCCGCCGGCCACCATGTTGTCGAGCATGCCCGGATAGGTCTCTTTGCCTTTGGAGCGGCGTCCGATCCACATATGGATGCCGTCGCGTTTGCGAACGAAGCCGTTCATGTGCACGCCCTGGGCGCGCACGCCGAAATGCGGCACCCCGGCGCGCTCCATCGTCAGCAACGCCCTGCCGCCGCCGAGCGGATTCACCGCATAGGTTTCATCGCGCCAGCCCTTGATAATCTTGTCTTGGGTCAGTTGGCGCAACACGCCGTCCACCGCCTTGCTGCGCTTGGCCGGGGTGTCGAGCGACGGTGCCAGTGACACGCCGCGCGCGCCGACGGCGAATACGCCGGGGAACCGCTGCAGAATCCGGGCGAATTTGGGATCGATCCAGCCAACCTGGGCCGCGCCGACGCTAAACGGCAGCAAGCGGCTGAAATCGGCGTTGTTGCACTCCGCGATGCGGTCGAGAAAGCCCATGCGGAGTTCGTACCCGATTCCCGCGCGGCGTGGTAGCGTGCGGCGCATGGCTCAGATCAAGATTTGCGGCATCAACTCGCCCGAGGCCGTGGCTGCGGCGCGCGATGGTCGCGCCGATTTCATCGGCCTGGTGTTCTATCCGCCCTCGCCGCGCGCGGTGACGCCCGAGAAGGCGCGCGATCTCGCCATGCTGGCGGGCGCGGGCATCAAAAAAGTCGGGCTGTTCGTCGATCCCGACGACTTCCTGCTGGATCGTACGCTCGCGACCGTCAAGCTCGACCTGCTGCAGCTTCACGGCAAGGAAACGCCCGCGCGGGTCGCCGAGATCAAGACGCGCACCGGCGTGGCGGCGATGAAGGCGATCAAGGTCGCCGTCGCCGCCGACCTGAACGCGGTGGGTGATTTCGCCGCAGTCGCCGATTGGCTGTTGTTCGACGGCGTGCCGCCGAAAGATAAAAAGAACGCGCTGCCCGGCGGCAACGCGGCGCGGTTCGATTGGACTCTGCTGCGCGGCCGCAAGTTCCCGAAGCCCTGGATGCTCTCGGGCGGGTTGACGCCGGAAAACGTCGCCGAGGCGATCCGTATATCGGGGGCGCCTTGCGTGGACGTTTCCTCGGGCGTGGAGATACGCCCGGGGGTCAAGAACCCGGCCAGGATCGCCGCGTTCATCAGGGCCGCGAAAGGAAAGGCCTGATCACCGAGACAAGTTTCCTGGGTTGTCCGGCTTGTGCCATCGGCCCGTCTATTCTATGAAATTCGTCCTGGAGTGGGACGAAAGCCGAATGCCATGACCCTCAACACCTTCCGCGCCGGGCCGGACGAGCGCGGCCAGTTCGGCATCCATGGCGGGCGCTACGTCGCCGAGACGCTGATGCCGCTGATCCTGGCGGTCGAGCGCGCCTATAACGAGGCCAAGAACGATCCGGCGTTTCACGCCGAGATCAAATACCACCACAAGCATTACATCGGCCGCCCGTCGCCGCTCTATCTGGCGCAGCGCATGACCGAGCACCTGGGCGGCGCGAAAATCTATTTCAAGCGCGAGGAGCTGAACCACACCGGCGCGCACAAGATCAACAACACGATCGGGCAGATTCTGCTGGCGCGGCGCATGGGCAAGACGCGCATCATCGCCGAGACCGGCGCGGGCCAGCACGGCGTCGCCACGGCCACGGTCTGCGCGCTGTTCGACCTGCCCTGCGTCGTCTACATGGGCGAGACCGACATCGCGCGCCAACAGCCCAACGTGTTCCGCATGAAGCTTCTGGGCGCGGAAGTCCGGCCCGTCGCCTCGGGCTCCGGCACGTTGAAGGACGCGATGAACGAGGCGCTGCGCGACTGGGTGGCGAATGTCGAGAACACCTATTACCTGATCGGCACCGCCGCCGGCCCGCATCCCTACCCGACGATGGTGCGCGATTTCCAATCGATCATCGGCGAGGAGGTGCGCGCGCAGATCATGGCGGCCGAGGGCCGCCTGCCCGACACGCTGGTGGCCTGCATCGGCGGCGGATCGAACGCGATCGGCCTGTTCCATCCGTTCCTGGACGACCGCAACGTGACCCTGGTGGGCGTCGAGGCCGCGGGCCACGGCCTCAAGACCAAGAAACACGCCGCCTCGATCGAGGGCGGCAGGCCCGGCGTGCTGCACGGCAACCGCACCTATCTGCTGCAGGACGAGGACGGGCAAATCCAAGAAGCGCATTCGATTTCCGCGGGCCTAGACTATCCGGGCGTCGGCCCCGAGCATTCCTGGCTGCACGACGTGGGCCGGGTGGAATACGTCGCCGCCACGGACAAGGAATCGCTGCAAGCCTTCCAGCTTTGCTCCAAGCTCGAGGGCATCATCCCGGCGCTGGAGCCGGCCCATGCGCTGGTCGAAGTGATCCGCCGCGCGCCGCGCTTGAAGAAAGACCATCTGCTGGTGGTCAATCTGTGCGGCCGCGGCGACAAGGACATCTTCACCGTCGCCGATGCCCTCGGGGTTAAGCTATGAACGGCGGCGACGGCCGCATCGCGCGGCGCTTCGCGGCCCTGGCCCGGGAAGGACGCGGCGGCCTGGTGACGTTCATCACCGCCGGCGATCCAGACGCGAAGACTTCCGCGAAGATTCTTTGCGGCCTTTCGGGGGCGGGCGCCGACCTGATCGAGCTGGGTATGCCCTTTTCCGACCCGATGGCCGACGGGCCGGCGATCCAGGCCGCGAGCCTGCGCGCGCTAAGATCGGGGATGACGCTGAAAAAGACCCTGGCGATGGTCAAGGACTTCCGCAAGCGCGACGCCGACACGCCTATTGTCCTCATGGGTTACTACAACCCGATCTACATCTACGGCGCGCCGAAATTCCTCGCCGACGCCAGGGCGGCGGGGGTGGATGGGCTGATCGTCGTTGACCTGCCGCCCGAGCACGACGACGAGTTGTGCCTGCCGGCGATGCAGGCCGGAGTAAATTTCATCCGCCTGGCCACGCCGACCACCGACGACAAGCGCCTGCCCGCCGTGCTGAACAACACCAACGGTTTCGTCTACTATGTCTCGATCATGGGCATCACCGGCACGCGCGCCGTCTCGACCGACCACGTGCGCCAGGCGGTGACGCGGCTCAAGCGCCACACCAAATTGCCGATCGCCGTGGGCTTCGGCATCAGAACGCCACAGCAAGCGGCGGAAGTCGCGCGCGTGGCCGACGCGGCCGTGGTGGGCTCGGCGCTGGTGCAGACGCTCGCGGGCAATCTCGACAAGAAGGGCAAGGCCAAGCCGGGCCTCGCCCTGGCCGTGCTGAAGCAGGTCGCGGCGTTGGCGAAAGGCGTGCGCGGCGCGCGCGGCAAGCCGGTCAAGGCCGCATGAACTGGCTCACCAATTTCGTCCGGCCGAAAATCCGGGCGCTGGTCAGCAAGACCACCGAGCCGACCGACAAGCTGTGGCTGAAATGCCCTGGCTGCGGACAGATGATGTTCCACCGCGACCTGGAGGCCGCGCTGTTCGTGTGCGCGAGCTGCGGCCATCATCTGCGCATGGACGCCAAGCGGCGCCTCGCCATGCTGTTCGACGACGGGAAATACGCGCGCATCGAGCTGCCGAAGACGCCGGCCGATCCGCTGCGCTTCCGCGACCGCAAGCGCTACAGCGAGCGCTTGAAGGCGGCGCAGGGCGCGACCAGCGAGGCCGACGCCATCGTCGTCGCGCATGGCACGGTCGGCGGCCTCAGCGCCGTGATCGCCGCGTTCGAGTTCGAGTTCATGGGCGGGTCGATGGGCGTGGCGGTGGGCGAGGCGCTGGTCGCCGCCGCCAACCTGGCCAAGCTGCAGCAGGCCGCGCTGATCGTCGTGCCCGCCTCGGGCGGCGCGCGCATGCAGGAAGGCATTTTGTCGCTGATGCAGATGCCGCGCACGGTCATCGCCACGATGCAGTTGCGCGAGAAAAACCTGCCTTACGTCGCGATCCTGACCGATCCGACCACCGGCGGCGTCACCGCCAGCTTCGCCATGCTGGCGGACATCGCGATCGCCGAGCCGAATTCGGTGATCGGATTCGCGGGCGCGCGCGTGATCGAAGAAACCATCCGTGAAACCCTGCCCGAGGGTTTCCAGCGCGCCGAATACCTGCTGGACCACGGCATGGTCGACATGGTGGTGCGGCGCAAGGAGCTGAAGGCGACGCTGGCGCGCGTGCTGGGCCTGCTGCTGAAGCCGGAGCCCAGCGCCGAGGTGCTGACCCTGGCGTCGCCGCACGCCGCGCATCAGGGCGCCGCCAAGAGCCAATAGATGCCCGCCACCCCCGCTCCGGGGCAGTCCCGCAGCGACCGGGTGCTGACGCGGCTTTTGGCGCTGCATCCCAAGCTGATCGATTTGTCGCTGGAGCGCGTGCTGCGCCTGCTGAAGGCGCTGGGCGATCCGCATAAACGCATCGCGCCGGTCGTGCATGTCGCGGGCACCAACGGCAAGGGCTCGGTGGTCGCCTATCTGCGCGCCACGATGGAAACGTCGGGCCGGCGCTGCCATGTCTATACCTCGCCGCATCTCGTGCGCTTCCACGAGCGCATCCGCTTGGCGGGCGAGTTGATCGGCGAGAATGAGCTGGTCGATGTTTTGGAAGAATGCGAGCGCGTCAACGCCGGGCAGAGCATCACCTTCTTCGAGATTACGACCTGCGCCGCGTTCCTGGCCTTTTCGCGCGTCGGGGCCGATATCGTGCTGCTGGAAGTGGGCATGGGCGGGCGGCTGGACACGACCAACGTGACCGACCGGCCGGCGGCGACCTGCGTCACGCCGATCTCGATGGACCACATGGATCACCTGGGCGACACGCTGGCGAAAATCGCGAGCGAGAAAGCCGGAATCTTCAAAGCCGGTGCGCCGGCCGTGTTGGCGCCGCAATCGCGCGAGGCCGAGGATGTGCTGGAAGCGCGCGCGCGCGAGCTGCAAGCGCCGCTTCACCGCTTCGGTAAGGAATGGCGCGTGGCCGAAACGCCTGGCGGCATGCGCTACGACGGCAAGCGCTGGAAACTGGACTTGCCGAGACCCGCTTTGTTCGGCCCGCACCAGATCGTCAATGCCGGCACGGCGATCGCCTGCCTGGAAATGCTCGACGGTTTTCCTGTATCGGAGGCGCATATTCGCCAAGGGCTGCGCGGCGTGGACTGGCCCGCGCGAATGCAACGCCTGAAACGTGGACCGCTGGTCGGTAAGCTACCCGGAGATTGGGAACTGTGGCTGGACGGCGGCCACAACGCGGGCTGCGGCGAGGCGCTGGCGGAGATCGCCAAGGGCTGGCGCGACAAGCCGTTGTATCTGATCTACGGCATGCTCAACACCAAGGAGCCGCGCGATTTCCTCAGGCCGATGGCGCCCTATGTCGCGGGCTTGCGCGCGGTCACCATTCCCGGCGCGAACGCGTCGCTGAAAGGCGAGGAAACGGCGGCGCATGCACGGGCCTGCCGCATCGACGCGCAATCCTCGCCAAATCTGCAAGCGGCGCTGGACGAGATCATTGCCGTCGGAAAAAACCCGGCGCGAGTCTTGATCTGCGGGTCGTTGTATCTAGCCGGCGTGGTGCTGGCGGAGAATGCCTAGGGACGGTATTTCCGCTCGACCAGGTCGATCGCCTGTTGGTGGCCGTAATTGTACTGGTGGACGATCGCCGGCCTATGGTCGGGCTTGACGCGAATGAAGCCCTCCTCGTCCACCCATACCGCCGTCGGATCGGCGGTTCCCAGATGCGCGCAATGCCGGTAGCAGGGGCCGATTTCGAACCCCTCGATCAATTTCAGATGGGCGATGAAGTTGTGCACGGCCGTGTCGCAGCCGAACTCCATGATCCGGTCCTTGCCGGTGAGCGCGGCGACGGCAAGCAGCAGCCGCAGGTAGGCGATGACCGCCCGTGTATGTCCCAGCGTCACGCCCACGCACACCACCGGCTTGCCCTTGAAGACGCCGGCAAGCGCGGCGGCGCCGAAGAATTGCGTCATCCAGCGCGCGTTGGTCGGCTGCGTGTCCAGGGTGAAGCTCGGATGCTCCTGGAACGACACCAGCGGCGGATCCGCCGCCAGGGAAAACGGATCGGCCTGGAACATCACGTCGCCGACATCGGTCAGCAGCACGCGCCGGTAGCGATGGCCTTGCTTCAACAGGTGATTGAGCGCCATGACGAAACGCGCCTGCACCACGTGCATGGCCCGATCGGCCTTGTCGTGGACCTCGAACGCGATCCGGTAGCGGTCGAGGAACGGCCCCAGCGCCGGGGAATCGACGAACAGCAGCACCGGACCCGCATGGTGCTCGCGCAGCGACTGCACGAAGGGCGCGATTTTCGCCGCGTCGTAGCCGAACGCGGCACCCAGGACGATGTCGCCTTCCGACGCCGCGGCCCGCGGCTGGGGGGCGGGTTGCTCGGCCAGCGCGCCAAGCAGCGCGTCGCTCGGTTCGGTCGCGGCGGTGGCGATGGGAATTTGGCTGCGGCGGGCGATTTCGCCCAACAGCGCCAGCGCCTGCCCGTTGCGGGGATTGGCGCGCAGAATCTCGCGGTAAATCCGCTCCGCCTGATCCAGGCGGCCGGCGTTGTGCAACGCGACCGCCTTGTTCAGCAGCTCGACAGGCGTCACCATCCGCGCGTCCCTACGCTCGAGGCGAAGGGCGCAGCATAGATCATGCCCTTTTCGGGCGGAACAGAAAGCGGGCTTGCGGTCAGGCGCCCGGCACGTGGATCAGGTGATCGACTGCTCCACCCACTGGTAGAGCGCCTGCTTGGGCGCGGAGCCCAGCCGCGTCGAGACGGGCTTGCCGCCCTTGAACACCATCAGTGTCGGAATGCTGCGGATCTGGTATTTCGTGGCGAGGTCGGGATTCTCGTCGATATTGACCTTGGCGATGGTCACCTTGCCGGCCATGTCCTTGGCCATGTCTTCCAGGCTCGGCGCGATCGCCTTGCACGGCCCGCACCATTCCGCCCAGAAATCCACCACCACGGGGCCGGCGGCCTTCAGAACGTCGGCATCGAAAGAAGAGGCGGTGACTTTGCGGGTGCTCATGGGCGCGGGGTCCGGTTGGGTTGCTGGCGATGGACCCAATCTAGGTACCGCACCCCGCGAGCGTCAAGGTGCCGCGGCCGAACCCGACCGCGTCGGATCGGCGCGGTCCAACAGCCCGTCGGGCAGCGTCATCGCATAGGCCCCGTCGGTCCACACCAGCGCGCACCGGACCGCGCGGCCCGGATAGATGCCGCGCAAAACCGCGCGATAGGCCGCCATCTGCCGCACATAGGCGCGCGGCGCCTCCTCGACGCGTCGGGGCGGCGGGCGATTCGTTTTGTAATCGAGGATCAAAACCTCATCCGGCCGCACCACGAGACGGTCCACCTGCCCCGATATGAGGCGGCTACCGACGCGTCCGATAATCGCGGCCTCGGCGCGACCTTCCGGACCGAACAGCGGCGCCAGATCGGGCGATTCGAGCACGCGCAGCGTTTCTTCCGCGATCTGCGCGCGCTGCTCGTCGTTGAGCCCGCGCGCCCAGCGTCCGAGCAACGCGCCAGATGCCGCGCGGCGTTTGTCGGCGGGCAGCTCGGGCAGGACCTGCAATAGACGATGGATCAGCAATCCGCGGCGGAAGCGTCGCTCGGCCTCGGCGCCGACGGGCGGCAGCACGGGCTGCTCGCCTTCTTCGTCGAGACTTGAGGGCGCGAGCGGCGTGGGCGGCTCCGGCTCGGGCGCCGGGTCGCGCCCGGCCCAATCCGGCAATGCGGCGGCCGCAACGCGCGCCTGTTCGTCGAGCGATTTCGGCTGGGACACCTGGTCCGATTCCAGCACGCGGCGCTCGCCTTCCCAGCCCTCGCCTTCCGGTACGCCCTGCTCCGGCTTCATCGCTTCGATCCGGCTCGCGCCATCCCGCACTAGGTTGTACCAGCAGGCTTCGCTCGCCGGCCGGTCGCGGCGCCAGCCCGTGACGTAGATGCGATCCTCGGCGCGGGTCAGCGCCACGTAAAGCAGCCTGCGGTATTCGCGTTCGCGCGCCGTCTTGGCGCCGTCGCGCGCCAGCGCCGCCACCGCGTCGTCCATCGGCACGCGCGGCGACCATAGCGGCGTGTCGTCCTTGTCCCACAGCACCGAATTGTCGTGCCGCGGCATCTGCTGCGTGTCGGGCAGGATGACGATCGGCGCCTGCAGGCCTTTCGCACCGTGCACGGTCATGATGCGAACCTCGTCGCGGCCGCTCTGGTCCAGCTCGCGCTTGATCTCGGCCGCGCCCGCGCGCAGCCATTTCAGGAACCCTTGCAGCGACGGCTCGTGCTCGCGCTCGAACGACAGCGCCGCCGCCAGGAACTCGTCGATCGGATCGCCGGCATCGAAGCCGAGCCTTGCGACCAGTTTCCGCCGCCCGCCGCGCGCGCCGAGGATTTCGGCATAAAGCGCGTAAGGGCCGACGAAATCGGCCCTGGCCAGCAGCGCGCCGAGCTCGGCCAACGCGCGGGCCTCCGGTCCGTCCGCATCTCCGGCCGCGCGCGCGTTCAGCGCCGCCCACAGGCTGCCGTCGCGCCCATGGGCCAGCCGGTAGAGCTGGTCCTCGGTCAAACCTAGCAGCGGGCTTTTCAGAACCGCGGCGAGGGTCAGGTCGTCTTCCGGCAGCAGCAGCGCGTCGCCCAACGCCATCAGATCCATCACCGCCAACTGCTCGGTCAGCACCATGCGGTCCACGCCCGCTACCGGCACGTTGTGGCGCTTCAGCGCGCGCACCAATTCCTCGACCAGCGCGTCGCGCCGGCGCACCAGCACCATGATGTCGCCCGGGCGGACGCGCCGGTTTTTCGATTTCAGCAGCTCGGGCGGCGTGACCAGCCATTCCCGCACCGTGTCGGCGATGCGCTGCGCCAGGCGCGCGCGCGGCTGGTCGGCGTCCACCCGCATGGTCGGCGGCGACCAGGGCGCCATTTCCCCGCCGGCGCGCAACACCGCCGTGGGGGAAAGCTCGGCCAGGCCCGCGTCGCCCATGCGCTCGGGCTCGTGCTTCAGCGCGTGGCCTTCCTCGACCACCCCGTCGCGCGCCGCGCCGGCGGCGAAAACCGCGTCCACCAGCGCCAGCACCGGCGGAGCGGAGCGGAACGACTTCGTCAGCTCGATCGGCAGGAAATCCGCGCTTGCCCGGCGCACGCGTTCGGCGAAATGCCGGCTCATCGCGGCGAAGGCCGCGGGATCGGCGCGCTGGAAACTGAAGATCGACTGCTTGGGATCACCGACCGCGAACACGGTGCGCGCCGCGTCGCCGCGCACGCCCTCGCCGGCGAAGAATTCCTCGGTCAGCGCACGCACGATGGCCCATTGGTCGGGATTGGTGTCCTGCGCCTCGTCGATCAATATGTGATCGAGCCCGCCATCGAGCTTGAACAGCACCCACCCGGTATTGCCGGGCGCCTCCAGCAGCCGGCGCGTATGCAGCACCAGGTCGTCGTAGTCGAGCACCCCCGCTTCGCGCTTGCGCCGCGCGTAGAGCGTCAGCATCGCGTCGCCGAGGCGCGCCACGGCCACGGAGGCTTCGGCCACGGCCAGCGCGCGGCGGCGCTCCATGAGCGCGACGATGCGGTGCGCCTCGGCGGTCAACGCGGCGATCGTGCCGGGATTTTTTTCTTCGACGGCCTTGGTCGCCAAGCGGTCGCGAGGCTCGCCTTTCTGGGTCAGGAAGGCGGTGATGTAGTCCTTGATCGTCAAAGCTCGCGCGGGCGCATCGGATGCCAGCCAATCGGCGACGACTTGGCCGCGTTCTTTGTCGCTCTTCGAGCCTTGCTGCAGCGCCTGCACGGCCAGCGTCAACGCCCCGCAGTCGAACGCGCCCTCGGCGCAAGCCGCGGCGAGCAGGTCGGCTTCGCTTTTGACCATGCCCATGCCGTGGCGCTTGCGGATCGCGGCGGCCAGGCCCTCGATCCCGCCGCTTGCTTGGAGCGCGCGCGACAGGCGCCCGCGTTCGGACGCCAGGGCTTGCATCAACTTGTTGAAATCGTCCTCGCCGACCCAGGCGGCCAGGCGCGCCAGCGGATCGCCCAGCGCGGGCTCGGGCGCCTCGGCGCCGAGCAGCGTGTCGCGCGCCTCGTGCATCATCGCGCGGGCCTGGTCTTCGTCCAGCACGGTGAAATGCGGCGCCAGGCCCGCTTCCAGCGGAAAGCGCTGCAGCACCGACTGGCAGAAGGCGTGAATCGTCATGATGCGCATTCCGCCCGGCGCGTCGAGAACCTGGGCGAACAGCCGGCGCGCGCGGGCGAGAGTCGATTCGTCGATCTTGTCGTGACCGATTTTTTCCAGTTCCTGCTGCAAATCGTCGTCCGGCAGTATCGCCCACAACCCCAGTCGCTCGGCGATGCGCGTGGCCATTTCCGCCGCCGCCGCGCGGGTGAAGGTAAGGCACAGAATTCGCGTCGGTTTGGTTTCGGGCAGCAGCAGCAGGCGCAGCACGCGCGCGGTCAGCACCTGCGTTTTGCCGGTGCCGGCCGAGGCCTCGACCCAGGCCGAGATGCGCGGATCGGCGGCCTGGCGTTGGGCCGGGGTCAGCTCCAGCGGGTTGAAATCCGGCGTCACTGGTCGTCCTCGGCCGACGACCATTCCTGCACCCGCGCCAAGTGGTCGTAGTCCGAATAGACCGGCGCGAAAGCGGCGCGCGGACGCGATTCATAGGGCGTGTCGGCCTTGTCGTAAGCCGCGATCAACCGCAGCAAGCCCGCCATCGCCTGCTCGGCGATGCCGTTCGGGTCGCCGGCGACCGCGGTTATCTTGCCCGGCTCCGCGCCGCCGCTGAGGCGCCAGACTTCCAGCGCGGCAATCTCGGCCTTGCCGACTGATTTGAATCCGCCCTGCCTGGCAATGGCGGCTTCCAGCGGCAATTGCGGCGCCATGCCCAGATCGACCTGTTTCTGGCTCGGCGCCTGCCCGGTCTTGTAGTCGATGATGACCAGCCCGCCCTCCTTCAATCGGTCGATGCGATCGGCCTTGGCGGTAAGATGGAACGGGCCGCCGGGCGCGTCGAAATCCAGCGCGCCGCTTATTTCCGCCGCGCTTTCGGTCAGCGATGGTCGGCGCGCGCGCTCCTGGTCCACGAACCAGCGCGCCGCGCGCTCGAAGCGCGGCCACCAGAACGCGGCCACTCCCGGCCGCGAGTCGAAGGGGCGGAACACCTCGCGCCCCACGTCGAGCAACCGGTCGTAAGCGTCTTCCGGCAGCTCCTTCGGAAACCGGCTGAGAAATTTTTCCAGCGCGTCGTGGATCAGGATGCCGCGGTCGGCGGCGCCCGGCTGCTCGTCGATATCCGCGAGCCGGCGCAACCGCAGGATGTGCCGGGCGTAAATCGCATAGGGATCGCGCATCCACATTTCGATCTGCGTGACCGACAGATGGCGCGGCCGCGCGGCGACGGGCGGACGCGGCGCGGGACGCTCGGCCGCGGCGATCTTTTCGGGACGGTCGAGCCGCTCCTGCCAATCCAGCCAATGACCCTCGCGCAGCGCCTTGGCGCGGCCGCCCGCGCGCAACACGGCGTTAAGCCGCAATAGCCAACGCGACGGCACCATTGGCGCGCCGTCCACACGCGCCGAGCGCGTCAGGATCGCCTCGCCCGCCAGAAAGCCTTGCGCGAAATCGTGCGCCGACAAACCGATGCGCCGCTCGGGCAGCGGCAAGCCGAACTCCTGGCGCATCGGGCGGCTGAGCCAGGGGTCGTCCGGCGGCTTGGGCGGCCACACGCCTTCGTTCAGCCCGCCGAGGATCAGCCGGTCGGCCTGTTGCAGGCGCGCCTCGAGCAATCCCCAGATCGCCAGACGCGGATGCTGGCCGCGGCGCGGGCGCACGACCGCGCCTTGCAGCAGACCTAGGAAAAGCTGCGGATAGTCGGCGCCGTCGATCGCGCCCATCGCATCGGCCGAGGATTTGATTTCGTCGAACCGCAGAACAAGCGCCTCGCCCGCCTCGCCCATTCGCAAGGCCGGCGCGCCATCCGCGCCGGTGGCCAGGAACGAGGCGAAATCCCAATGCGCCGCGAGCAGTTCTTCCAGTTTCGCGCGCCGCTGCCGCAGCAGATCGGCGAATTTTCGCGAAACTTCGTTGAGCCGCGTGATCCATTGGAGCAGCGCCCGGTCCGGTTCCTCGATGCTTCTCAGCGCGGCGGCGATGCCGGCGAAGCCCGGCGCGGGGCGCGGGCCGCGCAACGCCGCGAGCTCCAACCGCCGCGTCAGCTTGCGGAACTCCTCGCGCGCCATGCCGCCCGAGGCGAGCGGATGCTTGAAGCAGGCGAGCAGCGGCACCGGCGCCACACGCTCCGCCAGCATGCGCGCGACCAGGCGCATGAACACGGCAGGCGGCGTCGCGGCCAGATCGATCCCCGCGGAATCGTCGATCGCGATGTTCCAGCGCCTGAGCTCGGCCGTCACGCGATGCGCCAGCGCGCGGTCCGGCGTGACCAGCGCGGCGGTCTTGCCGGGCGCCTCCAGCGTCTCGCGCAGCATCAACGCGATGGCGGCAGCCTCTTCGCGCGGCGAGAGGCAATCCACGCGCCGCACATCGGCGGTGGCGTCGGCGCCGAATTTTCCAAGGCCGCTCCAGGAATGCGTGGCGTCGGCCGGGCGCATCGCCGCGCTCAGCAATTTCGCCCGCGCCAGCCGCGGCTGGGTTATGCCCGTGGGCCAATCGCCCACCTGCCCCGGCCCCAGCTCCAGATGCCGCACCAGCTTCGCCATCGCGTGCTGCGGATGCGCGGGATCGTCCAGGATCGCCTGCTCGTCCTCCATGACCGCCGCGCGATCGAAGCCCGGCAGGATCACCGCGCCGCGCTTAAGCGCCGCGACCGCCTTCATCAGATCGGCCGTGGCGGGCACGCTGCCGGTCGAGCCGGCGATCAACACGCGGCCCGCGGGCGGGCGCTCCGACCATCGCTCGGCCAACAGCCCCAGCGCCTTATCGCGCCGTTCCGCCGGGTCCATCGCGCCTTCGTCCTTAAGGATTTTCGGCCAGTGCTCGGTGATGAGCTTCAGGAAATCGAGCGTCTTGCTCCAGTGCTGGGCGAATCTCTCCGGCACAAGCTCTTTGAGCTTGTCGAAAGATCGGCGTTCGGTATGGGCCTGGTCGAGCAGTCGCGCGAGCGAACCGGCCAACCGCAACGCCTGGTCGGCGGTGACCGGCATGTCCGGCCGCGCCATGATCAAGCGCGCGAGCAGCATCAGCCGGCGCGCCGGTGCGATCGCCGGCGGCAGCGCGGCGTCCTCCAGCGACGCGACCGCGTCGCCCGACATGAGCGCCGCGTCGTCCTCGTCCACGTCGCCGATCGGCCTTAGCGCCGGCAACAGCATGGCCCGGCCGCCCGAGGCGCGCAGGAAAGCGTCGCTGAGCGCGCGCACGGCGCGGCGATGCGGCAGCAGGATCGTGATCTCGGAAAGCTTCAGTGGATCGCCGGATTCGCGCAGCAGACCCTGGGCCAGCGCGTCGGCGAATGCCACGCCCGGCGGCACGGTGAAGACGCGGCGCATCCCGGAAGGCGGGGCGCCGCTCATGGGTTAGCGCGCCGCTTGCTCGATGCGCGGCAGCTCGCGCTGGGCCAGGGCGAGGCCGTCTGGCGTGCCGATATGGAACCAGTGCCCGTCATGCGCCACAGCATACAGCCGCTTCGCCGCCTCGGCGCGGTCGTAGAGCAGGTTGAGCGAGAAGCGCCCCGGCTTCGCCCCGGCGAACAGACGCGGATGCAGGATCTGCAGCCCGGTGAAAACGTAGGGCGCCGACTCGTCGCGCTTGCGCCGGCGCAGGCGCATGCCCGGCGTCAGGAAAAAATCGCCCCGCCCGTCGTAGTCCGGGCTGCGCGCCTTGGCGTTGACCAGCAGCAGCGCGTCCATGCGCGCGTCGTCCCAGGACTGGGCAAGGCGCGCGAGCGCGGGCTCGGGCCCATCGACCCAGGCGATGTCGCTGTTGACGACGTAGAACGGCCCGCCACCCAGGCGGCCTAGGGCCTGCATCACCCCGCCGCCGGTCTCGAGCAACACCTTTTCGGGGGAAAACGAAATCGCCGGCCGCTGGCGCCGCGACAGATGCTTTTCGATCTTCTCGCCAAGATAATGCGTGTTGACAACGGCACTTTCGACGCCCGCCTCGGCCAGCCGGTCGAGAGCGCGGTCGATCAGCGCGCGCCCCGCCACTTCGATCAACGGCTTGGGCAGTTGCTCGGTGATGGGTCTGAGGCGCAGCCCCAGGCCCGCCGCCAGCACCATCGCGCGCTTCGGAGCGGCCGTCATGCGGCGAGACTCTTGGGGATGGTGCGCAAATGTGGCGGCACGTTGCGGTCGATCCAGTCGCGCATCGGGGCAAGGGCGGGGTTTTTCAAGTCGCCTTCCAGCCACCGCCAGGCGCGCGGGATATGCTTCAGATACGCTGATTTGCCGTCGCGCACGCAAAGCCGGGTGAAGATGCCGATGATCTTGGCGCTGCGCTGCGCGCCGAGGATGGCATAGCTGGCGGCGAAGGCGGCGCGGTTCATTTTCGGGAAAGCATCGAGGTACCGCGCGTACATCCGGGCAGCGAGTCCGGGCGCGATGTCGCGCCGCGCGTCTTCAAGCAGCGAAACGAGGTCGTAGCTGACCGGGCCGATCACCGCGTCCTGGAAGTCCAATACGCCGCAGGAAGCCGCGTCGGCGCGGCCCTTCAGCAGCATCAAATTGTCGATGTGGAAGTCGCGCAGCACCAGCGTGTCGGGCACGACGCGCGCCGCAGCGAACAATTCGTGCCAGATCGACAGGTATTCGCCGCGCAGCGCCTCGGTTGTCGGCTTTCCGGCGGCGGCGGGCAGGAACCAATCCGTCAGCAGCGACGCTTCGGCCAGCAGGCGCTGGTCGTCGTAGGGCGGCACGCCCTTGCCGTCCGCCGGCGTGAACCGCCGCTGCAGCCCGGTCAGCGCATCCACGGCCAGGCCATAGAGCGTGTGCTCGTCATGCCCGCGCTTGAGCAGCGCGGTATAGGTGTCGTCGCCGAAATCCTCGATCAGCAGCAAGCCGTTCGCCGCGTCTTCCGCCAGAATCTCCGGCGCGCTGAGGCCAAGGCGTTTCAGCAGCCGCGCGATCGTCACATAGGGCCGCACGTTCTCGCGCTCCGGCGGCGCGTCCATCAGCAGCGCGGAGCGCCCGTCCATGCTGAGGCGATGATAGCGGCGGAACGACGCGTCGCCCGGCAACGCCGCGCGTTTGGCCGCGCCCCAGCCCTGGGCGGCGAGGAACGCGTCGAACAACAGCGCGCGATCAGGCATCGGCGAGCCGCCCGCGCCACGCGCCGTGGCCGGTGAGCGCGGCGACGCGTCGTTCGGGTGCGTCCGCATACGCCAGCGCGAGATCGAGCCGTTCGCGCGGCAGCCTGTCGCCCAGGCGCTCCGGCCATTCGATCAACGCGATGCCCTCGGCAAGCGCTTCGTCCAACCCAAGCTCTTCCGCGTCTTCCGGCCGGACCAGCCGGTATAGGTCGAAATGCCAGACCGTCACGCGGCTCAGGTCGTAGCTCTGCACCAGGGTGAAGGTCGGGCTGGGCACTTCTTCCGGCGCCGCCGCGCCGTGACGGCCGGCGAGGGTGCGGATGAATCCGCGGGCGAATTCCGTCTTGCCCACGCCCAGAGGGCCCGACAATGCAATCACATCGCGCGGCCGCGCGATGCCCGCGAGGCGCGCGGCGAGGCGCTTGGTCGCCTCGGGTCCATCGAGCTTGATCGTGGCTGGAATCAGAGGCGCTCTACCTTTTCAATGCCGGCGGCCTCAGCGGGCGCGACACAGGCCACCGATTTGAACAGCGTCTCCACCGTATCGGGGTCGAGGTCGCGCGCGATCAGCACGATGCGCGTGCGGCGATCGTCCGAAGGCCAGGCGTCGAGCATTGCCGGCGGATGGAACACGTGCTGCACGCCGTGGATCACCACGGGCTTGTCTTCGCCCGCCACGTTCACGATGCCCTTCAGGCGCAGCAGCGCGTCGCCATGCGCGGCCAGCAGCATGTCGACCCAGTTGGCCAGCGATTCCCACAGCATCGGCCGGTCGTGGTTCAGGCAAAAGGCGCGGATGCGCGCGTCGTGCCGGTTCACGTCGGGTTTTTCGTGGCCGTGATGGTCATGGTCGCGGCCATGATCGTGGCCGTGGCGCTCGTGATCGTGATGATCGTCGTGCTTGGCTTCGGCACCGCGCTGCTCATAGGCTTCGGCTTGCAGCCAGCGCCGCACGTCGGCGGTCTTGGTTTTCGGATCGTAGAGACCTGCGTCGAACAGCCGGTCGGGGTCGATCTTGCCATGCGCCACGGCATGGATCGGCGCGCCGGGATTGAGGCGGTGCAGGCGCGCCTCCAGCGCGCGCACCGCGTCGGGCTTGGCGATGTCCTTTTTGGTCAGCAGCAGCCGGTCGGCCATCGCCGCCTGCTTGACCGATTCCATGTGCTCGTCGAGCTGCCGCGCGCCGTTGGCCGCGTCGATCGTGGCGATCACGCCGTCGAGGCGGAAGCGCGCGGCCACCGGCGGATCGTTCATCAGCGTGTGCAGCACCGGCGCCGGATCGGCCAAGCCGGTGGTTTCGATCACCACGCGCTTGAATTGCGGCACCTCGCCGCGCACGCGCTTCAGGTACAGATCGCGCAGCGCGTCCACCAGGTCGCTGCGCACGGTGCAGCACAAACAGCCGCTGTTCAGCACCAGCATGTCTTCCGACGCGGTGCGCACCAAGAGATGGTCCAGCGCCACGTCGCCGAATTCGTTGATGATCACCGCCGTCTCGCCCATCGCGGGATGCATTAATAGCTCGCGCAGCAGCGTGGTCTTGCCGCTGCCCAGGAATCCGGTCAGCACGGAAATCGGCAGGCGTTCGGTGCTGTTGTCGGTCATCAGGCGCTTCACCCGGAAAAAGAATGGCGTATCATAGTCCATCCCATGAAGAAATCCCGCGCCCGCCGCCGCCCCTCGCCAGCGCTCAAAGTGCTGGGCATGGACCATATCGTGCTGAGGGTGCGCGACCTTAAGCGGTCGATCCGGTTCTACCGGCAGGTGCTAGGCCTTGAGGTCGAGCACCGCCAGCCCAAGCTGGGCCTGGTGCATATCCGCGCTGGCGGCCAGTTGATCGACCTGATCGACCTGAAAGGCAAGCTCGGGCGCATGGGTGGGGCGGCGCCGAAACGCCGCGACGGGCGCAACATGGACCATGCGGCGCTGCGCCTGGCGCGGTTCGACGAACAACGCCTGCGCGCGCACCTGTCGCGTCACGGCATCGACATGGGCGCGCCCGGCATGCGCTTCGGCGCCGGGGGCAGCGGCCCGTCGGTCTATATCGCGGATCCCGACGGCAACGTGATCGAGCTTAAGGGTCCGGCAAGCGAAGATTAATTAGGGTTAATCCGGTGCCCGGCGCATCGCCCCGTGTTATCGTGCGCAGCTTGAGGGGACGTCGCAGAAACCGGGAAGTCGACAAGCGTGGACATCAACCTAGCCATCGCCGAGCACGGCGCCTGGTTCTACCCGATCACCTTCCTCTGGACATTCCTTGAAGGCGAGACCTTCGTCATTTTCGCGGGCGCGGCGGCGCAGCAGGGGCTGTTGCACCTGCCCTGGCTGATCGCGGCGGCGTGGCTCGGCAGCTTCGCCGGCGACCAGTTCTATTTCCTGATCGGGCGGATCTGGGGACCACGATTGCTGGAGCGCTATCCGCGCTACCGCCCGCCGGTCGACGTGGCGCTGGGATTCCTGCGCGCGCACAACACGATGTTCATCCTGTCGTTCCGCTTCATCTACGGCATCCGCAACGTGAGCTCGTTCGCCATGGGCACCAGCGGGCTGCCCTGGCGCCGGTTCCTGTGCCTGAATTTCACCGCCGCAGGCGTATGGGCGCTGAGTTTCGGCGGGTCCGGCTATCTGCTGGGCAAAGCCTTCGCGGCGATGCTGGGCGATCTGGCCCAGGAATTCGGGCTGGTGGCGCTGGCGATCTTCCTGATCGTCATCACCGGCGTGGTCGTGATGCACAAGCGGCTGCAGATGCGCGAGGCCGAGTTCCTGCGCAAGGAAAAAGAGCAGGACAACCGGCGCCAGCCGGACACGAACGGCAAGCGGACCGGCACCGGCCCCTGATCGCCCGCATCAACGCCCGGCGAAACTGGCCGCGCGCTTTTGCAAAAATGCCGTTACTCCTTCGCGATAATCCCCGGTGTGGCCGGCCTGACGCTGCAACGCGGCTTCGAGCGACAACTGCACGTCGAGCGTGTTGCCCTGGGATGCGTTCATCGCCTGCTTGATGAGCGCCAGGCCGCGCGTGGGCGCGGCCGCCAGCCTCAGCGCGAGCGTTTGGGTCTCTTCCATCAGCGTGGCGTCGTCAACGGCCTTCCAAATCATGCCCCATTGCTCGGCGCGCTCGGCCGAAATCGGCTCGCCCAGCATGGCAAGGCCCATGGCCCGCGCTGAGCCCACCAGGCGCGGCAGGAAAAACGTGCCGCCGCAATCTGGCACCAGCCCGATCTTGCAGAACGCCTGGATGAAGCTGGCGGAACGCGCCGCCAGCACGATGTCGGCGGCAAGCGCGAAATTGGCGCCCGCGCCCGCGGCCACGCCGTTGACCGCCGCGATCACCGGCATTTCCAAGGCCTTCAGGCTCAGCAGCAGCGGGTTGTAGAGCGTGCCGAGCGTAAGGCCCAGATCGGGCGGCGCGCCGCCGGCCATGGTCGTGGCGCGTTCGCTTAAATCCTGGCCGGCGCAGAATCCCCGCCCCGCCCCGGTGAACACCAGACAGCGCGCGCCGCCGGTCTTCAGCCGCGCCATCGCGTGTTTCAATTCCGCGTGCATCTCGCGCGTGAAGCAGTTCAGCTTCTCGGGCCGGTTCAGCGTTATGGTCGCGACCGCGCGGTCCTGGGCGAACAGAATGCTTTTGTAGTCCATGAAATCCCCGCATTGCTTGGTGCATGGCGACTATGCGTCGACCCGATTACCATGTCGAGAATGAAGCCCGTTCTGCCCGATGTCCTTGGCCCCGATTTGCGCGTCGTGTTCTGCGGTTCGGCCGTGGGGCCGGAATCGTTCCGGCAGCAGGCCTATTACGCGCATAAGCGCAATCGCTTCTGGGCGACGTTGTACGAGGTCGGGCTGACGCCGCGTAAATTCGCGGCACATGAATATAGCCAACTGAAAACGCTGGGCTTCGGCTTAACCGACCTGGCGAAGCATCGCCATGGTATGGATGCGGTGCTGAATAAAGCGGACTACGACGCCGATGCGTTGACCGACAAAATCGCGAAGCATCGGCCGCGTGTGCTCGCGTTCACCGGCAAGAAACCGGGCGCGGCGTTCATGGCGCGAAAATTCGGGCTCAGGTCATGCGCATACGGCTTGCAGCCCGAATGTATCGGCGCGACTGCGTTGTTCGTCTTACCGTCGCCGTCCCCCGCCAATGCCGGACACTGGGACGTCCAGCCCTGGCGCGACCTCGCGTCGTTTCTGAAGCGACGGTGAGTTTTCCGGCGCCGCGGGCAATCGCCCCGTCGCGTTCTTGCATCCGGCGACGGGCGGTTGCAGTCTTGTCGCCGCCATACCCGGCCGCCCCGCTGGTCTTCACTGGAGAAACATCATGAACGATGTCCGTCTTTGCTTTCGTCTTACCCTCGTTGCGTTGGCGCTGAGCCTGGCAGCGCCGGAGCTTCACGCGCAAAGCACCCAGGACATACCCAAGCTGCCGGGCCAGGGATCGGGATCGAGCTCGTCGGGCTCGACCACGGCCGCGCCCCCGCCGCCCGCGGCCCCTGCCGCCCCCGCGTCGGCGGCAGCCGCGCCCGCAGCCGCTCCGGCCGAACAGAAGGTCGAATTGTGGACCGCGAGCAAGGGCACGGTGCGGGTCTATGCCGAGCCGTCCGCGCGTTCGTCGTTTATGCGCGACGAATATTACGTGATCGAGCAGGCGATCAAGGTGGTCGAGCAGGTGCCCGGGCGGAACAAGCTGCCGTGGCTCAAGGTGATCACACCCTCGGGCAAGACCGGATACGTGTTCAGCGGCGAGGCGCGGCCCCCCGGCGTGTCGAGCACGGGCAAGCCGGTGCAATCGCCCAATTCAGACGATTGAAGCGAACGACGGGCGCGACGGCTGAAGCAGACGGCGTCGCGTCTACTACGGCCTGGTATTCGTGACCGGGCTGAAGCTGGCCTGGGACGGAATAGCCTGGCTGTCACGCTAGGCGCTGGCGCGCGCGCGCCTTGTCGTATTCCGCGCGCTTGGCGCCGGACACCGGCACGTCCCACCACGCGCCGCCCTCCGGCGTGCCGCGCTGCGGATCGGCGTCGATGACGACGACATAGGTGCGCTTGGCGTTGCGTGCGCGCTTCAGCGCCTGCTCCAGTCCGGCGATCCCGTCCACCTTCTCGGCTTCCGCGCCCATGCTTTTGGCGTGCGCGGCGAAGTCGATGTCCGGCGCCGCGTCGCTCCACAGATTGTTGAACGGGTCGAGGCCGCAGCCCAAGGTCTGCAAGCGGTGGATGCAGCCGAAGCCCTGGTTGTCGACCACCACGATGATGAGCTTCTGCTTCAGCGCGATCGAGCTGGCGATCTCGGAGTTCATCATCAGATAGCTGCCGTCGCCGACCAGCACGAAAACCTCGCGCTGGGGCGCTGCCATTTTCGCACCCAGGCCCCCGGCGATCTCGTAGCCCATGCAGGAATAGCCGTATTCCAGGTGATAGCCGGTCGAATCGGCCGCGCGCCAAAGCTTGTGCAACTCGCCCGGCAATCCGCCGGCCGCGGCCAGCAGCAATCCGTCGCGCCCGATGGCGCGGTTGACCGCGCCCAGCACTTGCGCGTCGCTCGGCAACTGGTTGCTGCCCTTGCGCGGCGGCGCGGTGGCGCGATCCACAGTCTTTTGCCAATCCGCCGACAGGCGCTTTGACTTCTGAGCCCATGCCTCGGGCGCGTGCCAGCCTTCCAGCGTCGCCGAGAGATGCTTCATGCCGCGCCGCGCGTCGGCGACCAGCGACAGGCCGCCATGCTTGCCGGCGTCGAAACCGGCGACGTTCAGGCAGACCAGCGTGAGCTTCGGGTTGGCGAACAGGGCGCGCGAGCCGGTGGCGAAATCGCTCAGCCGCGTGCCGACCGCCAGAACCAGGTCGGCCTCGCGCGCCAGCTCGTTCGCGGCGCTCGAGCCGGTGACGCCGATGGCGCCCATGTTGGCCGGGTGATCCCAGGCGAGCGAGCCCTTGCCGGCCTGGGTTTCGGCGACGGGAATGCCGTGCGCCGTAGCGAAATCGCCCAGCGCCTTTTCGGCCAGGCTGTATTTCACGCCGCCGCCCGCGACGATCAGCGGCTTGCGCGCATGTTTCAGCGCCGCCGCGGCCTCGACCAGCTCCGCCGGATCGGGCCCGGGCCGGCGCAGGCGACGCACGCGCTCTTTGAAAAAGGCGGCGGGAAAATCGAACGCCTCGGCCTGGACGTCTTGCGGCATGGCCAATGTCGCCGGGCCGCACTCCGCCGGATCGGTCAACACGCGCAGCGCCTGGGGCAGGCTTTGCAGCAGCTGCTCGGGCCGTGTGATGCGGTCGTAATAGCGCGATACCGGACGGAAGCAGTCGTTGGCCGAAAGCGTGCTGTCGGCGAAATCCTCGACCTGCTGCAAAACCGGGTCGGGACGGCGCGAGGCGAAAATATCGCCCGGAAGGAACAGCACGGGCAGGCGGTTCACATGCGCCACCGCCGCCGCCGTCACCATGTTGGTGGCGCCCGGACCGGTCGAGGTGGTGCAAGCCATCATGCGGCGGCGCGCGTTGGTTTTGGCGAAGGCGATCGCCGCATGCGCCATCGCCTGCTCGTTATGGGCGCGAAAAGTGGGAAGCGCGCGCCGGTGCTGGTACAGCGCCGGCCCCATGCCGGCCACGTTGCCGTGGCCGAATATGGCGAACACCCCGCCGAACAGCGGCTGGTTCCCGCCGTCGATTTCCGTCTGCTGCGCCGCCAGATGGCGCACCAGCGCCTCGGCCGTGGTAAGGCGTATAGTCTTCATGATTGCGTTTCCCGTTGACCAAGACCCGAGATTACGGATTTATGACGGCCGCAACAAGAACGGCCGCGAGCAGCGGGAGGGAGAATAGGGCGATGGTCGAATTCGCGCAGTTCGGCGCCGGACGCATCGGCCAGATCCATGCCGGCAATCTGGCGCGCAGCGACAGCGCGAAGCTGCGCTATGTCGTGGACGTGGACCCGAAATCCGCCAAGAAACTGGCGGAGAAATACGGCGCCAAGGCCGTGGACCGCGACACGGCCCTCGGTGATCCGAAGGTCGGCGCGGTGGTGATCGCGTCGTCCACCGATACGCATGCGGACCTGGCGATCGCCGCGGCCAAAGCCGGCAAGGCGATCTTCTGCGAAAAGCCGATCGACCTGTCGTTGAAGCGCGTCGATGCCTGCCTGAAGGTAGTCGCGGCCGCGGGCGTGAAAATGCTGGTCGGCTTCAACCGGCGTTTCGATCCGAGTTTCAAATCGCTGCACGACCGGCTGCGCGACGGCGAGATCGGCGCGCTGGAGCAGGTAATCGTCACCAGCCGCGATCCCAGCCCGCCGCCGCTTGAATACGTCAAGGTTTCGGGCGGGCAGTTCCGCGACATGACCATCCACGATTTCGACATGGCGCGCTGGCTGTTGGGCGAGGAGCCCGCGGAAGTGTTCGCGGCCGGAAGCTGCATGGTCGATCCCGATATCGGCAGCCTGGGCGACACTGACAGCGTGATGGTGGTGATGCGCACCGCCTCGGGCAAGCTCGCGCATATCAACAACAGCCGCCGCGCGATCTATGGCTACGACCAGCGCGTGGAAGTCCTGGGTTCCAAGGGCATGCTGCGCGCCGGCAACCGCACGCCCACCACGGTCGAGCGCGCGGGAATCGACGGCGTTGCGCGCGACAAGCCGCTGCATTTCTTCCTGGAGCGCTATGCCGAGGCCTATGCGGCGGAGATGGCGCATTTCATCGCCGCCTTGGGCAACGGCGTGCCGCCGAGCGTCGGCCCCAAGGACGGCCGGCAGGCCCTGGTGCTGGCCGAGGCGGCGCTGAAATCGATGAAAACCGGCGCCGTGGTCAAGATTCCCCAATAGCGCCGACGCCCAGGCATTCCGTGATCGCGGTCGCATGGGGTGCAAGCCAGACCCGCGCCCGCCGCATTGCTGCACCTGCGAAAGGCTTTGACTTTCGACCCCGCGATGCCATTTCCTAGGGGTGCAATCGACGTTTTGGCCCGGCTTGGCCGTTTCGCCCCCCGGTTCTTGCGAGCCTTTTACGGGCGGCGTTTCAAGACTCTCCAAAATCAAGGTTGTACGAAGGCCGCGCGATGGTCGCGCGGTCGCTTTGCGCCCAGGTAGATCCCAATGGGATAGATCGTCGGGCGTGCTACTGAGGAGTGACTTGCTAATGGCTACAGGTACCGTGAAATGGTTCAACGCGCAGCGCGGTTATGGCTTCATTCAGCCGAGCGATGGCGGTAAGGACGTGTTCGTCCACGCCACGGCCGTGCAGAACGCCGGTCTGGGCTCGCTGGTCGAAGGCCAGAAGCTCAGCTACGACGTGAGCACGGAGCGCGGGAAGCCCGCCGCTACCAACCTGAAGTCGGCTTAACGCCGCCTTGGCCGACGGCGCCGGTCCGGGACTTAAAGGTCCCCTGGATCGGCGCCGGTCGCCACCCCAGGCCCCCCTGTTCCGCGCCGTTTTCCGGCGCCTCCCGCCGCCCTGCCCCGGCGGCCTGGATTGGTTGACAACTTCCCGCCGGACTGCACCTAATCTCCTCAAACCCGCCGGCAAACCCGGCGCGGTTCACGATCAAAAGGGGAGCAAAAATCGATGAAATTTACGCAGGGACTCGCGGCGCTTGGCGCCGCGGCGGTCATCGCCCTTTACGGGCAGGCCTCGGCGAAGACTCTGGTGTTTTGCTCGGAAGGCAGCCCAGAGGGATTCAATCCGGCGATGTACACCGCCGGCACCACATTCGACGCTTCGTCCCGGCCGATCTACAACCGGCTGGTCGAGTTCGAGCGCGGCAGCACCAAAACGCAGCCCGGCCTCGCCGAAGCATGGAGCGTGACCGAGGACGGCAAGATCATCACCTTCGCGCTGCGCCGCGGCGTGAAGTGGCATAGCAGCAAGACCTTTACCCCGACGCGCGACTTCAACGCCGACGACGTGATCTTCTCATTCGAACGCGCGTGGAAATCCGACCATCCGTTCAACAAGGTCTCGGCCGGCAAATACCCGTATTTCGACGATATGGGCATGGGCAAGCTTTTGAAGGTGATCCGCAAGGCCGACGACTACACGGTGATCTTCGAGCTGAACAACCCCGAGGCGCCGTTCATCGCCAACATGGCGATGGATTTCGCCTCGATCCAGTCGGCCGAATACGCCGCGGCGATGCTGAAGGCCGGCACACCCGAGAAGCTCGACCTCGAGCCGATCGGCACCGGACCGTACGCGCTGGTCAGCTACCAGAAGGACGCGGTGATCCGCTACAAGGCGCACCCGACCTACTGGTCGGGCAAGGCCAAGATCGACGATCTGGTCTATTCCATCACCAAGGATGCCTCGGTGCGCTGGGCCAAGGTCAAGGCCGGCGAATGCCACCTGATGCCGTATCCGAATCCGGCCGATCTGGACGCGATCAGGAAGGACCCAAACGTCACCCTGATGCAGTCGGAAGGCCTGAATATCGGCTATTGGGCGTTCAATACCGAAAAGAAGCCCTTCACCGACAAGAAGGTGCGCCAGGCGATGAACTACGCCGTCAACAAGCAGGCGATCATCGACGCGGTGTTCCTGGGCGCAGGCAAGCCGGCGATCAACCCGATCCCGCCCACGATCTGGTCCTACAACACCGAGGTGAAGGACTATCCCTACGATCCGGCCAAGGCCAAGGCCCTGTTGGCCGAGGCGGGCTATCCCAACGGCTTCGAGACGGATCTGTGGGCGATGCCGGTGCAGCGGCCCTACAACCCGAACGCCAAGCGCATGGCCGAGGTGATCCAGGCCGACCTCGATAAGGTCGGCGTCAAGGCCAAGATCGTCACCTATGAATGGGCCGAGTACCTGAAGCGCGCCCGCGCGGGCGAGCAGCAGACCATCCTGCTGGGCTGGACCGGCGACAACGGCGACCCGGACAACTTCCTCAACGTGCTGTTGGGCTGCGACGCGGCGAAGACTTCCAGCTCGCGCTGGTGTTTCAAGCCGTACGACGACCTGATGCAGCAGGCACGGCAAACCTCGGACATCGCCAAGCGCACCGATCTCTACAAGAAAGCGCAGGTGATCTTCAAGGAAGAGGCGCCGTGGTACACGGTCGCCCATTCCGTGGTGTTCAAGCCCGTGAGCAAGAAGGTGATCGACTTCCAGATCAGCCCGTTCGGGCACCACATCTTCTACGGCGTCGACATCAAGGAGTGATCCGCCCGCGCGGATCCAGATCGACGGTAGGGGGAGCGGCAACGCTCCCCCTACCTGTTTTCGCGTCCAGCTAGAGACCACTGGCCGATGCTGCGCTTTCTTCTGACCCGCCTGGCGCTGATCATCCCGACGTTCCTCGGGGTGACGCTCATGACCTTCGCGATGATCCGGCTGGTCCCGGGCGACCCGATCCTGCTGATGTACGGCGAGCGCACGGTCGATGAGTCGGTCTATCAGAAATTGAAGGCCGAGATGGGCCTGGACCGGCCGATCCTGGTGCAATACGCCAGTTACCTGAACGACATGGCGCATGGCAACTTCGGCAAGTCGATCACCACGCGCACGCCGGTGCTGAGCGAATTCGTGACGCTGTTTCCGGCCACGGTCGAGCTGTCGCTGACCGCCATGACCCTCGCCATCCTGATCGGTCTGCCCGCCGGCATCGTCGCCGCCGTCAGGCGTAACACGGCGTTCGACCATACGGTGATGGGCGCGTCGCTGACCGGCTATTCGATGCCGATTTTCTGGTGGGGTCTTCTGATGATCCTGACCTTTTCCGTTTGGCTGGGCTGGACGCCGGTCAGCGGCCGCATGGCGGTGAAATATTTCATCGAGCCGGTGACGGGATTTTCGCTGATCGATTCGTACCTGGCCGGGGACTGGAGCGCGTTCAAATCGGCGCTACATCACCTGATCCTGCCGGCCTGCGTGCTGTCGACGGTGCCGCTGGCGGTGATCGCGCGCATGACCCGTTCGTCGATGCTGGAGGTGCTGAACGAGGATTACATCCGCACCGCGCGCGCCAAGGGCCTGCCGCCATGGCGCGTGGTGGGCCTGCACGCGCTGCGCAACGCGCTGATCCCGGTCATCACGGTGATAGGCCTGCAGGTCGGCGCGCTGTTGGGCGGCGCGATCTTGACCGAGACCATCTTCTCGTGGCCGGGCGTGGGCAATTGGCTGATCGAATCGATCCGCCGGCGCGACTATCCCGTGGTGCAAGGCGGTATTTTGCTGGCCGCGAGCATCGTGATGATCGTCAATCTGATGGTCGATGTGCTGTACGGGCTCATCAACCCGCGCATCCGCAAGGGACACTGAGCATGACGGCGCAGGTCGACATCGCCGCCGCCGTCGGGACCCGGGCCGAGCACAAGCCGATGCATCCACTGGCCGAGTTTTGGCACTATTTCCGCCAGAACAAGGGCGCGCTAGCGGGGCTGACGATCATCGTGGCGCTGGCGCTGATCGCGATCGGCGCCGACGCCCTCGCGCCGTATCCGCCGGCCGAGCAGTTCCGCGACGCCCTGTTGCGCCCGCCTTTCTGGGCCGATGGAGGCTCGTGGCAATACGTTCTGGGCACCGACGACGTCGGCCGCGACATGCTGTCGCGCCTGATCCACGGAACGCGCGTGTCGATGGTGATCGGCATCAGCGTCATCGCGCTGGGTCTTGTCGTCGGCGTGATGCTGGGCCTGCTGGCCGGGTTTTTTCCTGGGCTCCTCGGCATCGCCATCATGCGCGCGATGGACACGCTGCTGGCCCTGCCCGCGCTGCTGTTGGCCATCGTCGTCGTGGCGATCCTGGGGCCGGGCCTGTTCAACGCGATGCTGGCCGTGTCGATCGTCGTGCTGCCGCATTTCGCGCGCCTGACCCGCGCCGCGGTGCTGACGGAGCTCGCCAAGGACTACGTGACCGCGGCGCGCATTACCGGCGCGCGCCTGCCGCGCATGATGTTCCTGACCGTGCTGCCGAACTGCCTGGCGCCGTTGATCGTGCAGGCGACGCTCGGTTTCTCCACCGCGATTCTCGACACCGCCGCGCTCGGTTTCCTGGGCATCGGCGCGCAGCCGCCGACGCCGGAGTGGGGCACGATGCTGTCCGACGCGTTGCAGTTCATCCAGCGCGCCTGGTGGGTGGTGACTTTCCCGGGCGTCGCGATCCTGTTGACCGTGCTGTCCTTCAACCTGATGGGCGACGGGTTGCGCGACGCGCTCGACCCCAAGCTCAAGCGCTAGGCCGCCATGGCCTTGCTCGAAATCCGCAACCTGTCGGTCGATTTCGCAACGCATGGCGGCAAGGTGCGCGCGGTCGAAGGCGTGGATTTGACCGTCGACGAGGGCGAGGTGCTGGGCATCGTCGGCGAATCCGGCTCGGGTAAGAGCGTTGCGTCGCTGGCGGTGATGGGGCTGGTCGCGGCCAATGGCACGGTCAGCGCCGACCGCATGAGCTTCGCCGGGCACGACCTGATGAAGCTGAGCCCCCGCCAACGCCGCATGATCACCGGCCGCGACGCGGCGATGATTTTCCAGGAGCCGATGACCAGCCTGAACCCCTGCTTCACCGTCGGCTTCCAGTTGATGGAGGGGATGGCCGAGCATATCGGCGGCTCGCGCGCGACACTCAAGAACCGCGCGATCGAGTTGCTGGATCAGGTCGGCATCTCCGACGCCGAGACGCGCCTCAGGGCGTACCCGCACCAGCTTTCCGGCGGTATGAACCAGCGCGTGATGATCGCCATGGCGATCGCCTGCAACCCGCGCCTGCTGATCGCCGACGAACCGACGACCGCGCTGGACGTCACCATCCAGCGCCAGATCCTGGAGCTGCTGCTGGATCTGCAGCGCAAACGCGGCATGGCGCTGATCCTGATCACGCACAACATGGGCGTGGTGGCCGAAACCGCGCATCGCGTCGTGGTGATGTACGCGGGCCAGGTGATGGAGGAACGGCCGGCCGCGGCGCTGTTCAAGACGCCGCGCCATCCCTATACCGCAGCACTGCTCGAGGCCTTGCCCGAGCGTTCCTCCGGCAAGAAGCGGCTGCTGGCGATCCCGGGCATGGTTCCCGGCCTCGACGACCGGCCGCAGGGTTGCCTGTTCAACCCGCGCTGCCCCTATGTGGCGCCTGCCTGCCTGTCCGAGCGCCCGCCGCTGCTGGCCGAAGCCTCCGGCGGCGTGCGCTGCATCAAGCCGCTCGCGGCCGCCGCGGGGAGCGCGTGATGGTCGCCGCCGTTTCCTCGCCGGTTCCGAAATCGGCCGACGCGGTGGTGATCGAGGCCACGGACCTCAGGCGCCATTACACGGTCAGGCTCGGCCTGTTGCGCGGCACGGCCACCGTGCGCGCGGTCGACGGCATCAGTTTCACCCTGCGCTCGGGAAAAACCCTGGCGGTGGTGGGCGAATCCGGCAGCGGCAAGTCGACCCTCGCGCGCCTGGTCACCCTGATCGAGCCACCCACGGGCGGCACGCTAAGGCTGATGGGCCAGGACCCGATCACGGCGTCGCCCGTCGAGCGCCGCGAGCTGCGCAAGGCCGTGCAGATGGTGTTCCAGGACCCGTACGGCTCGCTCAACCCGCGCCGCAAGGTGGGCGCGATATTGGAAGAGCCGCTGATCATCAACGCCAAAAAAATGACGGCGGCGGAGCGGCGCGATCGCGGGCTGGCGATGCTCGCTGCCGTGGGCCTGCGCCCCGAGCATTACGTGCGCTATCCGCACATGTTCTCGGGCGGGCAGCGTCAGCGCATCGCCATCGCGCGCGCGCTGATGTTGAATCCGCGCCTGGTGATCGCGGACGAGCCGGTCTCGGCGCTGGACATCTCGATCCAGGCGCAGGTGCTGAACCTGATGATGGATCTGCAGGAGCGGTTCAATCTCGCCTACCTTTTCATCTCGCACGACCTTAGCGTCGTGCAGCATATCGCCGACGACGTGATGGTGATGTACCTGGGCAAGCCGGTGGAGCACGGCGGCAAGGAAGCGGTGTTCACGCGCCCGCGCCACCCCTACACCATGGCGCTGCTGGCCGCGACGCCGCGCGTCGATCCCAGCCAACGCATCAACCCGCAGATTGTAAAGGGCGAACTGCCGTCGCCGCTCAGTCCGCCCAAGGGCTGCGCCTTCCATACGCGCTGTCCTTTCGCCAAAGAACGCTGCAAGGCCGAAGTGCCTGTCATGCGCCCGGTCGACGGGCGGCTCGCCGCCTGCCACTTCGCCGAGGAGATCGCGCAATAACCCGGTGCCGGAGCCGCCATGACCGAACAAATGACCGCACCACACAAGATCGCGCTGGCGCTGCAGGGCGGCGGCTCGCACGGGGCGTTCACCTGGGGCGTGCTGGACCGGCTGCTGGAAGAACCCAACCTGACGATCGGCAGCGTCACCGGCGCCAGCGCCGGGGCGATGAACGCGGTGGTGCTGGCGCATGGGTTGCTCGACGGCGGCCACGAGGGAGCGCGGCGCGCGCTGCGCGAATTCTGGGAATCGGTCGGCCGCGTTCCCGGCCTGGCGTCGTTTTTCGGCCCCCTGCAATCCGGCGCGCCGGGGCAATGGCATCTCGACAATTCGCCGATCTACATCCTGTTCGATTTCATCAGCCGCGTCTGGTCGCCCTACGAGCTCAATCCGCTGAACCTGCATCCCCTGCGCGACATCGTGACCGGGCTGGTCGATTTCGACGCCCTGCGGCGGTCCACCGCGCCGCGCGTGACGGTATGCGCGACCAACGTGCGCACCGGACGCCGCCGCGTGTTCGGCAACGCCGAGCTTACGGCCGACGCGGTACTGGCCTCGGCCTGCCTGCCGTATCTGTTCCCCGCCACCGAGATCGACGGCGAGCCGTACTGGGACGGCGGCTATACCGGCAACCCGGCGATCGCGCCGCTGCTGCGCGGCGACAGCGAGGTGAGCGACCTGATCATCGTCGCCATCAATCCGCTGGTGCGCGATGAAACGCCGAAAACCGCGCGCGACATCATCAATCGCGTGACCGAGATCAGCTTCAACTCGACCTTCCTGCTGGAGCTGGCGGCGATCGCCTTCGTCGGCAAGCTGTGCGCCGATCACGGCATCCAGGACAAACGCGCGCGGCAAATGTTCTTCCACGGCATCGGCGCGGAAGCGGAGCTGAGCGCCATGGGCGCGTCGAGCAAGCTCAACAACCATCCCGCCTTCCTGAGCCATCTCTTCGGCATCGGGCGCGAGGCGGCCGGGGAGTGGCTTGCCGCCAACCGCGCGGCAATCGGCCGACGGTCGACCATCGATCTTACGCAATTGCTGCCGAGCGATATGCTCGGTTAAACCAACCCCGCGCAAATCCTGGGTTTCCCGCTGGTTGCGGAGCGCGCGCGAAACCGGCATAACATCGGCATAAGAATCAGGCATTTGCGCCCCCCGGGAAGCCCTTCGAGCGAGGGCGGGGCCTGCCGCCCTTGCTACGAAGCGACACCCCAGGGGGCCCACGCGCCTTGAAAACGGCGCGGCGAGAAAGCGTCCAAGAGGCACGCGATGAGCAACAGCGACAAGGACCGCGTCTATATCTTCGACACCACGCTGCGCGACGGCGAGCAATCGCCCGGCGCTTCGATGAACCTCGAGGAAAAGCTGCGCGTGGCGCTGCTGCTGGAAGAGATGGGCGTCGACATCATCGAGGCCGGATTCCCGATCGCCTCGCAGGGCGATTTCGAGGCGGTGCGCGCGGTCGCGGGCAAGGTCAGGAATTCCATCGTCGCCGGCCTGGCGCGCGCCGGCAAGAAGGATATCGACCGGGCCTGGGAGGCGCTGAAAGGCGCCAAGCGGCCGCGCATCCACACCTTCCTGTCCACCAGTCCGCTGCACATGAAATACAAATTGCAGATGGAGCCGCAAGCGGTGCACCAGGCGGTGATCGACAGCGTCACCCACGCGCGCAACCTGTGCGACGACGTGGAATGGAGCCCCGAGGACGGATCGCGCACCGAGCACGATTTCCTGTGCCGCACCGTGGAAAGCGCGATCAAGGCGGGTGCCAGCACCATCAACATCCCCGACACGGTGGGATACGCCGTGCCCGAGGAATTCGCCCAGCTGATCCGCATGCTGTTCGACCGCGTGCCGAACATCGGCAAGGCGATCGTGTCGGTGCATTGCCACAACGATTTGGGCCTGGCGGTGGCGAATTCGCTGGCCGCGGTGAACGCCGGCGCGCGACAGGTCGAATGCACGATCAACGGCCTGGGCGAACGCGCGGGCAATGCGGCGCTGGAGGAAATCGTGATGGCGCTGCGCACGCGCCACGACCGGATGCCCTATACCACCGGCATCAAGACCGAGCACATCACCAAGGCCTCGCACCTGATTTCGACCATCACCGGATTTCCGGTGCAGCCGAACAAGGCGATCGTCGGCGCCAACGCCTTCGCGCACGAATCCGGCATCCACCAGGACGGCATGCTGAAGCACGCCGGCACCTACGAGATCATGACGCCGGAATCGGTCGGGCTTAACCGCTCGACGCTCGTCATGGGCAAGCATTCGGGCCGGCACGCGTTCCGGGCCAAGCTCAAGGAGCTTGGCTTCGAGCTGGGCGACAACGCCCTGGAAGACGCCTTCAAGCGCTTCAAGGACCTGGCCGACAAGAAAAAGAACGTCTACGACGACGACCTGGTGGCGCTGGTCGAGGACGAGGTGGTGCGCGACCACGCGCGCCTGAAATTCGTGTCGCTGCAGGTGATGTGCGGCTCGCGCGGGCCGCAGATGGCGGACCTGGAGCTGGACATCGACGGCACGGTCCACAACGTGCAGGCGCGCGGCGACGGGCCGGTGGACGCCACCTTCAACGCGATCAAGAAGCTGGTGCCGCACACGGCCCAGCTGCAGCTGTTCCAGGTGCACGCCGTGACCGAGGGCACCGACGCCCAAGCCAAGGTGACCGTGCGCCTGGCCGAGGACGGTAAGAGCGTGAACGGCCAGGGCTCGGATACCGACACGCTGGTGGCCTCGGCCCGGGCCTATATCCACGCCCTCAATAAACTGTTGACGAAACGGGAGAAAACCGCCCCGGCCGCGCTCACGGCCTAATCTCCCTGCGATGCCCTGCGGCTTGTAACCAAGCCCCAGGGGCGGTACCAATGCACTCTCCTGCAACCCCCCTTGGCCGGAAGCGCCCTGGGGGGTTTTTAGGCGGATAAAGGGGCCGGAAGAACCGGCCCGAAGACCGGAAAACAGGAAGAAGCACTGATGTTCTCGCGCATCTTGGGGATGCTGTCCGCCGACATGGCGATCGACCTGGGCACGGCCAACACGCTGGTCTACGTGAAGGGCCGAGGCATCGTGCTGAACGAGCCCTCGGTGGTCGCCATCCACACGTCGAAGGCCGGCAAGCGCCAAGTGCTGGCGGTGGGCGACGAGGCCAAGATGATGCTGGGCAAGACCCCGGGCAACATCACCGCCATCCGCCCGCTGCGCGACGGCGTGATCGCCGATTTCGAGGTCGCGGAAGAGATGATCAAGCATTTCATCCGCAAGGTGCACAACCGGCGCAGCTTCGCCAGCCCTCAGGTGATCATCTGCGTGCCGTCGGGCTCGACCGCGGTCGAGCGCCGCGCGATCCAGGAATCGGCCGAGGCCGCGGGCGCCCGGCGCGTGTTCCTGATCGAAGAACCGATGGCCGCGGCGATCGGCGCCGGCCTGCCGGTGACCGAGCCCACGGGCTCGATGGTCGTCGACATCGGCGGCGGCACCACGGAAGTGGCCGTGCTGTCGCTCGGCGGCATCGTCTATTCGCGCAGCGTGCGCGTGGGCGGCGACAAGATGGACGAGGCGATCATCGCCTATATCCGCCGCAACCATAATCTGTTGGTCGGCGAATCCTCGGCCGAGCGCATCAAGAAGAAAATCGGCTCGGCCTGCCCGCCGCAGGAAGGCGAAGGCCAAACCATGGAGATCAAGGGCCGCGACCTGATGAACGGCGTGCCGCGCGAGTTGGTGTTGAGCGAGCGACAGATCGCCGAAAGCCTGGCGGAACCCGTGGGCGCGATCATCGAGGCGGTCAAGGTCGCCCTCGAGCACACCGCGCCCGAGCTCGCCGCCGACATCGTGGACAAGGGCATCGTTCTGACCGGCGGTGGCGCGCTGCTAGGGAATCTGGACCTGGTGCTGCGTCACGCGACCGGCCTGCCCGTCTCGATCGCCGACGATCCCTTGAGCTGCGTGGCACTCGGCACCGGGCGGTGCCTGGAAGAAATGAAGACGCTGAAGAGCGTGCTGATCAGCATGTATTAGGCGCTTGAAGCGCTACTTTTCTGCCGGCAATCTTT
The DNA here is from genome assembly GCA_023266845.1 of Rhodospirillaceae bacterium. Classification (GTDB taxonomy): domain Bacteria; phylum Pseudomonadota; class Alphaproteobacteria; order JAEULC01; family JAEULC01; genus JAEULC01. Next base: position 43,304 of record JAHFPH010000011.1, read on the forward strand.
TTCTTTTTCGTCATGGCCGGGCTTGACCCGGCCATTCACGCTTTCCATCCGTCGAGATATCAATCGGCGTGGATGGCCCGATCAAATCGGGCCATGACGGAACGGGGAAATCAGTCAGCCTTGCGCTCGACCGCCCTCTTTACCGCCCATCTGTGCGTTTCGTCGTAGAGTTTCGTGAGCGCGTCGGCCACGGAGAGCCACTGGGGATGGTTTTCCTTCAGCTGCGGGCCTTTCGATGCGCCTACCAGCCGCACCGCGAAGAACGCGCAATGCTTGTCGTGGAACTTTTTGTTGACCGGGTCTTGCGTGAACTCGTTGGCGCGGCCGATTTCGCGCAGTATCTCGACCGCGTAGCCCGTCTCCTCCAGCATTTCGCGCGCCAAGCCCTGCTCGTAGGTCTCGCCGGCTTCGAGCCCGCCGCCGGGCAGCCACCAATAGCCGCCCTCCTCCACCGCCAGGATTTCTCCGGCGGCGTTGAACACCAGGGCATAGGCGCCGGGTCGGGGCGGGTAGTCGCGGCCCGGCTGCTTCTTGCCGAACTGGATCGGGGCCATCGTCCCGGTCAGGGGCCTGCGCGCACCCCGCCACGCTCGGCCTCGGCGATCAGGCGCTCGGCATCGGCCTTCAGCAGATAGCGATTGGCGACCAGCCCCTCGGCGGCTTTGCGCACCGCCGCGACATAGGAGTCCTTGGTCGGGTAACGCTCTTCCAACGACGGGCGCGGATCGCCCGCGACGGTGCGCTCGGCCTTGGTCGCGGCGAACGGGATGAAGCTGCCCTGCAGCGAGCAGAAACCATCCTCGAACCGGTCGGCGCGACCGAGATTCCACCCCGTATAGGTGCCGATCGGAACCTGCACATAGACCGAGCGGATGCCTGCCAAATCGTTGCCGTCGGCGTCGACCTGCGGCACCAGCACGCCGTATTGCGCCGTGCCCACGCGTGGCGGCTCGACCGTGACGACGCCGCCGGTGTCGGCCGCCTTGTACTCGGGCCCGAAATCCAGCACGTGCAGCGGGTTGTTGACCGCGAGGAACCGTACCGCCGGGCGCTTGACCTCGCCATAGGCGTTGGCCGGGATCGGCGGGAAACGCACCTGGTCGGGCGCCACCAGCGTGCCGTCGGCGATGCGCGGTGCCGCGCTTTGCGGCGGCTGGGTGCCCGAGCGCAGCCACTGCACCATGCCGGTCAGCAGCGCGCGCATGGTCCAGGTATGCGGGTTGGGGTTGGGCTGCTGCTGGCAGTTGCCGAAGGGCGCGGCCTTGGACAGCGGCAGCGGCGCGGCGGCGTGCTGTGTGCTGGCCAATATGTAGGTGCGCACGATCGACGGATCGGCCACGTCGCGCGTGCCCAGGGGATCGGTGAAGCCCAGCGACTGGCGGCCTTCCCAGACCTCCAACGCGGTGGCGACGTGGAAGATGCGCGGGCAGGTCTTGCTGGCGGTGCAGCGGTCCAATACCCCCTGGGTGCGGCGGGTCAGCGGATCGCGCTGCTGGCCGTAGGTGAACGGGAAATCGTAGGCCGGGTACAGATGGTCCACCTGCCCGCCCCAGGCGCGGCCGGGCTGGGCGAACCGCAGGTTGAGCGGCATCAGCCCGCCGCCGATATGAGGGAAGGCGCCGTCGAAGGCGTGACCGCCGCCCTCCGCCTGGTTGAAGCCCAGATGCAGGAACTGGCGGATCATGCGGCCGCTCTGCGAGGTGCCGGCGATGATCGTGCGGTTGCCGGCACGATAGACCGGATTGGCAGCGCCGAGATGGTCGGCGGTCGCGTCGCGCAAGAATGCGCCCAGGTCGCGCGTCGCGGCGAACCCCAGCCCCATG
>JAHFPH010000122.1 GCA_023266845.1 Rhodospirillaceae bacterium
TCTTCGTTAAGGACTAGGACGGGCCGCCATTGGACGGACGCACCGGCCGCCCCTGGTTGCGGCAATGCGGAAGGGCGCGATAGTATCAACCGTTGCGGCCGAAACCGGTTGAAACTCGCGTATAGCGGGGGGATGCATGCGCGCGATGCATTCGGGTTGGATAGCCATCGCTTTGTCGGGAGCGATCTTGCTTCCGCAACTCGCCGCGGCCGAGAACGCCCCACCGCCGCGTAGCGTCAACGCCCTCAAGTCGCAACTCACCGCCGCGCGGCGCGCGTCTCAGGCCGACGTATCGAAGGCCGATCTTCAGCCGCCCCAGGGCGCGGCGGCGGCGGATTTGGCGCGTTTCTATCAAACTCGCGCGCAAGCGGCCGAAGCGGTGGGGCGCGACGCGCAAGCCGCGGCGGATCATCGCCTGGCGCTGAAATATGCTCGCGAGGCGAATCTTCCGCTGACGAACTATTTGCAGGCGTTGGCGTTCGCCGAGTTTTGGGTCTTAAACTTTCCGGCCGCGAAAGCGCTGGCCGAAGAGAGCCTCAAGCTGGCGCCACCTCAATCCGGCTGGCTATTCGGACCCCTGTTCAACCTGTCGCTCGTTCATTTGCGCCTGGGGGACATGAAGCAGGCCGAGAGGTTCGTGACCGAAGCGGAACGTCTGCTCAAGGAAGCCGAGACATGGCGCGGCGAGGCGCGTCGGTGGCTTCCCAGCCATCGCTCGGGCGTCTTCCAGGCACGGGGGCGATACTTTGCGGCATCCGGGCGATTGGTCGAAGCGGAAGCGGCATTTCGCCTTTCGTTGAAGGAGCAGGAGGAGGTAATCCGCAGTTTCCCTGGTGAGGTTGGTCATCAACAAGGGATCGAACTTCGTCTGTACTACCTTGCCGATACGCTGGTCAAACAGGGACGTTTGGTTGAGGCGGAATCGGAATTGCGCCGGGCCATCGACAAGCAGATCGAACGCGGCTTGCGCGGCGCAGTCTATACGTCGAACTTCGTGGGGGCGCTCGCGGATATCATCGCCGAACAGGGCCGTTTCGCCGAAGCCGAGGCCTTGGCGCGCGAAGCAGAGAACGGTCTAGTAGCGGCGCTCGGCACCGATTCCAAGTCCGGCGCCTTGGCGAACGCGCGGATGCGCGTGGCGCGATTCCTCGCGCTGCGCGGCAAGCCCAAGCGCGCCGGCGAAATTTTTGCCCAGGTCGTGGACGCGCGGGGCGGGAATGCAACTGAGATTCTCAGCTCCGGTCTTGGATCGTTCTTTGATCCGATTTTGCTACTCGCTCTGGCCCGAGTCCAACAAGGAGCGTCAGCGGAGGCGTTGTCGCGCGGATTGCTCGACCAGCGGATGACGGCCTTGGGCGAGAAGGCTTATGACGTGGCCGAGCTGCGCGGATTCCTGGGCGCGGTGCTGTGGATGCAGGGCAAGAAGGACGAGGCGCTGGCGGCGTTCCGGCAGGCCGTGCCGGTGCTGCTGGATCAGGGCGCGCGCGGCGAGGACCAGATCGCCAAGGGCTTGCGGTTCCAGGCGATTCTCGAAGCCTATCTAGCGCTGTTGTACGAACTGAAAGCCTCGCCGTCCCTCAAGGGAACCGACATCGCGGCCGAGACTTTCCAACTGGCCGAAGCGGCGCGCGGGCGGTCGGTGCAGCGCGCGGTCGCGGCCTCGGCCGCGCGTGTGGCCGCCGGGGACCCGGCGCTGGCCGAACTGGTGCGGCGCGAACAGGATCTGGAGCGGCGCGTGACCGGGCTCCATGGAACCTTGATGGAGGCGGCGCTGCTGCCCACAGACCAGCAGGTTCCCGGCGCGCAAACCGCGTTGCGTACCGACATCGCCAAGCTCGTCGCCGAGCGCGCGGCGCTGACGAAGGAGATCGCCAAGCGGTTTCCCGACTATGCCGAGTTGATCGATCCCAAGCCTGTCACGCTGGCTGCGGCGCGCGCGGCGCTGAAGCCCGGCGAAACCCTGGTGACGTTCCTGGTCGGCGTGGAACAGAGCTATGTATGGGCGTTGCCCGCCCAAGGCGAGCCGCTGGTGGCGGTGGTGAAGCAGGGCGCAGGCGAGGCGGCCGAGATGGTCGCCAAGCTCAGGCTGGCGCTCGATCCGCAGGCCGCCGAGAAGGCCGCCGACGTTCCTGTCTTCGACGTGGCGCTGGCGCACAAATTGTACCTTGAGTTCCTCGGTCCGGTCGCGCCGGCTTTGGCCCAGGCCAAGAGCCTGTTGGTCGTGCCACACGGGCCGCTGGGACAATTGCCCGTGACGCTTCTGGTGACCGACAAGCCCGCGGTGCTGAAGCCCGCCCCTGTGGCGTTCGAGGAATACCGCCCGATCGCCTGGCTGGTGCGCCGGATGGCGGTGACGCAACTGCCGTCGGTCGCCACCTTCGCGGCGCTGCGCAAACTGCCGGCCGGCAAGCCCGACCGGCTGCCGCTGATCGCTTTCGGCGATCCGGTGTTCGCGCCGGATCAAGCCGGCGTCGCGGCGGGGACGGGAGCCATCCAGGTGCGCGGCCATCGCCTGGCGCTGCGCGCAGCACCGCGCACGGTCGAGCTCGACTCGGCCGATCTCGCCAAGCTGCCGCGCCTGCCCGACACGGCGGACGAGATCAAAGCCGTGGCCGCCGCGCTCGGCGCCGACCCGGCGCGCGACCTGTTCCTCGGTTCCCGCGCCAGCGAGGACAATGTGCTGGGCGCCGACCTGTCGAAGCGGCGGGTGGTGATGTTCGCCACGCACGGGCTGGTGCCGGGCGATCTGGACGGGCTGACACAGCCGGCCCTGGCCCTATCTTCGCCCAAGGTGGCCGGCGGCAAAGGCGACGGTCTGTTGACGTTGGAGAAGGTGCTCAGGCTCAAGCTCGACGCCGATTGGGTGGTGTTGAGCGCCTGCAACACCGCGTCGGCCTCGGGCGCGGAAGGCGCCGGGGCCGAGGAGTTGTCCGGGCTTGCCCGCGCCTTCTTCTATGCCGGAGCGCGCACCTTGCTGGTGTCGAACTGGCCGGTGGAAAGCAGCTCGGCGACGGCGATCACCACCGGGCTGTTCAAGCGCCAGGCCGCCGATCCGAAGCTCAGCCGCGCCGAGGCGCTGCGCCAGTCCATGCTGGCGGCGATCGACCAGGGCGTGCTCGCAGACAAATCCGGCAAGCCGGTCTTCGCCTACGCCCATCCGATCCTGTGGGCGCCGTTCAGCCTGGTCGGCGACGGGTGGAGCGCGGGAACGGCAAATTAGGGCCTGGAACGCGACCGGCTCGGCCGATCGCGCCCGCACTCCACTCAAACTTCGAGCAGACTCCGCCGCGCTTCCCACCCTCTAAGACCTCGGCCTTGTCGCTGCCATTTGGCGCGGCGATTGCATCCGCGTTAGGCTGGACGCGAGGGCAACGGAAATGACCGAAAAGCGGTTTTTCGACGAGATGGGCGGCGGCAAAAAGCCGCGCGCGCCCTATCGCCACATCGCCGAGTGGCTCGAGACCGCGCCGCAAGAGACATTGACCGCCAAGCGGCGTGAGGCCGAGGCGCTGTATCGCCGCCACGGCATCACCTTTGGCGCCTATGGCGCGGTGGACGGGAACGAAACCACCATCCCCTTCGACCTTATCCCGCGTGTGCTGACGCAGAAGGAATGGCAGTTCCTGGAACGCGGCCTGATCCAGCGCGTGCGCGCGCTGAATGCGTTCCTGTACGACGCCTACCACACCCGCGAGATCTGCCGCGCCGGCAAAGTGCCCGAAGCGCAAGTCTTGCTGAACGACCAGTTCGTCGGCCTGGCGCAGGGCCTCGATCTGCCGGGGCGGGTGCACGCGCATATCGCCGGCATCGACCTGGTGCGCGAGGGCGAGGACGAGTTCTACGTGCTGGAGGACAACGCGCGCACGCCCTCGGGCGTCTCCTACATGCTGGAGAACCGCGAGGTGATGATGCGGCTGTTCCCCGACCTGTTCCAGCGCCACGCCGTGCTGCCGGTCGGCCGCTACACCGAGGAGCTGCTGAACACGCTGCGCAGCGTGTCGTTCAACGACGCGCGCGAGCCCTGCGTGGTGCTGCTGACGCCCGGCCAGTTCAACAGCGCCTATTTCGAGCACGCCTTCCTGGCCGACGAAATGGGCATCGAGCTGGTCGAGGGCAGCGACCTGTTCGTGGACGAGAACCGGATCTATATGCGCACGCCGCGCGGGCCGCAGCGCGTGGACGTGATCTATCGCCGCATCGACGACGCGTTCCTGGACCCGCTGTCTTTCAGCGCCGATTCGATGCTGGGCGTGCCCGGCTTGGTAGGCGCGGTGCGCTCGGCCCAGGTGAACGTGGTCAACGCGCTGGGCAACGGCATCGCCGACGACAAATCCACCTATGTCTACGTGCCCGAGATGATCGACTTCTATCTCGGCGAAAAGCCGATCCTGAAGAACGTGCCGACCTGGTGCTGCGACAAGCCGGACGACCTTAAATACGTGCTCGACCATCTGCCCGAGCTGGTGGTGAAGGAGACGCACGGCTCGGGCGGCAAGGGCATGCTGGTGGGCCCCACCGCCAGCAAGGCCGAGATCGAGGAATTCCGCGCGCTGCTGAAATCGCGGCCGCAGCACTACATCGCCCAGCCCACGCTTGCGCTCAGCACCTGCCCCACGCTGGTCGACAGCGGCGTGGCGCCGCGCCATGTGGACCTAAGGCCCTTCGTTTTGACCGGCAGGGAAACCGTGGTCATGCCGGGCGGTTTGTGCCGCGTGGCGCTGAAGGAAGGCTCGCTGGTGGTCAATTCCAGCCAGGGCGGCGGCACCAAGGATACCTGGGTGCTCGGGGCCTAAATGCTCAGCAGCACCGCACGGCATCTCTATTGGATGGCCCGCTATATCCAGCGCGCCGAGAACACCGCGCGCATGCTTGAGGCGACCAACCGCATGGCGCTGCTGTCGGGCTCGGACCGCGAATGGCGCTCGGTGCCGTCGATCTATGGACTGGGCGATGCCTTTGCCCAGCGCCACGCCAAGCCCACGATGGACGATCTGCTGCATTTCATGACCCTGGATTCGGCCAATCCCTCCAGCGTGCTGAACTGCATGCGCGTCGCGCGCAACAACGCGCGCGACGAGCGCAACAATCTAACCACCGATGTGTGGGAAAGCCTCAACGCAACCTGGCTGGAGCTGCGCGGCATGACCGTGGGGCCGGCGCATGGCTTCGACTATCGCGCGCTGATCGACTGGATCAAGAAGCAGGCGGTGATGGTGACCGGCGCGGGTTATTCCACGCTGCTGCGCGACGACGCGTTCAACTTCGTGATGCTCGGCGCCTATATCGAGCGGGCCGACAACACCGCGCGCATCCTGGACGTGAAGTACCATATACTTTTGCCGTCGGGCGAGCGCGTCGGCGGCAGCCTGGACTATTACCAATGGGCCGAGGTGCTGAGCTGCATCGGCGCCTATCGCACCTACCGGCGCGTCTATAGCAGCAAGATCGAGCCGTGGCGCGTCGCGGAGCTCATGATCCTGCGCCACGATTTGCCGCGATCCTTGCGCTTCTGCCTTTTGCAGATCGACGACAACCTGAACCAGTTGGCCGAGCTGTATGGGGCGCGCGGCGAGGCCAACCGTCTTGCCGGCAAGCTGCATTCGCGGCTGCGCTATGCCCGCATCGATTCGATCTTCCAGGATGGCTTGCACGAATTTCTGACCGATTTCATCCAGCGCAACGCGAAACTGTCGGCCGAGATCGGCCGTCAGTTCCTGATGGATTGAGCGGCGAACCATGCGCATCGAAGTGCAGCATCTCACCCATTTCCGCTTCGCCGGACCGTCCAGCATGTCGCTGCATCAGTGCCGGTTGATGCCCGTGCCGGGACTCGACCAGCGCATCCTGCATTGGGAGATCCGCACGCCCGGGCGACCGCGCGACTGGGTCGACGGCTACGGCAACACGGTGCGCGCCTTCTCCGTCACCGAGACGCACCAGGAGGTCGAGATACTGGCGAAGGGCACGTTCGAATGGATGCAGGGGCAGTCCGCGTATCTAAGCCACAACGACCCCGAGGCGCTGCCGCCACTCTATTGGCTGCGCAACCACGGGCTTGCGCGTTACGACGCGGATATCGAAGCTTTCGTCGCGGACCTGAAGCCGCATGGCTCGGTCCCCGGCGAGCGCGTCGCTGTGCTGCACGAGCTGATGCTGCGCATCAAGAAGCGGGTCGAATATCGCGTCGGCGCCACCGACGTCGAGGTCGGCGCCGCCGAGGCGCTGAAGCGCGGCACCGGCGTGTGCCAGGACCATGCGCATCTGTTCACCGCCTGCTGCCGGGCGGTTGGCATTCCCGCGCGCTATGTCAGCGGCTATTTGCGGGTGCACGACGAGCTGCTGGGCCCGGCCAGCCACGCCTGGGCCGAGGCTTTCATCCCCGATCTCGGCTGGGCGGGTTTCGATCCGGCCAACGGCATCTGCCCGACGGGCGAGCACCTGAAGCTCGCGATCGGGCTGGATTACGGCGAGGCCGCCCCGGTGGCCGGGCGGCGCTTCGGCGGGGGGGCGGCCGAAATGCGGGTCGAGGTGCAGGTGCGCGCGTTGTAGTGGCTGATCCGCGCCGCGTTTAATGCTATGTGATCGCCGGATGGCGGGTTTAAGGGACTTCGGATCGCGATGACGTATTGCGTGGGAATGCTGCTCAAGGACGGCTTGGTGATGCTGTCCGATTCGCGCACCAACGCGGGCGTCGACAACATCGCCACCTTCCGCAAGATGACCTTGTGGGAAAAGCCGGGCGAGCGCGTGATCGCGCTCATGTCCTCCGGCAACCTGGCCATCACCCAGGCGGTCACCACCATGCTGGACGAGGGCATGGGCGAGTCGGGCGACACCATCGTCAAGGTGCCCAGCATGTTCGCCGCCGCGCAAATGGTGGGCAAGGCGGTGCGCGCCGTCTACAGCGAGGTGGGCGGGGAGCTCGAGGCGAAGGATCCGGGGCTGTTCAATGTCAGCTTTCTGTTGGGCGGGCAGATCAAGGGCAGGCGCTGCCGGCTGTTTCAGGTCTATTCCGCCGGCAATTTCATCCATGCGTCCGAGTTGACGCCGTTTTTCCAGATCGGCGAGCACAAATACGGCAAGCCGATTCTCGACCGCGCGCTGGGCTTCGATACCGATCTGCGCCGCGCCGCCAAGCTGGCGCTGATCTCGATGGATTCGACCCTGCGCTCGAACTTAAGCGTCGGCATGCCGCTCGACCTGTTGATCTACCGCACCGACGCGCTGAAGGTCGAGCTGCGCCGCACCATCGACGAGGACGACAAGTATTTTCGTGAAATCCGCCAGGGCTGGTCCACGTCGTTGCGCAACGCTTTGGTAAGCCTGCCCGACGTGCCCTGGTAGGCCGCCGCCCTGAGCCCGGTTCCGGTGCCTGGTTTTCAGTCGCGCTGATGTGAACCGGCTACGGCTGGGTGCGTTCTCGCCGTCGTAGCGGAATCCAGTTAGTATTTGGCCCAAGCAAGAAGCCGCAAGGCATCAGGGGTGTTGCGTCCTGAGTTCACGGAAGGACGCGGGGAGAGAATCGATGATCGATCTCAAGGTCAACGGCAAGCTGCATCAGGTGGACGCCGCGCCCGACACGCCGCTGTTGTGGGTATTGCGCGACAATCTGGGCCTCACCGGCACAAAATACGGCTGCGGCATCGCGCAGTGCGGCGCCTGCACCGTGCACATCAACGGCCAGCCGGTGCGCGCTTGCGTCACGAAACTGGCCGCCGTGGGCAACGGCGCGGTTGTCACCATCGAGGGCCTGTCCAACGACAAGAGCCACAAGGTGCAAGAGGCCTGGATCGCCGAGCAGGTGCCGCAATGCGGCTACTGCCAGTCCGGGCAGATCATGGCGGCGGTGGCGTTGCTGCAGACCGCGCCGAAGCCGACCGACGCGCAGATCGAAGCGGCGATGACCAATATCTGCCGCTGCGGCACCTATCAACGCGTCCGCAAGGCGATCTACCGCGCCGCCGGCATCAAGGCTTGAAGGGGGAGGGACGCACCATGACAACCATGAACAAGCTCGCCTCCGTCACCCGCCGCGAATTCGTGGCCGGCAGCGCCGCCACCGGCGGCGGCCTCGCGCTCGGCTTCCATCTCCCGGGCATTGGCGCGGCCAACGCGCAAGTGTCGGCCGGCCTGGCGCCCATGGCCGGCGAGATGAACGCCTGGATCGTGATCGGCAAGGACGACACGGTGACCATCCGCGTGCACCGCTCGGAAATGGGCCAGGGCTCGTCCACCGCGATCCCGCAGCTCGTGGCCGAGGAGCTGCAATGCGACTGGTCGAAGGTTCGCATGGAATTCGCCTCGGTCATGCGGCATATCCGCGAGAACAAGGTCTATGTCAGCTTCTCCACCGGCGGCAGCCAGGCGATCCGCGGCTCGCACGTCTATCTGCGCAAGGCGGGCGCTACCGCGCGCGAAATGCTGATCCGGGCTGCGGCGCTGGGCTGGGGCGTGCCGCCGGCGGACTGCCGGGCCGAAAAAGGCGTGGTGACGCATGTCGCCTCGGGCCGCAAGGCGACCTATGGCGCGCTGGCCGACGCCGCGGCCAAGATCGCGCCGCCGGCCGACGTGCCGTTCCGGGCCGACGCGGTCTGGAACATCGCCGGCCAGTCGCCGCCGCGCTTCGACGTGCCGGCCAAGGTCGACGGCAGCGCCGTCTTCGGCATGGACGTGAAAGTGCCGGGCATGGTGCATGCCTCGATCAAGCAATCGCCCGTGTTCGGCGGCAAGGTGCAGAGCTACGACGAGGCCAAGGTCAAGTCGATGCCGGGCGTGCAGGCCGTGGTGAAGCTGCCGGGCGACGGCGCGGTGGCGGTGGTGGCCGAGCGCTACTGGCAGGCCAAGACCGCGATGGACGCGCTGCCGATCGTCTGGGACGAAGGCGAAAACGGCAAGGTCAGCCAGGCCGCAATCATCGAGCGCCTGAAAGCCGGCTTGAACGAGCCCGGCGTCAAGGTGCGCCACGACGGCGATTTCGATGGCGCCTACGCCAAGGCGGCGAAAAAAGTCGAGGCGGAGTATTTCGCGCCGTTCCTCGACCATGCCTGCATGGAGCCGATGAACTGCACCGCCAGCGTCACCGCCGGCGGCGTGGAGGTATGGGTCTCGACCCAGAACGCCGAGGGCGCGTTGGCCGCGGCGGCCGAAGCCGCCGGCGTGCCGCCGGACAAGGTGAAAGTGAACCTGATGTATCTCGGCGGCGGATTCGGCCGGCGCGGGCGCCAGGATTACGTAACGCAAGCCGTCGGCATCGCCAAGCAGGTGGGCAAGCCGGTGAAGCTGATCTGGTCGCGCGAGGAAGACATCCAGCACGGCTTCTACCGGCCGATCAGCATGGGCCGGTTGCAGGCGGGGCTCGACGCGCAAGGCAACCTTATGGCTTACGCGCACAAGGTTTGCGGCCAGTCGATCTTCGCCTATCTGCTGCCGCATTTGGTCAAGGACGGCGTGGATGCGTCGTCGGTCGACGGCACGCACAACCAGGCCTACAAGATGGACAACTGCAAGTTCGACTTCGTCATGCGCAACTCGCATGTGCCGGTCGGCTTCTGGCGGTCCGTCGGCAGCTCGCAGAACGCGTTCATCACCGAGTCGTTCATCGACGAGGTGGCGCATGCCGCCGGCAAGGACCCGGTGGAGTTCCGCCGCGGCCTGCTGGCGCACAACAAGTCATGGACCAACTGCCTCAACATGGCGGCCGAGAAGGGCGACTGGGGCAAGCCCCTGCCCAAGGGTAGCGGACGCGGCATCGCCATCAACGCCTGTTTCGGCAGCATCACCTGCCACGTCGCCGAGGTGACGGTCGATGCGCGCGGCAGGCTCAAGGTCGACCGCGTGGTCGTGGTGTTGGATAGCGGCCATGCCGTGCATCCCGACAACATCGCCGCGCAGAACGAATCGGGCGTGGTCTACGCGCTGACCGCCATGATGCACGGCGAGATCACGATCAAGGACGGGCGGGTCGAGCAGTCCAACTTCGACAACTACCCGGTGCTGATGTTCGACCAGATGCCCAAGGTGGAAAGCTACCTGAGCCTGACCCAGGGCGAGTGGTGGGGCGGGGTGGGCGAGCCGTCGCTGGCGCCGCTGATGGCGGCGGTGGCGAACGCGATTTTCGCGGCCACCGGCAAGCGCATTCGCTCGCTGCCGCTGAAGAACCAGGACCTGAAGACGGCGTGAGCCGAGGGATGGCGCAAAGAACCGCGCGCATAACCCGTCGCGGGTTGTTGGCCGCCGGCGCCGCCCTAGCGGCGGCGGGTCTCGGCGCCCCGGCGGCGCGCGCGCAAAATCTGCCGGGCGGCATCGCTTCGGCGATGCCGATGCTGCGCGAGGTGTTCGGCAATCGGCAGTTCCAGGAAGGCAAGGTGTTCCTGAAAGTGCCGGTGGTGGCCGAGAATTCCTCCTCGATACA
>JAHFPH010000012.1 GCA_023266845.1 Rhodospirillaceae bacterium
ATATCGATCTTCACCTCGCAGAAAAAGCCGCTGGTGGCGCTCGACGATTTCAAGGGCGTGAAGATCCGGGGCCTCAACGCCATCGCCGACGCCGGGCTGGTGGCGGTCGGCGCCGCGCCGACGCCGATCTCGGGCGCCGACGTGTACAACGCGCTGCAATCCGGGCTGATCGACGCGGGCCTGACCGATCTGTCGGCCGCCTACAGCCGCAAATACTACGAGGTGCAGAAATACGGCACGGTAACCCCGTATTTCTCCGTGCATTTCCACATGTTCGTGAATCCCGCGTGGTTCGCCAAGCTGCCGGCCGCGCAGCAAAAGGCGGTGCTGGCCGCCGGCGCCAAGACCGAGAACCACATCGTCGGCCTGACCGAGACCACGGCCGGCGACGCGGTGAAGCAGCTGCGCGAAAAGAACATGACGATCCACGAGCAGACGCCCGCCGAGCAGAAGGCGTGGCTGGCGGCGATGCAGAAGCCGGTGATCGACGCCTTCATCAAGTCGGCGCCCCAGGACGGGCAGAAGCTGATCGACCTGATCAACAAGCTGTGACGCCGGGCATATGAGCCCCGGCCGGGCGCGGCCGGCGGCGGGGTTGGCCCGCGCCGCCGGCATAGCACTCGCGGTTGCCGATGCCTGCGCGCAGGCGGCGGTGGCCATGGCGGCGCTCGCCGTGCTCGCCTGCTTTTTCCTGGTCTGTTACTCGGTCGCCATGCGCTATTTCTTTGGGTCGCCCTTGACCTGGGGCGACGAGGTCACGGGCTGGCTGATCGTGGCCGTGGTCATGCTGGCGGTCGCCGACGCGCAGCGCCGCAACGAAAATATCGGCGTCGACCTGCTGATCGAAAAATCCGGCCCGCGCCTGCGCCGCGCGCTCGTCGCGCTGGGCGTGGCGATGGTGGCGGCCTGCGCGCTGATGATGACCTGGCAGGGCGTCGAGATGGTGCAGTTCTCGCGCATGCTCGACTTGCGCTCCAACACGCTCGGCTCGGTCGCCGTGTGGACGGTGCAGACCCTGGTGCCGCTGGGATCGGCGCTGATGCTGGTCGTGGCCCTGGCGCAGCTCGTGGCGATCGCGGCGGGGCGCGATCCGTTTCTGGCCGAAGCCGACAAGGAAAGCGACGGGATTACCCGGGGCATCGAATGAGCTTCCTGGTCCTGCTGGCGCTGCTGATCGGCTTTCTTTATCTCGGCATGCCGATGTTCGCCGGCATGCTGCTGTTCGCCGCCGGCGTGCTGTGGTGGGAGGAAGGCGGCATCGGCACGCTGGGCGAGTTCGTCTTCAACCACATCAACGCGCCGCTGCTGGTGGCGATTCCACTGTTCATGCTGATGGCGCATTTCATGGTGCGCGGGCGGGTGGTGGACGATCTGTACGGCGCGGCGCACACCTTCCTGCGCCATCTGCCCGGCGGCCTGGGCGTGGCGACCGTGGCGGCCTGCGCGATTTTCGCCGCCGTGTCGGGATCGTCGGTCGCGACGGCGCTGACCATCGGCGCGGTGGCGCTGCCGCAGATGCTGAAGCTGGGCTACGACCCGCGCGGCGCCTATGGCGTGGTGGCGGCAGGCGGCACACTCGGCATCCTGATCCCGCCGTCCTCGCCCATGATCCTCTACGGCGTGGTGTCGGACACCTCGATCGGCGCGCTGTTCATGGCCGGAGTGTTTCCCGGAATCCTGCTGGCGGCGATCTTCGCGCTCTGGTGCATGTGGACCGAATGGCGGCGCGAGAAGCGCATCGGCACGGCGGCGCTGAGGCCCAAGCGCGCCAGCGCGCGCGAAATGGGCGCGGCGCTGAAGCGCTCGTTCTGGGCGCTGACCCTGCCGCCTTTCGTGCTGGGCGGGATCTATTTCGGCATCTTCACCGCCACCGAGGCCGCGGGCATCGGCGCGCTGTGGGCCGCCATCGTGGCGGTGGCGATCTACCGCCAGTTCGGCTGGCGCGATCTGTGGGGGGGCGCCAAGGACACGGCGCGCACCACGGCGATGCTGTTCATGATCATCATCGGCGCAGGCTTGTTCGGCCACATGCTGACGAAACTGCGCATCCCCGACGAGCTGGTGAAGCTGGTGATCGATTACGGCCTGGGACGCGTCGCGTTCGTCGGCGCCATGATGATCATCATCTTCATCCTGGGGCTGATCCTGGAATCGATCTCGATCATCCTGATCACGACGCCGGTGATCCTGCCGGTGCTGAAGCACTTGGGCATCGATCCGGTATGGTACGGCGTGCTGCTCACCATCAACCTGGAACTGGCGTTGATCTCGCCGCCCGTGGGCCTCAACCTGATCGTCATCAAGACCATCGCCAAGGTGCCACTGTACGAGGTCGACCGCGCCGCCGTGCCGTATATCCTTTTGATGTTCCTGGGCATGGGCGTCATCATCGTGTTTCCCGCCATCGCGCTCTGGCTGCCCGGAACCATGGCGTTGGGGCGGTAAGGCTCGATACCCCCTTCTGTTCTGTTTGCGACATGGGTATGATGGGGCCATGTTGAACGGTCCCGCCGCCCCCGCCCGTCCCGAGACCATCGGCTTTTTGCTGGTGCCGCATTTCTCGATGATGGCCTTCACCGCGACCATCGAGCCCCTGCGCATGGCCAACCGCATGAGCGGCAAGGAGCTGTATCGCTGGTTCCTGACCACCATCGACGGCAAACCGATCCGCGCCTCCAACGGCATCCTGCTGATGCCCGACGCTTCGATCGCCGACGCGGCCGACGCGATGCGCCCGGACGCCGTGATCGTGTGCGCGGGCATCGATGTGCAGCTGTTCAACGACAAGGCGACCTTCGCCGCGCTGCGCCGGATCGAACGCCAGGGCGTGGATATCGGCGCGGTGTGCACGGGCAGCCATGTTCTGGCGCGCGCCGGGCTTCTGGACGGGCATCGCTGCACCATCCACTGGGAGAATCTCGACAGCTTCACCGAGGCGTTCCCCGACATCGAGGTCTCGACCGATCTGTTCGAGATCGACCGCAACCGCTTCACCTGCTGCGGCGGCACGGCGGCGATCGACATGATGCTGTACCTGATCGGCCGGCGGCACGGCGCCGCGCTCGCCACCGCCGTCAGCGAGCAATGCATATTGGAGCGCATCCGCGACGAAAACGACGCGCAGCGCATGCCGTTGTCCGCGCGCCTGCGCGTGAACCATCCCAAGCTGGTGGCCGCCATCGGGCTGATGGAAGCCAATCTGGAATCGCCCTTGAGCCAGGACGAGCTGGCGCGGCGCGTGGGGCTGTCGCGTCGGCAATTGGAGCGCCTGTTCCGCCGCTACCTGCGTAAAGCGCCCGCACGGCACTATCTGGAGCTGCGCCTGCAGCGCGCGCGGCTGCTGTTGCTGCAATCCACGCTGTCGATCATCGACGTGGCGCTGGCCTGCGGCTTCGTCTCGGCCTCGCATTTCTCGAAATGCTACCGCCAGGCCTATCTACGCTCGCCCAAGCAGGAACGCGGGGGTGCTGTGGGCGAGGCGTCGGCCAGCGTGCATACCCCGGCGCAGGCCGCTTGAGCTCACGCGCGGCCGCACGCCTCGACCAGGAAATCCTCCAGCGCCCGCACCGCGCCCACGTCGTCGAACATCTTGCCGCGCGATAGGGCGATGCGGCTTTTCATGGCGGCGCGATATTCGGATTCCGACGCCAGCCTGACGGCAAACGCCGCGTAGGCCTCGTCGTCGGCCGCGATCAACTCGGGGATTCCGATATGGCGCAAAATCCCGCTGGCGAAGCGCCCGCGCATGAATCGGCCCTCTTGCGTTACGACCGGCAAGCCGCATTCCAGCGCCTGAGCGGCGGTGTTGAAGCCGGAAAATCCGATCGTGTCGAGAAACACGTCGGCGCGCTGCATCAAACCATGGAACGCCGCGCGGTTCTGCCACGGCGCGAACACGCCATAGCGCGCGAAGTCCATCCCGGCCTGCTTGAAGACATGCGCAAGCCGCAAGCGCAGTTTTTCCGACAATTCGCGCCGCTTCGGGTCGACGAAGAAAACGAATTGGCATTTGCCGAGCTTGCGCGCGATCGCAACGAACACGCCGTCGTTGCGCGGCGCGTATTTGAACGGCATCCCCGGGCATAGCAGCATCGGCGCGTCGCCGGCGATGCCCAACGCGGCCAGGTCCGGCTCGGCGCCCTTGGCCGCCAGGGTGGAATAGCAGCAGCCCAGGCGCGGCAGGGCGACGAGTTTCTCGGTGTAGTTCGCCTGCGCATCCGGCGGCTCCAGCCCGGCGGCGGAAATGTAATAGTCGATGGTCGGCAGGCCCGTCGTCTCGGGGTGCCCCCAGCACGCCGCCTGGACCCGGGCCAGGCGCAGACCAGCGAGCCGCGCCACCATCGGGTCCATGCCGATTTCGGGATAGATCAGCGCATCCAGCCGTGCCGCCGCGATCGCCTCGGCCCATTGCCCGGTCGTTCTCACCCCTTCGGCCAGGGATATGGCCTTGGTCTTGGCCCAGGCCGTCTCGAAATCGAAACGCGGGCTCAGATGGAATCCGTGCAGTTCGATTTTTTCCCGATTCAAATGCTGGAACCAGCCCTTGACGATGGCGTTCCACACCGAATGGTCGAGGAAATACGCCGACGCCACGCCGACCCTGAGCTTGCCGACGGATTTGACCGCGGGCTTGGGCAGGCCGCGCTTCTCGCCCCATTGCCGCATCAGCCCGGCTGAAAGCGCGCCATAGCGCGCCAGCAGATCGCGGTTGTTGCGCTCCTGATACGCCAGATAGAAGGGCTGCGCCTTGCCGACCAATTCGCGGTCGTCGTCGCGGTTGGCGGCGAGCCACGACTCCAGTTCCGTCAGCGCGCGCGAGAATTCCGTCGGCCATGACGGGAAATCCTCGCCGGTCCCGGCCATGATCGGGATCGTGTGCATGCAGGCGCGCCAGCGCGCCTCGGCGAGATTGGGCTGCAGGGCCAGCGCCTTTCGATAGCAGTCCAAAGCGTCCGCGCGCCTGCCCTGATCGGCATACGCCGTGGCCATGCCGGCCAGCGCCCCGGCATGGTCGGGCTTGAGCTTCAGCGCGCGCTCAAACGCCACGACCGCCTCGCCGAGACGGTTGAGCGCGTAGAGCGCGTTGCCTCGGCAGCAATGCGCCTCGGCATAGTCGGGAGCCGCCGCCAGGACCTTGTCGTAGCACGCCAGCGATTCTGCGTGGCGCTTGAGATCGCCGAGCGCGTCGCCGCGATTGGCGAGCGCGTTGACATAGCCGGGCCGCGCGGCGATGGCCTTGTCGTAGCTCGCCACCGCCTCTTCCGCGCGTCCCAGCTCGCGCAGCGCGTTGCCGCGCCCGTTCAGCGCCTCGGCGAAATCGGGCTTCAGCGCGACGGCACGGTCAAAGCTTTGCAGCGCCTCGTCGCGCCTGCCCTGCTTCAGCAGCATCGCGCCCAGATTGTTGTGGCTGCCCGGCGCCTGGGGCGCCGCCTCGATCGCGCGTTTGATCAGCGTGACGGCTTCCTCGGCCTTGCCCTCGGCCATGCGCACGGCGGCCAGCACCTGCAACGCGCCGAGATTTTTGGGGTCGCGCGCCAACACGTCCTCGCATTGCCGGGCGGCCTTTTCCAGCTCGCCCTGCTGGTAGAGTTTAAGCGCGGCGGCGACGATGTCCTGGTCTGCACTTGGCATGCGGGCGGCAGAGTAGCGGCGCGGTGGCGCGAACGCCACCGCCACGTAGTTGTTTGGCTCTACAGGAAGATGAACCACTAAGGCACAAAGACACCAAGTCGAAAACTCCGCGCGGCCCGCAGCCACGCCTGCATTCTTTTGGTGCCTTGGTGGTTTACTAAATCTTCAATGCCAAGGCCAGTTGCGTCAAATTATGAACTGCCCGATAGTGGAACATTGTGGATCGCTGCAACGAATAGGCTATGCGCGTACCGACGCATCCCGGACGGCTGCTGAAACGCGAATTGGCCGCGCGCAAGCTTAGCGCCAACCGTTTGGCGATCGCGCTTGGGGTTCCTTCCGGTCGGATCGTGGATATCCTCAACGGCAAACGCGGAATAACGCCGGATACCGCATTGCGTCTCGGGTTTTACTTCGGCAATGGCGCGCGGTTTTGGCTGGACATGCAGACCCAGCACGATCTGGGGGCGCTTGAAGCGTCGCATGGCCGCGAGATCGCCCAACAGGTGCATCGCCGACGCCCCGCGGCGTGACGGCCGCTCAAAACGAAACGGGGCCGTTTCCGGCCCCGTCCGCCCGTCTTTATCGGCGAAAACTTTAGCGCTTCGAGAACTGGAAGCTGCGGCGCGCCTTCATGCGGCCGTATTTCTTGCGCTCGACCACGCGCGCGTCGCGCGTTAGGAACCCGCCCTGCTTCAGCACCGGCCTGAGCTCCGGCTCGAAATAGGTGAGCGCCTTGGAGATACCGTGGCGCACGGCGCCCGCCTGGCCCGACAACCCGCCGCCGTTGACGTTGACGACCACGTCGAACAGCTGCTCGCGCTGCGTGGCCAGGAAGGGCTGGCTGATCAGCATGCGCAGCACGGGCCGGGCGAAATACACGTTCCAGTCGCGCCCATTGACCGTGATCTTGCCCTTGCCCGGCTTGATCCACACCCGCGCCACGGCGTTCTTGCGCTTGCCGGTGGCGTAGGCGCGGTTGAACTTGTCGACCTTGCGCTCGCGGATCACCGCGACCAGCTGCGCCGCCGGTGTCGCCGTGCCCAGCGCCTTCAGCGCCTCGAGGCCCTGGGGTTGCGGTTGGGCTTGCGTCGGTTCGTTCGCGGCCATGGTCAGTTGTCGCCCCTCTTGTTCTTCGGGTTGCGCCCGGCGATATCGACCGTCGCGGGCGTCTGCGCCTCGTGCGGGTGCTTGGCCCCGGCATAGACGCGCATGTTGCGCATCTGCTCGCGGCCCAAGGGCCCGCGCGGCATCATGCGCTGCACCGCTTTTTCGATCGCGCGCTCGGGGAATTTTCCGCCGAGCGTCTTGCCCAGCGTGCGAGTCTTCAAGCCGCCGTGATGCTCGGTGTGCCAGGTGAACATGTGCAGGTCCAGCTTGCGGCCGGTCACGCGCACCTTCTCGGCGTTGATCACGATCACGTTGTCGCCGCAATCCACATGCGGCGTGAAGCTCGGGCGGTGCTTGCCGCGCAGGATTTTCGCCACCTCGGCGGCCAGGCGCCCCAGAACGACGCCGTCGGCGTCGATCAGCACCCACTTCTTCTCGACCTCGGCGGCCTTCATCACGTAGGTTTTCATCGGCTACTTCCAAACGGTCCTGAAATACGGGGTCGCCCTCCCCGAAAGGCGGCGCAGTATGCAGAGGGACCGCACGATGTCAACGCGAAAGCCGCATACCGCCTGGCTTTTCTGAAACGGTAAAATAATACCACAACAAAACTCAGGGAATTCAACATGCCGCGCATAACCCTCCGCAACGCCAAGCTCGGCAAACCGGGAAAGGACGACGCGCAAACCCTGCTCGACCTGGTGAAGGCGCTGGCGCTTTACGAGAAAGCGCCGTACGCGGTGAAGGCCAGGGCGGCCGATCTGCGCCGGCACGGTAGCGGCAAGAAGAAGGTGTTCGAGGCGATCATCGCCGAGCTCGACGGGCGGCCCGCGGGCTTCGCCCTCTTCTTCCACAATTTCTCCACCTGGACCGGCAAGCCCGGGCTCTATCTCGAGGACCTGTTCGTCCACGAATGGGCGCGCGGCCACGGGATCGGGCGCAAGCTGATGGCTAGTTGCGCCCGCATCGCCAAGAAACGCGGCTGCGGGCGGCTCGACCTATGGGTGCTGCACTGGAACCCGACGCGCGCGTTCTATCACCGCCTGGGCATCAACCACATGAAGGACTGGCTGCCCTATCGCGCGGATGCGAAGGGAATAGCGAGGCTGGCGAGGGGAGATAAGTAATTCAGGGTTGTCATGGCCGTGCTTGTCACGGCCATCCACGTCGAGGCAGCGCCAACCGACAAACGGGCGGGCGCGGAAGGTTGGCCGTACTCCCCTGGGGACATCGAGGCACGTGACGACGTGGATGGCCCGAACAAGTCGGGCCATGACGCCACTAATAAGACGTGGCGTCACTTCTCCTGCGGTATCGAGTAACTCGCGGTGACGTGCGCGACCGGATCGGGTTTCCCTTCGCTGTAGAGCGTCACTTCGCCGAAGGCCAGGCGCTTGCCCAGCTTCACGATGCGGCCCTCGGCCAGGATGTCGCGCGGCTCGGGGCGGCTCAGGAAATTGATGTTGAGGTTCACGGTCACGGCCTCGGCGCGCGCGCGGCCGACCATGCTGAGCACAACAGCGTACATCGCGTAATCTGCCAGGCCCATCATCGACGGGCCGGCGATGGTGCCGCCGGGCCGCAAATGCTGCTTGTCATAGGGCAGGCGCGCGGTGACGTGCCCGGCCGTCATCTTTTCCACGCGCAGGCCCAGCGCATGCGCCAGCGGCAGCGCCGAGGCGGTGATCGCGTTGAACTCGGCGATGCTGATGCGGCTTTCCTCGGTCTTCTGCTGCATGTCACGCTCTTCCCTGCCCGCTTTCATAGCCCGATTCGCCCGCGAACCTCAAAGCGAAGGAACCACCAAGTCACCAAGACACCAAGTTGGCCGAAATGCGCGGCCCAGGGCCGCGCAAGAATTCCCTTGGCGCCTTGGTGTTCCACTTCTTGCATTGCCGAGCGCGCGCGGCGAATATCCTGATATGAGCCAGGAAAAAGACGTGCTGCTGCGGCACGATTCGGGCGGCGTCGCCACGCTGACCATGAACCGGCCGAAGCAGCGCAACGCGCTGTCCGGCGGGTTGATGGCGGCGATCCAGGGCGCGCTCGACTCGATCGCCCGGGACCGCGCGGTCAAGGCCGTGGTGCTGGCGGCCAACGGCCCCGTCTATTGCGCCGGGCACGATCTGCGCGAGATGCGCGCCATGCCGGGCAGGCAGGCGCTGGAAGCGCTGTTCCGGCAATGCAGCGCGATGATGCTGTCGATCCTGAGGTTGCCCAAGCCGGTGATCGCCAAGGTGCAAGGCACCGCGACCGCCGCGGGCTGCCAGCTGGTCGCGACCTGCGACCTGGCGGTTGCGTCCACCAAGGCGCGCTTCGCCACGCCCGGCGTGAATATCGGCTTGTTCTGCTCGACCCCCGCCGTGGCGCTGTCGCGCGCCGTGGGGCGCAAGCCCGCGATGGAAATGCTGCTGACCGGCGAGCCGGTCACGGCCCGCGAGGCGCTGCGCATCGGCCTCATCAACCGCGCGGTCGCGCCCGCGAGGCTCGACGCGGAGACGGCCGCGCTGGCGCGGCGCGTCGCCTCGAAATCGCCGCTGACCGTGAAGATCGGCAAGGAGAATTTCTATCGCCAGCTCGAGATGGGCATCGAGCAGGCCTACGACCAGGTCAGCCGCGCGATGGCCGAGAACATGCTAGCCCTGGACGCCGAGGCCGGCATCGACGCCTTCCTGGAAAAAAAGCCCGAGCCGGAATGGAAAGGACGCTGAGCGACCGGATGAACCACGACAGCTACGACGACGACTATGTGCGCGCGATCCTAAAGAAGGTGCGCGTGATCGCGATGGTCGGCGCCAGCCCGAACTGGAACCGGCCCAGCTATTTCGCGATGAAATACCTGCAGGGCAAGGGCTTCCGCGTGATCCCGGTCAATCCCGTCGCCGCCGGCCAGGAAGTCCTGGGCGAGAAAGTCCATGCCAGCCTGAAGGACATCCCGGACAAGGTCGACATGGTGGACGTGTTCCGCGCGTCCGCGGTCGCCGGCCCGATCGCCGACGACGCCATCGCCATCGGCGCCAAAGTGCTGTGGATGCAATTGGGCGTGCGCAACGACGCGGCGGCTGCGCGCGCCGAGGCCGCCGGACTCGAAGTCGTCATGAATCGCTGCCCCAAGATCGAATACGCGCGGCTGAACGCCGAGCTAGGCTGGCACGGCTTCAACTCGGGCATCATCACCAGCAAGCGCCGGCGCATTTGAGGCCGATGGCCCTCATGCTTCGACAGGCTCAGCATGAGGACTTATCTTTCGGCCTCATCCCTAGGCTTGTCGAAGGGATGCGGCCGCGTCCGATAAAGGAAAACACCGATGACCGACAGCAAACCCGACTTCGAGACCCTGGCGATCCATGCCGGCGCGCAGCCCGACCCCGCCACCGGCGCGCGTGCCACGCCCATCTACGCGACCACGTCCTTCGTGTTCGACGATGTCGACCACGCCGCCTCGCTGTTCAACCTGCAGACCACGGGCTTCATGTATTCGCGCATCATGAACCCCACGGTCGCGGTGCTGGAGGAGCGGCTGGCCGCGCTCGAGGGCGGGCGCGGCGCCACGGGCTGCGCCTCGGGCCATTCCGCGCAGGTGCTGGCGCTGTTCCCGCTGCTGTCCACGGGTGACGAGTTCGTCGCCTCGAACAAGCTTTACGGCGGCTCGATCACGCAGTTCGGCCAGACCTTCAAGAAATTCGGCTGGACCGTGAAGTTCGTCGACCCCGACGACATGGACGCGGTCAGGCGCGCGGTCGACGAAAAAACCAAGGCCGTGTTCACCGAATGCCTGGCGAATCCGGGCGGCGTGGTCGTGGATATCGAGGCGATGGCGAAAATCGCGCACGCCGCCAACTGCCCGCTGATCGTCGACAACACGCTGGCCACGCCCTATCTGCTGCGGCCGATGGAATGGGGCGCGGACATCGTGGTGCATTCCACCACCAAGTTCCTGTCGGGCACCGGCACCACGATCGGCGGCGCGGTGATCGACTCGGGCAAATTCGATTGGGCCAAGGCCGGAAAGTTCCCCGACCTGGCCGGGCCCTGCGCCGCCTATCACGGCCTTACGTTCTTCGAGACCTTCGGCGATCTCGCCTACACCATGCATTGCCACGCCGTGGGCTTGCGCGACCTGGGCCCCACCATGTCGCCGTTCGGCGCGTGGATCACGCTGTTGGGCGTCGAGACCCTGGCGCTGCGCATGGACCGGCATTGCGCCAACGCCGCGAGGGTCGCGGAATTCCTGACCGGCCACAAAGCGGTGGCCTGGGTCAATTACGCCGGCCTGCCCGCGAACAAGTACAACAGGCTGGCGAAGAAATATTTGCCCAAGGGTGCGGGCGCGGTGTTCACCTTCGGCCTCAAGGGCGGCTACCAGGCCGGCATCAGGATGGTCGAGGGCGTGAACATGCTGTCGCACCTCGCCAATATCGGCGACAGCAAAAGCCTCATCATCCACCCCGCCTCGACCACGCACCGGCAATTGACCGAGGCGCAGCAGATCGCCGCCGGCGCCGGGCCCGACGTGATCCGGCTTTCCATCGGCCTGGAAAGCGCCAAGGACATCATCGCCGACCTGGATCAGGCGCTGAACAGGGCCGCCGGCAACTGATCGGGCTGTGGCGCGCGCCGCCAGCAGCCCTATAATCACGGGCATGTGGAATGCCTGGAAAATCGTCCTGGCAGTGGCGCTGCTCGTTGCGCCTGCCCACGCACAAAATCCCAAGCAGCCCCTCGCCGGGCAGACGATCGCCATCGTCGAGCCTTCGGGCCAGGGCAGCGTCACCCATATCGTCGCCGAGCTGCTGAAGCCGCGGCTTGAAAAGGCGCTGGGAGCGCAGATCGCCATCCAGACCGTGCCGAGCTCGGCCGAGGTCGCCGCCGCCCAGACGCCGGCCGCGAAAGACGGCGCGGAGAAGTCCAGCATTCCGCTCAACGTCCAAAACGCCATCGTGCTGCGCGAATCGATGGCCCGCGCCAGGCGGGTGATCAACGACCTGCCGAACTAACGAAGCATCGCTCGGCAAGGCGTTGCGGATTTGATCACGCTTCTACAGTCCATTTTCGTCATGGCCGGACTTGTTCCGGCCATCCACGTCCCGCGCTGCGGCACGTCGCTACCCCGACATGGGTGGCCGGGACACGTTCCTTCGGAACGTCCCGGCCATGACGTGTTTGGTAAGCGTCGCGGGCTATCGGCGGCGGCGCAAAAATGAAAACCTCGCTGTTCGATTTCCATCTGCCGCCGGAGCTGATCGCGCAGACGCCCGCGCGCCCGCGCGATTCGGCGCGGCTGCTGCTGGTGGACGGCGAGCGCCTGGAGGACCGCATCGTGCGCGATCTGCCCGCGCTCATCGAACCGGGCGACGTGCTGGTGGTGAACGACACGCGCGTGCTGCCCGCGCGCCTGACCGGCAAGCGCGGCGCGGCGAAGATCGAAGCCACGCTGCACAAACGCCTTGGCGACAGCGAGTGGCTTGCCTTCGCCAGGCCCGCCAAGCGCCTCAAGGCAGGCGACCGCGTGGAATTCGCCGGCGAGCTCGCCGCCGAGATCGTATCGCGCAACGGCGGCGAGGTGCGCCTGCGCTTCCGGCAAAGCGGCGCCGATTTCGCGCGGGCGCTGGCGAAGCACGGCCGCATGCCCCTGCCGCCCTATATCCGCCGCGCGGACGGCTCGAGCGATGCCGACGCCGCCGATTACCAGACCATGTTCGCGGAGCGCGACGGCGCGGTGGCCGCGCCCACGGCGGGGCTGCATTTCACCCCTGCCCTGATCGCGGCCATCGAGGCGCGCGGGGCGAACCTCCGGCGCGTGACGCTGCATGTCGGCGCGGGTACGTTCCTGCCCGTGACGGAAGAGGACACGAAAAATCACCGGATGCACGCGGAATGGGGCGAGATCGGCGCGGAAACGGCCGCCGCCGTCAACGCCGCGCGCCGATCCGGCGGGCGCGTGGTGGCCGTGGGCACCACGGCGCTGCGCCTGTTGGAAACCGCGGCTTCCGATGACGGCACGGTGCGGCCTTTCGCCGGCGAGACATCGCTGTTCATCACGCCGGGCTATCGCTTCAAGACCGTCGACATGCTGCTGACCAATTTCCACCTGCCGCGCTCGACCCTGTTCATGCTGGTCGCGGCCTTCGCCGGATTGAAATGGATGCAGCGCGCCTATACCCATGCCATCGCGCGGGGCTATCGCTTCTATTCCTATGGCGATGCTTGCCTGTTGCGGAGAGCGGCGTGAGCTTCCGCTTCGAGCTCATAAAGCAGGATGGCAAGGCGCGGCGCGGGCGAATGCATACCGCGCACGGACCGGTGGAAACGCCCGCCTTCATGCCCGTGGGCACGGCCGGCACCGTCAAGGCCATGCTGCCGGACAGCGTGCGCGCGACCGGCACCGAGATCGTGCTGGGCAACACCTATCACTTGATGCTGCGCCCCACGGCGGAGCGCGTGGCGGCGCTCGGCGGCTTGCGCAAGTTCATGAACTGGCCCGGGCCGATCCTGACGGATTCCGGCGGGTACCAGGTCATGTCGCTGGCGAAACTGCGCAAGCTTTCGGAAGACGGCGTCGCCTTCCAGTCGCATATCGACGGCGCGCGGCACATGCTGACGCCCGAACGCGCGATGGAAATCCAGCATCTGCTGGACAGCACGATCGGCATGGCGTTGGACGAATGCACGCCCTATCCCGCCTCGCCCCAAGCCACGCGCGACTCGATGCGCCTGTCGATGCGCTGGGCCGAGCGCAGCCGCGCCGCGTTCAAGCCGCGGCCGGGTTACGCGCTGTTCGGCATCGTGCAGGGCGGCGTGGACCGGGATCTGCGCGCCGAATCCGCCGCGGCGCTGACGAAAATCGGCTTCGAGGGCTACGCCATCGGCGGCCTGGCGGTGGGCGAAGGCACCGCGTCGATGCTGACGACGATCGAGGCGACCGAACCGCATCTGCCCCAGGACAAGCCGCGCTATCTGATGGGCGTCGGGCGGCCGGACGAGATCGTTGACTCGGTGCTGCGCGGCATCGACATGTTCGATTGCGTCATGCCCACGCGCTCGGGCCGCACCGCCCAGGCCTTCACGCGCACGGGCACGCTCAATATCCGCAACGCGCGCCACGCCGCCGATCCCGGGCCGCTCGATCCGCAATGCCGGTGCCCGGCCTGCACCGGCTTCTCGCGCGCCTATCTGCATCATCTGGACAAAGCCAAGGAAATGCTGGGACCGATGCTGCTGACCTGGCACAACCTGACCTATTACCAGGACTTGATGAAGGGTTTGCGCCAGGGGATCGAGGCGGGTACGGTGAACCAATTCGCCGCCGAATTCCGCGCGGCGCAACGCGAAAACGAGCCCGACGACGACAATGGCTGACAGGCGTCCAAGCAGGTTTTCCGTGTTGGGCAGGCCCTCGGCGATACCCGCCTCGCCCGACAGGGCCACGCTCGACCGCGTGGCCAATCCGCATCCCCGCAGCGCCTATCTGGTGCGCTTCACCGCGCCGGAATTCACCTGCCTGTGCCCCGTGACCGGGCAGCCCGACTTCGCGCATCTGGTGATCGACTACGTGCCGCGCAAATGGATCGTCGAAAGTAAATCGCTGAAATTCTATCTGGCGTCCTACCGCAACACCGGCGCGTTCCACGAGGACACGACGCTGAGGATCGCCAAGAAGCTGGAACGGCTTTTGGCGCCCGACTGGCTGCGCATCGGCGGGTACTGGTATCCGCGCGGCGGGATGCCGATCGACGTCTTCTACCAGTCAGGCAAGGCGCCGGATGGTCTCTGGCTGCCGCCCCAGGATGTCGCGCCCTATCGCGGCCGCGGCTGAGCGGCAGCAGCGCTCGATAGACAAGCGCGCGGCGATCCGCGAGCGGGCCCTGGCGCTGGGCTTCCAGGCCGTGGGCTTCGCCAGGGCCGAGATCGCCGGCGAAGCGCGCGCGCATCTCGGCGATTTCCTTCAACGCGGCTACCACGGCGATATGGGTTGGATGCGCGACAAGGCCGAGCGGCGCGGCGATCCCGCCGTGCTGTGGCCCGAGGCGAAATCCGTCGTCATGCTGGGGCTCAGCTACGCGCCGGAAGAAAACCCGACGGGACTGCCGGCGGATCGCGGCAACATCTCGGTCTATGCGCGCGGACACGACTACCACGACGTGCTGAAAAGCAAGCTGCGCAAGCTCGCGGAATGGACGCAGAAGAATCTCGGTGGCCGAATAAAACTGTTCGTCGACACCGCGCCGGTCATGGAAAAGCCGCTGGCGCGGCAAGCCGGGATCGGTTGGCAGGGCAAGCACACCAACCTGCTGTCGCGTGAGCACGGCTCGTGGCTGTTCCTCGGTGCGCTGTTCACGACCCTCGATCTGGAAGCCGATGCGGCCGGGGACGATCATTGCGGCGAATGCCGGCGCTGTTTGGACGCCTGCCCGACCGCGGCGTTCCCCGCACCATACGTGCTCGATGCGCGGCGCTGCATCTCGTACCTGACCATCGAGCATAAGGGGCATATCGACCGCAGCTTGCGCCCGCTGATCGGCAACCGCATCTATGGCTGCGACGATTGCCTGGCCGCCTGCCCGTGGAACAAATTCGCCAGGGCTGGCCGCGAAAACGCCTTGCAACCGCGCGACGATCTGAAATCGCCCAAGCTGGCCGAACTGGCGCAACTGGACGACGCCGGTTTTCGCCGCAAATTCTCCGGCTCGCCGGTCAAGCGCACGGGACGCGACCGTTTCGTCCGCAACGTGCTGATCGCCATCGGCAACAGCAAAGACCCGGCGCTGGCGCCCGCCGCCGAGCGCCACCTGACCGACCCGTCGCCCCTGGTTCGCGCGATGGCGGTATGGGCGCTCGGGCGCCTTTTGCCGGACGGACGCTTCGCCCGCCTACGCGATCAATGCTTGCCGGGCGAGCCGGACCCGGAGGTGGGGGCGGAATGGGCCGGATCCTGAGCCTGCCGCTATGGCTGCGGCACGGGCTGCGGCGACGCGATGCTGTTCATCAATCTCCGCGGCCTCGATCGCCACCCCCTCGGCGGATTGGAAGACGCCGCGTTCTCGCCGCCCTCAAACGCGCCGCTTCGAGCTTTCCCGGCGTCAGCCTAGGCGCGAACGGCCGGGCGCGGGCCTATCTGGTGGAAAACGACTGGGCCATGGCCACGAACGGCGAGGAATTCGCCCAGCGCCTGGGCGCGGACGCGCCGGCGCTGATGCTTTTGCGCCTGTGGCACACGGTAATCGTGGAAAATCTGGCCGTCAGGCTTGGCTGGCGCTGAGGCCCGGACCTACTCGTCGCGGTGGGTGCGCTCCATGCGTTCATGGCGCTCCTGCGCCTCGACGCTGAGCGTGGCGATGGGGCGCGCGTCGAGCCGGCGCACGCCGATCGGCTCGCCGGTCTCCTCGCAATACCCGTAGGTGCCTTCCTCGATCCGGCGCATGGCGGCGTCGATCTTCGAGATCAGCTTGCGCTCGCGGTCGCGGGTTCTCAGCTCGGTGAAGCGGTCGGTCTCGAGCGTGGCGCGGTCGGTCATGTCGGCTTCGTGCAGGCTTTCTTCCTGCATGTGCTGCAGCGTTTCGCTCGATTCCTTCAGCAGCTCCTCGCGCCATTGCAGCAGCTTGGCGCGGAAATATTCGCGCTGCTGCGGATTCATGAACGGCTCGTCTTCGCTCGGCCGATAATTGGAAGGTAGCGTCACCCGCGCCATCTTGACCCCGTTTTTTTAGTGCCCCCGGATCGAAGGGCGCGGAGTATAGGTAGGCGGTTTGGTCCGATCAAGGCCGCCGAAAACACGGTTTTTTCGTAGGTTTTTCAGTCAGTTAGGCAAAATCTACGGAACCCCGCGGAAACGCTTGGGGCGTCCTGTCGGACGCCCCTAAAAGCCGCGAAAATCCTGAATTGGAACCGGGTCAGGCGGCTTCGGCCGGCGGCATGACAGGCGATTCGCGCCGGGCCGACAGGCCGGCGGCGACATTGCGGTTGATGTCGATCAGGGTACCCAGCTTGCTGGCCGCCGGCTCGCTCAACGCGTCGAGCGTTTGGCGGTCGACGAAGATGCTGAGGCTGACGATATTGGCTTTCAGCTCGTCGGGCAGCGCGTTCTCGGCCGAGGCCACGTCGCACTGGATGATGGTCCACAGCCGCCAGTTCAGGCGCAACGCGGTGCGATAGGCCTCGACGTCCTGCGCCACGTTCTCGCGCGCGTCGTTCAGGCGCCGCGCGGCTTCCATCAGCGCCTTGGCTTCGGTGCTGCCGCTGACGTTGGCGTTATGAAGATGTTTCCTGCGGTCGCCGATCGACATGATCCCAATCCTTCGTGGATCGCTGGCGGGCACCCAAGCGGGGCTTCCTGCCGAAACTGCCGCCACCATAGGTGCATGGGGTTAACAGCGGATGAACGCCCCGGCGCCTGGGCGGTGCTGGGGACCAGGCTGAGTTAACCAATAATTAACCAAGCGGATTAAAGCTTTCTCAAGACTGGGCGAGTAGTTTCCCGCACGATCGCAGGTAGCGATCTGACAGAGGTTTGCAAGATGGACAAGTTCAATATCGGGCCAGGCATGGCCGTGGTGGGGCCGCAGGGTCGGCCGATTTCCCTCCACGATCTGCCGCCGCCCAATACCAAGCGATGGGTCATCCGGCGTAAGGCCGAGGTGGTCGCCGGCGTGCGTTCGGGGTTGCTTACCCTCGAAGAGGCTTGCGCGCGCTACAAGCTGTCGGTGGAGGAGTTCCTCTCCTGGCAGCGGCTGA
The DNA here is from genome assembly GCA_023266845.1 of Rhodospirillaceae bacterium. GTDB lineage: Bacteria > Pseudomonadota > Alphaproteobacteria > JAEULC01 > JAEULC01 > JAEULC01. The sequence continues at coordinate 17,473 of JAHFPH010000012.1, forward strand.
TCGACCGGCACGGAATGCGCGGCCTGCGCGCCACGCGGCTGCAGGAATACCGCGCGGTTCTCGACGCCGCCGACTGAACTCGACGGTGAGGCGCGGCCGTCAAACCGCCGCGCCGCCTGCCTCGCCTCCCTAGGGCTTCCGGACCCCGGAAAAACCCAGGTTTTTCCACGAATTAACCGATCATTCACCGTCCCGTCCCTACAATGCTAAGGAACGGCGGACCGTCTTTGGTTCGCGGCGAGCGAAGTGGGACAGTCGGACAGTGAACGGTTTGATGCAATGCCTGGGGACCGCGCGTCCCGGAAGGCTGGGCACGCTCGGCGCGGCCGGCATCGCATTGCTTTTCGGATTCGCGATCTTCGCGGCCTGCGACGACGCCCTTAGCGACGAACTTCCGCTGGGCCAGGCGCGCACCGCCCTGGAGCTGCGCCTCGGCCGCGCGATCGAGGAGATGCTGGAGCCGCTGGTCGGCGCCGGCAAGGCGCGCGCCGAAGTCTCGGCCGAGCTCGATCCCGAGCGCGCCACGGTCAACAGCGAGATCGTCGATCCCGACAGCCAGGTCCAGCGCAGCGTGCGCACGGTCGAGGAAGGCCAGAAAAGCGACACCACCACGACCTATGAATTCTCGCGCACGGTGAAGACGCTGGCGCGCGAGGCCGGCCAGCTCAAGCGCCTGTCGGTCGCGGTGCTGGTGGACTACGCGCTGGCCGACGGCAAATCCGTGCCGCGCGCGCCCGAAGAGATGGAAACCCTGGCGCGGCTCGTGCGCTCGGCCATCGGCTTCAACGCCGAGCGCGGCGACAAGGTCGAATTCTTCAACCTGCGCTTCGCCGAACTACCGCCCCGCGGGTCGCGTGGCGGCGCGATGCCGGGCTTGAGCAATGCCGAGCTCATGCGCCTGGGCGAGCTTTTGATCGTCAGCATTGCCGTCCTGTTGGGGCTGCTGGTCGTGGCGCGGGCGCTGGCGCAGCGCCGCCCGGCCTTGGCCACCGCCGTTCCCGCGACGGCCTCCCCCGTCCCCGCTCCGATCATGCCCATGCCGGAGCCCGAGCGCCCGGCGCGCGAAACGCCCCGCGCGCCCCAAGCCGCGCCGGCGCGCGACGCGACCGTGTGGGACAAGCTGACCCAGGTGAACGAGGCGACGCTTGCCAATTACCTGGCCCAGGAGAATCCGCAGACCATCAGCCTGGTGCTGTCGCGCCTGGACGCCGCCCATGCCGCGCGCGTCCTGGCGCAACTGCCGGTAACCTTGGCCACCGGCGTGATGCAACGCATGCTGCGGCTGGAGCCGGTCGAGCCCCAGGTACTGGACGCGGTCGAGCGCGTGCTCAGCGCCGAATTCGCGCAAAGCCTGGCGCGCGCGCCCGCGCCGCCCACCGACGGGCACGCCGCCGTGGCGCGGATCCTCGACAAGCTGGATCGCGGCACGGAACAGCGCATCGTCGCGGCGCTGGAACGCCAGAACCGCGGCGGCGCGGAGCGCGTGAAATCGCGCATGATCGGCTTCGACGACCTGGCGCAGCTAAGCATCGAGGACGCGCGCGCCCTGTTGCGCGAAGTGAAGCCCGACAAACTGGCCGTGGCGTTGAAAGCCGCGGCCGAAGCCACGCGCAAACTGTTCCTGGACGCGCTGCCCGAGCGCAGCTCCCGCGTGTTGCGCCAGGAAATCGCGGCCCTGGGCCCGGTGCGTTTGCGCGAGGTGGACGAGGCGCAAGCCGCGATCCTCAACGTGGCGAAAGAAATGGCCTTGCGCGGCGAGATCGTGTTGGGCGACGGCGATTCTGGCCCCGCGGCCTGAACGGAGACGAGCATGGCCGACAAGAAACTCGATCTGGAAGAACTGGGCGATGCTGCCGCCGGCGCGGCCGCTGGCGGCGCGGCTGGCGATGCCGGCGCCTCGGTGCTCGACGCGGTGTACGACATTCCGGTGCAGGTCTCGGCCGTGCTGGGCAGGACCACGCTGCAGGTCGGCGAGATCCTGAAGCTCGAACGCGGCGCGGTGATCGAGCTGGACCGCCGCGTGGGCGAGAAGGTCGATATCTACGTCAACGACCGGCTGGTCGCGCGCGGCGAAGTCGCGGTGGTCGACGACCGCCTGGCCGTGACCATGACCGAGATCGTGAAGTCCGAGAAGCGCTGAAAGATCGAATCACAAGCTGCACAAGCTCCTACCCAGCCCGCCCTCGCCCGGCATAAGGGCTTGCTCGCGCTTGATGTTTCGCGCATGGACGCGCCGCGCCTGGCGGACTTGCTATAGCTTCGCGCCATGCGGTTGAAGACCTTCACCGCCCCATCCATGAGCGAGGCGATTCGCCTGGTGCGCGACGCGCTGGGGTCGGACGCCATCATCGTTTCGGACCAGCCGACCGACGACGGGCTCAGCGTGCGCGTGACCGCGGCGATCGACACGCCGGTCGACGCGCTGGGCACGCCGATCGGAACGCCCGACTCGCTCGACACGCTGACCGACGCGCTTTCCTATCATGCCGTGCCGGCGGGATTGGGCGAGCGCATTTTGGCGGCGGCCGCCCGCGCGCAGATGGGCACCGTCGACCCGATCGCGGCTTTGGCGGCGGCGTTGGAAACCACCTTCCATTTCGCGCCCCTGGGCTCGCCCGGCCCCGGCGACGCGCCGATCATGCTGGTCGGCCCGCCGGCTAGCGGCAAAACAGTGACGGCGGCGAAGCTCGCGGCCCGCGCCGCCCTGGCGAGGCGCAAAGTAACCCTGATCGCGGCGGACGCCGCCCGCGCCGGAATGGCCGAACGCCTGGCCGCGCTGGCGCTGTCGTTGGGCGCCGAGATGGAAGAGGCCAAGGACCGCGCCGGTCTGGCGCGCGCGGTGGCGGCGGCCGAGGGTGGCGTAACGCTGATCGACGGCGCCGGGGTCAATCCCTTCGACCGCGCCGAGATGGCGGCCCTGAAGCAGGCGATCGAGGCGGTCCGGGCCGAGCCGGTGCTGATGGTCGCGGCGGGCGGCGACGCGGATGAATGCGCCGACATCGCCGCCGCCTTCGCCAGGATCGGCGTGCGCCGCATGATCGCCAGTCGCGCCGACCTGGCGCGGCGGCTGGGCGGCGTTTTGGCGGCGGCCGAGGCTGGCGGGCTGGGCCTGGCCGAAATCGGCACTGCGCCGCAGATCGCCGGCGGCCTCAGGCCGCTCGACGCCCTGTTTCTCGCCCGGCGCCTGTTGCCGGAATCGGCTCGACAGGACACGGCCGCAGAGGCCATAACCCAATTGCAGCACGCGGTGGCGTCATGATCCCACATCTGGAAACCTCCGGCTCCACCACCGCCCAGACCGGCGGCGGGCACCGCATCGTCGCCGTCGCCTCGGGCAAGGGCGGCGTGGGCAAGACCTGGTTTTCGATCACGCTGTCGCATGCGCTGGCCCGCGCCGGGCAGAAGACGCTGCTGTTCGACGGCGACCTGGGCCTCGCCAACGTGGACATCCAGCTTGGCCTGACGCCGCGGCGCGATCTGGGCGCGGTGATGACCGGCCAGTCGACCCTGGGACAGGTTTCCGCCCCCTTCCCCGAGGGCGGGTTCGACATCATCGCTGGGCGCTCGGGCACGGGCAGCCTCGCCAATTTGTCGATGCAGCGCCTGGGCGCGCTGAGCCAGGATCTGGCGCAGCTCGCGCGGCGCTACGACTGCACCGTGGTCGACCTGGGCGCGGGGCTGGAGCGTCCCGTGCGCATGCTGGCGGCCGTGGCCGGCCTTACCCTGGTGGTCACGACCGACGAGCCCACCGCGCTCACCGACGCCTATGCCTTCATCAAGGTCACGACCCAGGAAACGCCGCAGGCGCGCCTGGGCGTGGTGGTGAACATGGCGACGACCAGACGCGAGGGCGAGCGCACCTATGAAACGCTGCTGAAGGCCTGCAAGGGGTTCCTGAAGATCGAGCCGCCGCTCTACGGCATCATCCGGCGCGACGCACGGGTGCGCGAGGCGATCCGCTACCAGACGCCGCTGCTCGCCCGTTTCCCGGCCGCCGACGCGGCGCAGGACGTGGAAGCGGTCGCGCGCAAGCTGATCGACGAGTGAACGGCGGCGCCGGCGCCAAAAAAGAAGCGGGGGCCCGGTGGCCCCCGCTTACGCTTCGCCCGCGTTTTATTCTCTAGGAACCTGAAACTCAGCCCTGGCTGCGCTTGCGCTCGCCGTCGGGAATGATCCGGATCGGCATCGGGTCGGAGCCGCGCGGGCGCTTCTGCTGGCGCATCCGTTCGCGGCTGGCCAGCGCCAGCTCGTACTTCTTCATTTCGTCGAACGCCTCGGCCACGTCCATGCGCGCCTGTTCGGCCTGCCGCTCCACATCGGCCAGCGACTGGACGATATGCTGCCGGCGCAGCCTCACCGCCTCGACGAAGCCGCTGGGCGCCGCCGCGCGGGCGCGGCCTGTGTCGCCAAGCTCGGCCTCGAGCTGCGCCGCGGCGCTTTTCAGCTTGTCGCGCAGGCGCTCCAACTCGTCGAGCGCCCGGCTACGCTCTTCAAGGCGCCATTTCTGCATGCGGACGGTGGCCGCGACGCTTTTCCTCATGCCACGCTTCCGGTCCGGTTCGTTTGGTTCGACTTGGCCATACCTGCCACCACCGATGCTGATGCCCATGCCCGCGTCACCCGCTCCACCCCGGAGCGATATGGCGCGCGCGTTTTAAACTGCTTGGCGAGTATCGCGCTCGTTGTTTAACTTTTTGTAAATTGCAGGGTTTTAGTTTCCAATCCTCGAACGCAGAAAATCAGCCATTAATATCAAATGTTTATAGAAACCCAATCGCCTGCCGCCAACGGCGCCCGCCGATCCGCCAAACCTCGTCCTGGCGCAGCGAGTCGCCACGAAAGTGGCGGTTACCCATTCCATCCGTTCCGTGAGTCAAAGCAAGCACATAGCTAATTTGGGTTGAATCCTCAGGTCGTTACATAGCGGTTTGATTCTATAGACTTTTCTATTGATTCCATCCATCTATTAAGATAAGTTAAGGTTAATCCACTGGGAGAATACCCATGCGCATCCTATTGGTCGAAGACGATCCGTCGACCGCCAAGAGCATCGAGATAATGCTCAAATCAGAGGGATACGTGGTCGATCTGGCCGATATGGGCGAAGACGGCTTGGAGATCGGCAAGCTTTACGATTACGACATCATCGTCCTCGATCTGATGCTGCCCGACATCGACGGGTACGAGGTGCTGCGCCGGATGCGCCAGGCGCGCATCAAGACGCCGATCCTGATCCTGTCGGGCCTTGCGGAGCTGGACAGCAAGGTCAAGGGCCTGGGCATCGGCGCCGACGACTATATGACCAAGCCGTTCCAGAAGCGCGAGCTGATCGCCCGCATCCAGGCGATCGTGCGCCGCTCCAAGGGCCATTCGGAATCGATCGTGCGCACCGGCAAGCTGGTGGTGAACCTGGACAGCCGCACGGTCGAGGCCAACGGCCAGCCCTTGCACCTCACCGGCAAGGAATACGGAATTCTCGAGCTCTTGAGCCTGCGCAAGGGCATGACGCTGACCAAGGAGATGTTCCTGAACCATCTCTACGGCGGCATGGACGAGCCGGAGCTGAAGATCATCGACGTGTTCGTGTGCAAGCTGCGCAAAAAGCTGACCGGCGCCACGGGCGGCGAGAACTACATCGAGACGGTGTGGGGCCGCGGCTATGTGTTGCGCGACCCGGCGAGCGAACCGGCGGCGGCCGATCCAGTGCCGCAGCGCGCCGTGAGCTGATTTCCGCTTAAAAATTCTTTCGGGCAAAACGCCGGCGGCAACACCGGCGTTTTTTGCTTTCCGCGGTCCCCGCGCAACGGATTGGCGAAAAAAGGATAATTCGGCGCAGGCCTATTCCGCCCGGTGCGGAATCTCAACCGCGAAGCCCATCTTGTCGGCATCAGGCCCGGTCACCTCGAGCCTCCCGCCCATGCGCTGGGCGAGCCTTACGGTGAAATAGGGCTGCACGCCGCGCGGGCTCAAAGCATCGACCTTGGCTCCGGGATCGAGCCCCGCGCGCACCTCGTCGCTTAGCCGCGCGCCCTGGCCGCTCGACGTCACCGCGAGGCGCGACTTGTCGGCGCCCACCGTCACCGCCACGGCAAGCGCGCCGCCGCGCGGCAGGGATTCCGCCGCCAGCGCGATCAGGTTCAGCAGCATCTTGCCCCAACCCGCCACGTTGGGCGCCTTGGTGCTAGCCGGGTCCCACTGCACGACGAGCTTGCCGCCCTCGAAAATGCCGTCCAAAAGCTCGCGCACATCGGCCACGGGCTGCGCCAGTTGCGCGCCGGCCTGACCGAACGCGACACGGTAGAATTGCAGCCGCCGCGAGGCCTGCTTGCCCGAACTCGCGATCAGCTTCATCGCCTCGCCGTCGCCCTCGCCGAACTCCTCGATCAGCTCGATGCCGTTGTTGACCGCGCCAACCGGGCTTACCAGGTCGTGGCACAGACGCGAGCACAGCAGCTCGGCCAGTTTCAGATCGTCCATCGGATCGCGTTCCCCCGTTGGTCCCGGCGCATTCCGAATACGCATCCCCGCGGTATAGTGTCAACTGAAGGAGTTCGGCGCCATGACCGACCGGCTTGCCCCCGGAAGCTGGGTCCGCCATCCAGGCCGCCCCGATTGGGGCGTGGGCCAGGTGCAATCCGCGATCGGCCCGCGGGTGACGGTGAATTTCCAGCATGCCGGCAAACTTTTGATCAACACGTCGGTGGTGACGCTGGAGCCCGCGGAGCCGCCGCGCGATGAGTAGCGGGTTCCGCGCGCTGGCGCTGGCCGCCACGCTGCTGGTTGCGCCGCCGGGCAACGCCGCCGATCCGCCGCTGCCCGCGATTCCCGACCAGGCCCTGTTGATGGGCGTGGAGATGGGCCGCGCCGATGTCGTGGCCTACGCGCTGGACAAAGGCGCCAAAGCCGACGCCGCCGACCCGCGCGGCACCACCGCCCTGGCGCTCGCCGCCAAATCGGGCAACGAGGACATCGTGGCGCTGCTGCTGACGCGTGGCGCGGCGGTGGACATGGCCGCGAAAGACGGATCGACCGCGCTGATGCAGGCGGCGCAGCTGGGCAACGAGCGCATCGTCGGGCGATTGCTGGCGGCCAAGGCCGATTTTGGCAAACGCGAGGCGCGCTTCGGCAACACGGCGCTGATGATCGCCGCCGCCAAAGCCCATGCCGCGATCGTCGCGCAACTTGCCGAGGCCGGCGGCGTGGTGGACGACGCCGACACCAAGACCGGCAACACGCCGTTGATCCTGGCCGCATCCAATCCCGAGGGCGCCGATGCGGTGAGCGAGCTTTTGGCGCGCGGCGCCGACCCCAGGCGCGCCACCGAGGACGGCTATACCGCGCTGATGGCGGCGGCCGAGAAAGGCACGGGTGGCGCGGTCACGCTGCTGCTGGAAGCGGCCAAGGACAAGCGCGCGCTGGTGCGCGCCTCGGCCAGCGACGGGCGCACGGCCCTGTCGCTGGCGGTTTCGGGCGGCTGGATCGGCATCGCCAATCTGCTGCTGGAACAAGGTGCGGATATCGAGGCGCGCGACGCCGGGGGCGCCACGCCCCTGCACCACGCGGTCGAGGCGGATTTCCCCGGGCTGGTGGTGCTGCTGCTGAAGCGCGGCGCGGACGTCGACGCCGTCAACGCGCGCGACGGCAACACCGCGCTGATGCTCGCGGCCAATCGCGGCGAGGTGGAGGTAGTGCAAATGCTGCTGGCGGCCAAGGCGCGCGTCGATATGCGCGCCAAGGACGGCTGGACCGCGCTGAAGGCGGCCGAGATGATCGGCGACGACGAGATCGTAGAAATCCTGAAAGCCGCCGGCGCCAAGGAGTGACGGCGACGCGCGATCGAAGTAAAATAGCGGCGGGCCAGGGCTGAGGATAACGGCTTGAAATATCGGATTAAATTCATGCTGGGCGGAGCGGTCGCGGCGTTGATCGTGGTGGCCGTTCCAGCCTTGGCTCAGGACGCCGCACGCGGCGACGCGTCGCGCGGCGAGGAGCTGTTCAAGAAATGCGTCGCCTGCCATACGCTCGACGCTGAGGGACGCAACAAAGTCGGGCCGCGACTCCATGGGCTGTTCGGGCGCAAGGCGGGTGGCGTGGCCGATTTCAAGTATTCGCCCGCGCTGCGCGACAGCACGGTAGTGTGGACGCCGGAAACCATCGACCAGCTATTCGCCAAAGGACCCGACGTATTCACGCCGGGCAGCAAGATGCCGCTGCAGATGATGCCGAACCCGGCCGACCGCGCCGACCTGATCGCGTTCCTGAAACGCGCCACGGCCGGGCCGTGAAGCGCTAGATCAACCCTCTGGGAGGAGAACCATGAAGACCATCGTTATGGGCGTCGCCGCCGCCATCGTCATCGCGGCGATCGTGGGCGTGGTGATGAAGCAGGAGCGCCAATCGACCGGCGCGCGATACGCGACCGAGAACGTCAGGCGGTAGATCCGCTACGGCCCGCCCACGGGCTGGCCGGTCGCGAGGTCCCACAGGCGCACGACCTCGTCGCCCCCGGCGGAAAGGCCGCGGTTTCCGTCCGGCGTGAAGGCCACAGACCAGATCGCCTTGGTATGGCCGTTCATGGCGCGGATTTCCTTGCCCGCGTCGAGGTCCCACAGACGCAGCCTCATGTCTCGCCCGCCGGACAGCGCGCGCCTGCCGTCGGGCGAGAAGGCCACGGCGATGACGAAGCCCTGATGCCCTAGCAGGGCCTTGGCCTCGCGCTCTTCGTTCAAGCTCCACAGGCGCACGGTTTCGTCCACGCCCGCCGACAGGAGCTGCGATCCGCCGGGCGAAATCGCCAAGCCGTTGACGCCGAAATTATGTCCGCGCAGCATCGCGCCCGCGGCACCCGTGCCCGCGTCCCAGAGACGAATGGTCGCGTCGTAGCCGGCCGAGACGATGCGCTTGCCGTCCGGCGTGAAGGCCACGGCGTTGACGTTGCCCTCGTGCCCTTCCAGTGTGCGAACCAGCGTGCCCGTGGCGATATCCCACACGCGCACGGTGCGGTCCCAGCCGGCCGAGGCCGCCCATTTGCCGTCGGGCGACACGGCGACCGAGGCGATATTGGCGGTATGCCCCTTGAACTGGCGGATCGGCGCCGCGGATTCCAGGTCCCACAGGATCAGCGTCTTGTCGTCGCTGGCGGAAATCGCCTGGGCGCCGCCCGGCAGGAAGCGCGCGGAATTGGCCGAGGCGAAATGCTCGTTCAGTTCCTTGAGCTGCTTTTGCGCCCCGAGGTCCCACAGCCGCACGGTGTAGTCGAAGCTGGCGGTCAGCGCTCGCGCGCCGTCCGGCGACACGACGACCGATTTGACGATGCCGCCGTGGCCCGACAGATCGGCCCGGGCCGGCGCAGTGGCGGCCAGAAGCAACAGGGCCGCGCAGGCGGCGCGGCCCATAGGCGCGATCCTTGAACGATTGCGGATTAGCGCCAGGTGCGCCCGCTTTCGGGCACGCTCCACGCGTTGCGATTGGTGTTGGTCGCGCCCGAATCGGACAGCACATAGCCGCTTTTGGTGTGGCGGAAAGCCGGTAGCAGAGCGCCGGTCTCCATGTCCACGGCGAGCGTCGACACCTCGAACGCGGCGTTCGAATTGCCGCCGGCCTGCATGACGGTGGCCAGGAACACCTTTTTGCCGTCGACCTCGCCCAGCACGACGCGCAGCACCTTGACGCCGAATTGCTGCGCCAGTTTCTTCGACACGTCGTCCGGCGACATCGCGGCCCAGGCCGCTCCGGCGGAAAACACCAGCGCCAGCGCGGCAGCGGCGATCAGCGCGCGTTTCATGGCGAACTCCCTAATCGTGCCCATGCTGGGGACGCTCGCCCTTGACCTCGGCGACCCACAGATTGTGATGCTCGCGCGCCCAGTTCTCGTCCACATGGCCGGTGCCCATGGCGTCGAAGGCGCCCTCCATGCCGATGGTGCCGATATAGATATGCCCGACGATGACGGCGATCAAAATCAGCGCCACCACGGCGTGCCACACCACGAACTTCTGCATGTCGTGGATGCCCATGCCGAAATCGAACGGCATCAGCAGGTAGAAGCCGGTCACCGTCAGCACCGCGCCGCCGCCCACCACCGACCAGAAGATCAGCTTCTGCCCGGCGTTGAACTTGTGCGCGGGCGGATGCTTGCCCTTGCCGAACATGCCGCCGCCTTGGGCCAGCCATTTGACGTCGCCGGCGTTGGGGATGTTGTGGCGCAGCCACAGCACCAGCATCATCAGCACACCCAGCACGAAGGCGGCGGCGATGTAGTTGTGCGCCATCTTGCCGTAAAGAGTCAGCGACGCGAACGCGCTTTTGCCGATCAGCGGCAGCAGCACGTAGCGGCCGTAGAGCATGTTGAGGCCGGTCAGCGCCAGCACGATGAAGCTTGCGGCCGTCAGCCAATGCGCGAAACGCTCGACCGCGTTGAAGCGCTCGATCGTGCGGCTGGACGGGCCCGCCTCGATGCGGATGCGCCCGCGCACCGCGAAGAACACGGCGATCACCACGACCATACCCAAGAGCAGCCACGCGCCATAGGTCGACAGCGGGCCGTTACGGATGTTGCGCCAGTTCTCGCCCTCGGATTGCACCAGCACGCCGGCCTTCTTGTCGGGGATCGACACGGTGCCCTGAACGCCCTGGCGGATCTGACGGAAGATTTCGGCCTCGGTCGCGCTGGTGCGGCCCATCGGCGCGCCGGCCTCAGGCGCTGCTTGCGCCTGCGGCTGCGCCGGCGCGGTCTGCGCCAGGAGGGGCTGGGGAGAAACGGCCAAAAGGGCCAGCGCCATCAGGGTCAAGGCAATCCAGCGCATATCGGTCGTCCTCCCGGCTTTTCGTTTTTAACGGCGGATCAGAACGCCTGTAGCTTGGCGCGGCCCTGCATCTCTTGCACCGCGGCGGCCGAAACCTGGTCACCCTTCTGGGCCTGGTAGACGCCCTTGTTGAACGACAGCGGCCTGCCCTGCTCTTCCTCGCGGCAGGCGGCAAGCGCCGTGGCGGCGAGCGCCAGGGCCAGGGTGGCAAACAGCATCCGTCGCGTGTTCATGCGTGTCTCTCCAGCGGCGACGCGAAGGCGCGGGCCGGAAACTTCCCGGTCCGCCGCCCAATCTTTCAAACCGACGTTACGAGCCGCTCTTGGTCTGATAGGCCGTGCCCCAGCCCCAGGCGCCCGAGCCGAACCCGCGGCCGACCACGCGCTCGCGGTAGATGTCGGACACCACATCGCCGTCGCCGGCCAGCAGCGCCTTGGTCGAGCACATCTCGGCGCACAGCGGCAGCTTGCCTTCGGCGAGGCGGTTGCGGCCGTACTTCTTGAACTCGGCGTCGGAATTGGCCTGCTCTGGCCCGCCGGCGCAGAAGGTGCACTTGTCCATCTTGCCGCGGCTGCCGAAATTGCCGGCCTGCGGATACTGCGGCGCGCCGAACGGACAGGCGTAGAAGCAATAGCCGCAGCCGATGCACAGATCCTTGTTGTGCAGCACCACGCCCTGCTCGGTCTGATAGAAGCAGTCCACCGGGCACACCGCCTTGCAGGGCGGGTCCGAGCAGTGCATGCAGGCGACCGAGATCGACCGTTCGCCCGGCTTGCCGTCGTTGATGGTGACGACGCGCCGGCGGTTGATGCCCCAGGGCACCTCGTGCTCGTTCTTGCAGGCGGTGACGCAGGCGTTGCACTCGATGCAGCGTTCGGCGTCACAAAGGAACTTCATGCGTGCCATGTTACGCGTCCCCTGGCTTTAAGCTTTTTCGATGCGGCATAGCGTGACCTTGGTCTCTTGCATCTGGGTCACGATGTCGTAGCCGTAGGTCGTGCAGGTATTGGCCGATTCGCCGAGCACGTATGGATCGGCGCCGGGCGGGTATTTGGCCCGCCGGTCCTCGCCCTGCCATTGCCCGCCGAAATGGAACGGCATGAACGCGACGTTCTTGCCGACCCGTTCGGTGACCATCGCCTTGACCCGCACTTTGCTGCCCTCGGGGCTATGCACCCAGACGTTCTGGCCGTCTTTGATGCCCGCCTGGTTGGCGTTGAAGGGGTTGATCTCGACGAACATGTCCTGCTGCAACTCGGCGAGCCACGGGTTCGACCGCGTCTCGTCGCCGCCGCCCTCGTACTCGACCAGGCGGCCCGAGGTGAGCACGACCGGGAACTGCTTGCCCGCGTCCTTGTTCTTGTCCTGGACCGTCTTGAACAGCAGCGGCACGCGCCAATGCCGTTTCACGTCGTTGTGAGTCGGGTACTTCTCGATCATCGCGGCGTCCGGCGAATACAGCGGTTCGCGGTGCAGCGGCACGCCGTCCGGGAAATTCCAGACGATCGCCCGCGCTTTGGCGTTGCCGAACGGCGCCAGGCCGTGCTTGATCGCCACGCGCTGGATGCCGCCCGACGTGTCCTGGCTCCACAGGATGCCGTCCGGCGTGGCGCCGCCGATCTTCTCGATATTCGCGCGCTCCGCGTCGGTCAGGTCCTTGTCCCAGCCCATCTTCTTCAGCATGCCGTAGCTGACCTGCGGATAGCCGTCCTGGATCTCGGAGCCCACGTTGTAGGCGCCCTCGGCCAGCAGGTTCTCGCCCCACTTCTTCAGATTGTCGGGCGGCGTCAGGCCGAACAGGTTGCGGAACGACAATCCGCCTTCCGCCACCGGCTTCGACTGGTCGTACAGGTTGGGCGTGCCGGGATGCTTCATCTCGGGCGTGCCCCAGCACGGCCAGGGCAGTCCGTAATAGTCGCCGTCGCACGGGCCGCCATTGGCGCGCAGCGACGTTTTGTCGAACGTCGCCTGGTTGGCCAAGTGCAGCTTGAGACGCTCGGGCGACTGGCCGGTATAGCCGATGGTCCAAGCCCCGCGGTTGATCTCGCGCAGGATGTCCTCGACCAATGGCACTGTCCCGGTCACTTTGATGTTCTTGAACATCTCCTTTTCGAAACCGAATTTCTGCGCGAACAGATACATGATCTCGTGGTCGCGCTTGCACTCGAACACCGGCTTGAAGATCTCGTAGCCCCACTGGATCGAGCGGTTGGACGAGGTGCGCGATCCGTCGGTCTCGAGCTGCGTCGCCGCCGGCAGCAGGTACACGCCGTCCTTGCGGTCGTGCAGCACGGCCGACAGCGTCGGATACGGATCGACGATGACCAGCATATCCAGCTTTTCCATGGCCTTCTTATTGTCGGCCAAGCGCGTCTGCGAGTTCGGCGCGTGGCCCCAATAGACCATCGCCTTGATGTTGTCGGGCTGGTCCAGGTTCTCCTTGGCTTCCAGCACGCCGTCGAACCAGCGCGAGACCGGAATGCCCGGCTTTTCCATCATCTCGGGCTTGTTGTTAAACCGGCCCTTCAGATAGTCCATGCTGACGTCCCACACGCGCGCCCAGTGCGCCCAGGCGCCGGGGACCAGCCCGTAATAGGCCGGCAGCGTGGAGACATCGAGGCCGAGGTCGGTCGCGCCCTGCACGTTGTCGTGGCCGCGGAAGATGTTGGCGCCGCCGCCCGACACGCCGATATTGCCCAGCGCCAGTTGCAGACAATTATAGGCGCGGACATTGGCGTTGCCGACCGTATGCTGCGTGCCGCCCATGCACCAGATCAGGGTGCCCGGGCGGTTGTTGGCCATGGTGCGCGCGACGCGCTTGATCTGCGATACCGGCGCGCCGGTGACGCGCTCGGTCTCTTCCGGCGTCCACTTCTTGCACTCCTCGCGGACTGCATCCAAGCCCCAGACGCGCTTCTTGATGTACTCCTTGTCCTCCCAGCCATTCTCGAACACCTGGTTGAGGATGCCCCAGATCAGCGCCACGTCGGTGCCCGGACGGAAGCGGACGTATTCGTCGGCGTGCGCGGCGGTGCGCGTAAAGCGCGGGTCGCACACGATCAGCGGCGCGCCGTTCTGCTCCTTGCCCTTCAGGATGTGCAGCATCGCCACCGGATGCGCCTCGGCGGCGTTGGAGCCGATCATGAAGATGCATTTGGCCTTGTGGATGTCGTTGTAGCTGTTGGTCATCGCGCCGTAGCCCCAGGTCTGGGCCACGCCGGCGACGGTGGTGGAGTGGCAGATGCGCGCCTGGTGGTCGATGTTGTTCGAGCCCCAGAACGCCCCGAACTTGCGCAGCAGATAGGCCTGCTCGTTCGAGAACTTCGCCGAACCCTGCCAGTACACCGAGTCGGGCCCCGACTTCTCGCGAATCTCGAGCATCTTGTCGCCGATTTCCTTGATCGCGACGTCCCAGGACAGGCGGGTCCATTTTCCGGCGACCAGCTTCATCGGATACTTCAGGCGGCGTTCGCCGTGCGCGTGCTCGCGGATCGCGGCGCCCTTGGCGCAATGCGCGCCCAGGTTCAGCGGGCTGTCGAAGCTCGGCTCCTGGCCGATCCACACGCCGTTCTGCACCTCGGCGGTGACGGTGCAGCCGACCGAGCAATGCGTGCAGATATTCTTGATGATCTTGATCTCGCCGCCGGCGGCGCCCGCCGCCTCGGCCGGGCCTACCATGCCGCCCCTAAGCGACGCCGCGGCCGCCAGGCCGCCCGCCGCGAGGCCCGAGCGCTTGAGGAACGTGCGCCGGTCGACCGCTCCGCCGACGACGCCGGCCAAAGCCTTGGTCAGCCGCGAACCCGTCGCGGCGCCCGTGGTGCGTTTCGTGAGCATGTTCGTCTCCCCTTAAGCGCCGGTTAGAACTTGGCCGACTTGTAATAGGTCTTGACGTGCTCGGTCTCGCGATAGGCGCCCGTCTTGGCCTGATCGGCCGCGGCCGGCGCGGCCTTGACTGCAATCGTCGCCGCGACGGCGCCGAGCGCGCCCGCGCCCAAGCCGGTCTTGCGGATGAACGCCCGCCGACCGATGCCGGCTTCGGTTTTCGTTTCGTGCTTGCGGTCGGTCATGGCTCTGTACCCCTTACGTGCACGTCAACTCGTATCCGCGACGGCGTCACGTCATCGCGAAGGCTTCGCTTTCGATGTCGATGAACAGCCGGCCAATGCTGCCGACCGGCATATAGAGGCGCGCAGACTTCGCCGCCGCCAGGTCGGCAAAGAACCGCCCGGCCCATGGCGCCAGATGTGCGTCGAAGAATTTGCGTTGCCCGGCCAGATCGGCCGGCGGCCCGAAACGGCCCTCGATCAGCCCGGCCATGATTTCGCACAGCATGCCGATATGGTCTTCGGGCTCCGCAGTGTCCTTGGACGGGGCGATGCCGAGGCGCGCCATGTCGCCGCGCAGCCGCGCCAGCGGTTTTTCGTGCATGAACCCGGTCAGATAGTAAGACGCGTAAGGCGTCAGCTCGCCCTGCGACAGGCCGATGAACAGCGCGTTGTATTCTTCCTCAGCCGCGCTCGGCTCAGTCGCGCGCGCGGCGGCCGACAGCGCGGCGAAAGCTTGGCCCAGAGACGAGGCGTCGCCGTCTATTGCGGACAGACGCTGCAGGAGTTGCGCGGAAGGCGGACGCGCCAACGCCCCGCCTAGCAGGTCATAGACCTGGGCACGCGCGCGATCCTCTTCCGTAATAACTGCGGTCTCGGCGGTATTCGCCAACACCCGTCGTTCCTCACCCATCCGAGTTCGACGCTTTTCTTCCCGCTCTTTTTCGGCGGTATGCGCGTCGGTCTCAAGCGGCCCAATCCGGAAGTAACCCCCGGTAAAAGCTTAAAAGCTTTGGTATACGAGCCGCCAACATTCTGACGACGGGCGGCGCGGCAAGTCAATTAAGAAGTACTAAATTAACGCCTTTCAAACCCGATTTGCTGCGATGCAACACAATCGGGAGTTGATCGGGAGCCTAGCCCTCCTGCTTCGTATTCTTGCCGTCCTTGGCGTCGGATTTTTCAGGAACTTCGGCGATTTTCTTCTCCTTCGCCGCTTCGGCTTCAGGCCTGGACTCGCCCTCCAGCCGCGCGACGGTTTTATCCACCGCGTCGAGGAAGCCCTTGCCGACTTGATAGGAGGTCTTTACCACCTGGCCGGGCGCGGCCAGGTGCGTGAAGTCGACATTGTGCATCTCGAACGGATCGGGCGCGGAGATCACGGGATCGGTCGCCCACATTTTTCTGAGCGCCTGCATCTTCAAGGCCCGCGGCACGCCGGGGCGCATGAAGGGGCTGTAGTCGGAATGCTCGCCCAGGCTGTCGATCGACGGCAGCTCGGCGATCACTTTCGGATCGCTTTCCTCGGCATTGACGGGCGCGGCCGGTTCCTTCGCCGCCGGCGGTTTCGATTCCGTCTTTTCCTTCGTCTCGGTTTCCGGCGCGGCTTTGGCTTCCTCGCGGCGCTCCTGTTTCAACCGCGACCAGCGCTTGAGAAAAGCCTCGTCGCCGCCGCTCATCGCCGCCGCTCCGGCCCGGCGCGCGGTCCGCCGCGCTGGGCGAACACTTCGGTTTCCGCGCGCGAGCGCTGGCGCTTGTATTTCGGCTCCTCGACATGGAAGCGCTTCACGAAATCGGCCACCCACTCCGCGATCGACGGCGGCATGGGCAATCCATCCACCACGTCGTCGCCGACTTCGGCCCAGGATTGGCCCTCGTCGGGCGCGGCGGTCACCTGGAACGCGCGCGCATCGAGGCCCGCCGGCCCGCCGCCGGCGCGCAGCGCCACATAGATGCGCGGCTCGCCGCTGGCGAGGTTGAGCCGGTAGCTGTCGGTCTCGCGCCGATGCAGGCGCAGCTCCATCGCGCCCATGTAGAAGCGCACAACGCCCGGCTCCTCGGCGATTTTCGCGCCCGCCTCGAGCTCGGGTGGGATTTCCAGCACCGCCGCGGGCCGCCAGTCGTGATCGGCCCAGGCGCTTTTCAGCGCGCGGCGCTCGGCCACGATGCCGACGGTGATGGCTTCCGAGGTCTGCATGGCGCCGATTCTAGCATAGCGCGGAAATCGGCGTTACCGCTTGGCCCGCCGCGCCGGCGCGGCTAACGTTTCGCAACGTCGGCCACTTCGCCGCCGGTCATGGCGACGAGCTGATCGGCGTTGAGCTTGAACACCGCATTGGGCGTGCCGGCCGCCGCCCAGATCTCGCCCAAGGCCATCAGGTCGCGGTCGATATAGGTGCCGAGCCTGGTCGGATGACCGAAGGGCGGCACGCCGCCGATCGCGAAGCCGGTGCGGTTGCGCACGAAATCCGCGTCGGGACGCTCGACCTTTTCGCCCAGGAGCGCGGCGAGCTTCTTTTCGTCGACGCGGTTCTCGCCGCTGGCGATCACCAGCACCGGCTTGTCGCCGGCGCGGAAGATCAGCGACTTGGCGATGCGCGCCACCGTCGTGCCGACCGCCGCCGCCGCCTCGGCCGAGGTGCGCGTCGGCGCCTGGAACTCGATCACCGTGCAATCGAATCCGGCGGCCTTGAGCGCGTCCTGCACCTTCTGCGCGGAGGGGCTTAACGCCATCAACCAGCCAGTTCGCGCGAGCGTTTCGCGGCGGCGGCGATAGCGCGGTTGAACAAGGGCTGCAAGCCGTCGGCCGCCATCAGGATTTTCAGCGCTTCCAAAGTCGTGCCGTTGGGGCTGGTGACGTTCTGGCGCAATACCGACGGCGACTCGCCGGATAGCCGCGCAAGCTCGCCCGAGCCTTGCACCGTGACGCGCGCCAGGCGCATGGCGAGATCGGCCGGCAAGCCCGCCTGCCGGCCCGCTTCGGCCAGGGCTTCGATCAGCAGGAACACATAGGCGGGGCCGCCGCCCGATACCGCGGTGACGGCGTCGAGCAAGCCTTCGTCCGCCACCCAATGCACTTCGCCGACGGCCGCGAGCAGCGCCTGCGCCGTTTCACGCATGGCAGGCGTGACATGGCGATTGGCCACCGCCACCGTGACGCCGCGCCCGACCGAAGCCGGCGTGTTGGGCATCGAGCGCACCACGGCGGCGCCCGCGCCCAGATGCTTGGCGAAATAGCCCAGCGTCTTGCCGGCGGCGATGCTGAGGAACAGCGGTTTCGATTCTTTGACGGCGCCGAGCGACGCCAGGGCCGCGTCCATCATCTGCGGCTTCACCGCCAGCAGCACGACCGACGGCTTCAGCCCGTTTACGTCGGAAACGCGTGTGACGTTCGCCGCCCCGGCGAGGGGTTTCAGCGCAACGTCGCTCGGCTCGACCACGAACACGGGCTTGTCGGCCGTGCCGGCGATGCGCTGATCGAGCCACCCGCGCAGAAGCGCGCCGCCCATCTTGCCGCAGCCCAAGAGAAGCAAGGGTCCGCTCATGGACCCGACATTAATCCAGGTTTTACGCTTCGCCTATCGTGTCGATCATCGCCGACACCATGGCGTCGGACGGGCCTTTGCCGCCCCAGATCACGAACTGAAAGGCGGGATAGAAGCGATCGCCTTCGGTGAGCGCGATGTCCACCAGGTCTTCCAGCTGCTCGACGCTGGCTCCGCCCGCGCCGCGCAACAGCAGGCTGTGGCGGAACAGCGCGACGCCTTCGGACGCCGACAGCTCGAAATGCCCGGCCCAGAGCGACTCGTTGATCAGCGCCAGCAGCTCGACCACCATGCGGCGCTTGTTCCCGGGCACCTTGAGATCGAGCGAGCAGGTGAATTGCAGCGCGCTCATCTCCGAATTCCAGGCGAAGAAAAGGCGGTAATCGCCCCAGCGGCCGGTCAGTTGCGCCACCAGCTCGTCGTCGCCCGCGCGCTCGAACGACCAGTCATGCGCGGTGACGATTTCTTCGACCAGATCGAGCGGGTTGGAATGGACGGCGCCGCCGCGTTCGACCAGTGCCGCTTTCATGCAGTCCCCTCGTTCGGGGATAAAGCAAGGCACGTCCGTACGCCCGGCTATCCCCACCCCTTGGACGGCTCGGACCCCGCATCTTGTGTGCAAAGTTCCGTCCATCCACTATATCGAGCAAGCTGCCGTAAGCGTTTGATTCGCACAAGAGAAATCTTCATGGGTCGTGCGAAGACCTCCGGCCAAGCGAAAAACCTCTGGGGATAAGCGCGACGGAACCGGCGATGCGCTTTACGAAGCGCGGGCGTCAACCCTTGGACTTCGCTTTGCCCGCGGGCTTCACGCGGCTGAGCGCGGCCTCGAGCTCGGCCACGCGTTTGGCGAGCTTTTCCTGCTCCGCGCGCGCCTTCTGCGCCATGGCGCGCACGACCTCGAATTCCTCGCGCGTCACCAGGTCCATGCCGGACAGGATTCGCTCGAATTGCTGGCGCAGCCGCGCCTCGACTTCCTCGCGCACGCCCGCGAGCGCGCCCAGCGCCCCGCCCGCCACGCGCGCCAGATCGTCGATCAGCCGATGGTCGAACTGCATGAATCGTTCCTTGGCTGCTTCGATTATGGGCGCGTCGGCGGCCGGGTTCAACACGGCTTGCTCCCATCCCTTGCTGGACCTATAAGACGCAAACCCTTGATTTGGAGCGGCGGATGATCCTCGTCACCGGCGGGGCCGGGTTCATCGGATCGAACCTGCTGGCCGGGCTGGAAGCGCGCGGGCAGTACGAGCTCGCGGTCGCCGACCATCTGGGCCGGGGCGATAAATGGCGCAACATCGCCAAGCGCGAGATCGCCGCGTTCGTCAGGCCCGACCGGCTGGAATCGTTTCTCGAAGCTCATCGCGAGCGCCTGGAAACCGTGTTCCATCTCGGCGCCGTCTCCTCGACCACCGAGACCGACGCCGACCTGATCGTCGATTCCAATTTCGCGCTGTCGCAAATGCTGTGGGATTGGTGCGCCAGGCACGGCAAGCGGCTGATCTACGCGTCGTCGGCCGCGACCTACGGCGACGGCGGCGCCGGATTCGACGACGATTTCTCGCTGCCGCATCTGGCCAAGCTCAAGCCGCTCAACGCCTATGGCTGGAGCAAGCACGCGTTCGACCGGCGCGTGGCGCGCGTCGCGTCGGGCAACGGCGCGCGGCCCAGGCAATGGGCCGGCGTCAAGTTCTTCAACGTCTATGGACCAAACGAGTATCACAAGGGCGCGCAGGCCTCGGTCGTCTATCACACCCACCAGCGCGTCAAGCAGGGCAAGAAGGCGCGGCTGTTCCGTTCGCACGACAAGAAATACAAGGATGGCGGACAGATGCGCGACTTCGTGTGGGTCGGCGATTGCGTCGACGCGCTGCTGTTTCTCCACGACAACCCGGCGGTCAACGGCATGTTCAACATCGGCAGCGGCAAGGCGCGCAGCTTTTTGGACCTGACGCATGCCGTCTATAAGGCGCTGGGCAAGAAGCCGGCGGTCGAATTCGTCGACACACCGAAAGAGATTCGCGCGAAATACCAGTATTTCACGGAAGCGAAGATCGGCCGCCTGCGCGTGGCCGGGTTCAAAAAACCGATGACCAGCCTGGAAGACGGCGTGGCGGCTTACGTGCGCGACTTCCTGGAAGCGCCCGACCCCTATCGCTGATCCGTTATGCCGCTTGGTCCCCCCTCCCTACCCCTCCCCCGCAAGGGGGGAAGGGACTCATTTTTTGAGTCCCCCCTCCCCTCGCGGGAGGGGGATAGGGGGAGGGGGGTGTTTCCGCCGCAGCGGGCCTGACTGCGATGTACGCCCTGCCCTTTCCCGCGATCGATCCGGTGGCCCTGGCGATCGGCCCGGTGGCGATCCGCTGGTACGCGCTCGCCTATATCGCCGGCATCGTCTTGGGCTGGCGCTATGCCATATTGCAGTGCCGGCGCATGCCGCATCTCGTCAGCCCCAAGCAGATGGACGATTTCATCTTCTGGCTGACGCTCGGCATCATCCTGGGCGGGCGTTTCGGCTACGTCGTTTTCTACAATCCCGCGCACTACCTGTCGCATCCCCTGGAGGCGCTGGCGCTATGGCATGGCGGCATGTCGTTCCACGGCGGATTGCTGGGCGTGCTGCTGGCGATGCTGCTGTTCGCGCGCAGGGAAGGCATGCCGTTCTTCGTCCTTTCCGACGTCGTCGCGCTGTGCGTGCCGTTCGGGCTGTTCTTCGGGCGCATGGCGAATTTCGTGAACGGCGAGCTGTGGGGCCGCGTCACGGACGTGCCCTGGGCTTTCGTGTTCCCGAATGGCGGCCCCCTCCCGCGCCATCCCAGCCAGCTTTACGAAGGATTTCTCGAAGGTCTGGTGCTGTTCACTACGCTGTGGCTGCTGCTGCGCCAAGGCGCGCGCGAAAAGCCGGGCGTGATGAGCGGCGCGTTCCTTTTGGTCTATGGCCTGTCGCGCTTCGCGGTGGAATTCGTGCGCGAGCCCGACGCGCAACTGGGCTATCTCACTTTCGGCCTCACCATGGGCCAATATCTTTGCATTCCCATGCTGGCCTATGGCGCGTATCTGATCGCGCGCGCCGTTCGAAAATGAGCTTGAAAGAGCGGATCATCCGCCGCATCGCGGCCGAAGGGCCGATCTCCGTCGCCGATTACATGGCGCTGTGCCTGGCCGACCCTGTGGACGGCTATTACACGCGCGACGCGCCGGGCCTGGACCCGTTCGGCGTGAAGGGCGACTTCATCACGGCGCCGGAGATTTCGCAGATCTTCGGCGAGCTCATGGGATTGTGGTGCGTCGACGCCTGGCAGCGCTTGCTGGGATCGCCAAGCCCGGTGAACCTGATCGAGCTTGGACCCGGGCGCGGCACGCTGCTGGCCGATGCGCTGCGCGCGGCGCGCGTAGCGCCCGCGTTCCTGGAAGCCGCGCGGATTCATCTGGTCGAGGTCAGCCCCGCGCTGAAACGCAGGCAGCGCATGGCGCTGGCCGGCATGGACGTGGTCTGGCACGACCATTTCGACGCCACGCCCGACGGGCCGTTCCTGCTGCTGGCGAACGAATTCTTCGATGTCCTGCCGATCCGGCAATTCGTCGCCACGTCGCGCGGCATGGCCGAGCGCGTCATCGGCCTGGACGAGACGCGCCGGCATCTGCGCTTCGCCCTGGCGCCGGGCCCGAGCGCCTGGGCGAAACTGCTGCCGCCCGCCCTGGCCCGCGCGCATGAAGGCAGCATGGTGGAGCTGTCGCCCGCGGCGCTGACACTGGCGCAATCCATCGCCCGGCGAATCGCGCGCCGGGGCGGCGCCGCGCTGATCGTCGATTACGGCCCGACGGTAAGCGCACCGGGCGAAACGCTGCAGGCGCTGAAGCGCCATCTGCGGCACAACGTGCTGGAAGATCCGGGCGCGGCCGACGTCACCGCGCATGTCGATTTCGCCGCCATCGCAAGCGCGGCAGAGGCCGCGGGCGCACGCAGCTTCGGTCCCGCGCCGCAGGGCGAATTCCTGGCCCGGCTGGGCGCGAACCAACGCGCGGATCGGCTGAAGGCGGGCCTCGGTCCGCTCGGCGCCGCCGAAATCGATACGGCGGTCGGGCGGTTGCTCGATCCCAAGGAAATGGGCACTTTGTTCAAGGTCTTGGCGCTGGTCCCGGCGGACGCGGGCGCGCCGGCCGGGTTCTGATACGGGAGCGATCGCGGACGATGATCACGCTCGAAAGGTTGAACGGCGGCGGACTGCGGCACGGCTTCTTCACGCGCGAAGGAGGATCGAGCGGCGGCATCTACGCCAGCAACAATTGCGGCTTCGGGTCGAGCGACGATCCCGAGCGAGTCGCCGAGAACCGCCGCCGCTCGCTGGCGCAAATCGGCCTGCCGCCCGAGACGCTGGTCACCGTGCATCAGGTGCACGGCGTCGACGTGGCGGTCGCGGAAAAACCCTGGCCGCCGAAACAGGCGCCACACGGCGACGCGCTGGTCACGGACCGGCCCGGCGTGGCGCTGGGGATTCTGGCCGCGGACTGCGCGCCGATCCTGTTCGCCGACGCCACGGCGCGCGTGATCGGCGCGGCGCATGCCGGCTGGCGCGGGGCGCTGGCGGGCGTGGGCGAAACGACGGTCGCGGCGATGCGGAGACTTGGCGCGCGGCCGGAAAACATCGCGGCCGCGATCGGCCCGTGCATAGCACGGCGATCCTACGAGGTCGGGCCGGAATTCCCCGCGCCGTTCCTGAAGCAAGACGCGCGTAACGGCGATTTCTTCGCGCCCGCCAAGCGCGAGAAGCATTTCATGTTCGATCTGGCCGGGTATCTGACCCGCCGTCTGACAGCGCTGGGGTTGAAAAGCGTCGAGACTCTGTCCAACGACACCTGCGGCGAGGAGCGGCGCTTCTTCAGCTACCGCCGCGCCACGCTGCGCGGCGAAAAGGACTATGGCCGCAATCTTTCCGTCATCGCATTGGAGAAATAACCGTGGCCGTGCATTTCAGCGAGCAGGAACTGGCGGGGCGTCGCGCCAAGGCGTGCAAGGCGATGCAGCAGGCTGGGCTGGATGGCCTGCTGATGTTCCGTCAGGAGAGCATGTATTACCTGACGGGCTACGACTCGTTTGGCTACGTGTTCTTCCAGTGTCTGTATCTGGGCGCGGACGGCGATTTCTTCCTGTTGACCCGCCTGCCCGACCTGCGCCAGGCGCAGCACACCTCGGTCATCAAGGACATCCGCATCTGGGTGGACCGCGACGGATCGAACCCGGCGATCGAGCTGCGCGACCATCTGGCCCAGAAGAAGTGCAAAGGAAAGAAGCTGGGCGTGGAATACGAGGCCTATGGGCTGACCGCGCGCAACGGCAAGCGGCTGGAAACGGCGCTCGACGGGTTCTGCGCGCTGGCCGACGCGTCGGAGCTGGTGAACCGGCTGCGCGTGGTGAAAAGCCCGGCCGAGCTTGAATACGTGCGCAAGGCGGCGGAGCTGGCCGACGCCGCGCTGGCCGAGGCCAATCGCCTAGCCAAGCCCGGCGCGTTCGAAGGCGACATCCTGGCGGCGATGCACGGCGCGGTGTTCAAGGGCGGCGGCGACGATCCGGGCAACGAATACATCATCGGCTCGGGCAAGGACGCGCTGCTGTGCCGTTATTTCTCCGGCCGCCGCCATCTGTCGGCGCAGGACCAGCTGATGCTGGAATTCGCCGGGGTGTACCGGCACTACCATGCCTGCCTGATGCGCACGATCCTGATCGGCAAGCCCGATCCACGCCAGGTGGCGATGCATAAATGCGCGCTGGAGGCGATGGAGGCGTGCAAGGCCGCGCTGAAGCCCGGCCGGCCGATCGGCGAGGTGTTCGAAGCCTATGCGAAAGTGTTCGACGCCGGCGGATATCGAAAGCACCGCTTCAACGCCTGCGGCTATAGCCTGGGCACCACCTTCGCGCCGAACTGGATGGACTGGCCGATGTGCTATCGCGGCAATCCGGTGATCGCGGAGCCGGGCATGGTATTCTTCCTGCACATGATCGCGGTGGACAGCGACAACAACCTGGCGATGGCGCCGGGCTATACCGTCGAGGTCACGGATCAGGGCTGTAAACCATTGTCGAAGATGCCGCTCGATCTCGTGGTAAACTAGGAAAGCTAGTGCCGCATCTGATGATCTTCATGGGCTTCTTGCTGCTGGGGTTGGTGGTTGCCTGTGTTCTGGTGGTGTAAGCGATCCGCGCTGTTCGCCGCGTTGGCCGCCGCCCTTGTTCTAAGCGGCTGCGGCGACGTGCCGCGCCCGTTCCTGCCCTCGGCCGCCGATCAGGCCAACCAACTCTTGGTTCTGTCGGACCCCGCGGGAATCGTGGTCGATGACGTCGGCGACCTGCCGCCGGCGGGGCAGGCCCGTTTCGTGGCCGCCCTGGTGGACGAGTTGATGCGCGTCGACGTGCCGGCCACCGCCAAGCAAGGCAACCCGCTCAGCCTCCACCTGAAGGGCCAAGTGCTGGAATTTCCAAGCGCCAAGGGCACCGAGTTGCAGATCTATTGGCTGCTGGTCGACGCCCAGGGCCGGTCGCTGGGCAATCACGCCGTGCGGCGCAACGTCGATTCGAAGCTGTGGCAGGCCGGCGATCAAAAGCTTCTGGCGCAGCTCGCGCGCGAATCGTCGGCCGGTATCGTGAAGCTGCTGCCCGACAACCAGCCGGCGCAGACCGCGCGCGCGACGCCGCCCTCGCCTAGGCCCGGCGCGGTCGCCAACAACGTCGTGCCGCCGATGGGCACGGGGCTGGGCCAGATCGCCCGGCAGAACGCCGCCAAGCCCGCGCCGCGCCCGCAGACCGCGCAGGCGACGCCGGCCAGCGCCAACGCCGACTCGGCGCCGCCCGGCGCGCCCGCCGTGGCGCTGCGCCCGGTCGAAGGCGCGCCCGGCGACGGCGCTGAGGCGCTGAACGCGGCGCTGCGCCATTTCCTGGGCCGCGCGGGCATCCAGGTCGTCGAGGAGAATCAAAATCCAATAGCGATCGTCGCCGGCAAGGTGAGCCTGTCCGATCTCGGCGTGCAGCAGCAGGAAGTGCGGGTCGATTGGACCGTGCTTGCGCCCGACGGCAAGCGCCTGGGAACGGTCGGCCAATCCAACCGCATCGCGGCGGGCCGGCTGAACGGCGCCTGGGGCGGCATCGCCTTCGCCGTGGCCGAGAACGCGGTGGAGGGCATAGGCGATCTGTTCGAACAGTTGGCGCCGTCCGCCGCGTCTCCCGCGAAGGCCCCGTCCCAAGCGCAGGTGCCCCCGTCTAAATGACGTTCGGTCGATATTCCGCCCGGGCGCTGCCACTGCTCGCCCTGACGCTGATGCTGTCGAGCTGCGGGTGGTTCGACCGCCTTGGCCTGTTCAGCTCGGACAAGCCGCAACAGCAACGCAGCGCCGCGCGCGACGCGACGCCGGTTGGCACGCTGACCGGCGCGGTCGAGGCCGACCCACCGCTGTCCAGCGCCAATGTGCGCGTCGAGGTCTACGACGTGACCGGCATCGATCCCGACCAGGCCGTGGCCAAGGCCGACCCCGTGCGCGTGGTGCGCAGCGACCGCAACGGCCGCTTCACTATCCAGCTCGGCGGCATGGCGCGCACCGCCGCCGGCCAGGCCAAGACCTGGCTGGTGCGCGCCGCGCCCGAGGGCGCCGATCCGAAAAAATCGCCCGAGGCGCGCGTCACCTTTTCCAGCGAGGCCGCGCGCGGCAAGCTGCCGCTGCTTTACCTGTGGGACGGCAACGCGCGCGCCGACGTGAACGACGCGACGGTCGCCTTCCGCTTCAACGAACTGCCCGGCGCCAAGCGCATGGACCCCGCGGTCTATGGGGTGGAGCTGGCCTCGTCGGCCGGCGGCGGATCGTTCCTGCCCTTCGTCAACGGCAAGCCCGAGATCGCGTTCGCGCGCCTGGCCTTGCAGGAATTCGCCTGGACCTATCGCCCGCAGGCAAGCCTGGAGCAACAGAGCGACGGCACCGTCTTCCACGCGGTCTATCGCGGCGTGGCGCGCAGCATCCAGGGCGGCAATCCGCCCCCGCTGACGCGGCTGCGCGAGGCCAAGCTGGTGCCACCGGGCCTCGGCTTCCGCAGCCTGACCGACGGCAAGCCCGACCAGGCGCTGCCGCACCAGATGCCGCCCGGTGCCATGATCGAGATCGACTTGGGCAGTACGACCGAGATCGGCTCGGTGTTCCTGTTCGGGCTGGCGATGGACGGCGAGGAAGAGGTGACGGTGCATCTGGGCGACGCCGCCGGGCGCCTCGGGCAGAAGGTGGCGCAGGCGTCGGCCGGCGACGCGTTCGAGATGAAACTGCCGCCGGGCGCGCGCGGGCGCTATTTGTCGGTGCGCTTCGCCGGGCGGCTGGTGGCGTTGGCCGAGATCGTCGCCTATCCGCCGCTGGGGGCGCAGAAATGGGAGGCGGCGAAGCCCACCTCCCCCTTTTCCAGCCGCGTGGACAAAGCCCCGGTGAATTGATAG
Source organism: Rhodospirillaceae bacterium (assembly GCA_023266845.1). GTDB lineage: Bacteria > Pseudomonadota > Alphaproteobacteria > JAEULC01 > JAEULC01 > JAEULC01. The sequence continues at coordinate 44,109 of JAHFPH010000012.1, forward strand.
TTTCCGCGCGCATTTCGGGGCTGGCTGGCGCTTTTCCGTTTCAGCTCTTGGACAATCCGGGGACGGCGGCATGAAGATCATCGCCGGCAACAGCAATCGGCCTTTGGCCGAGGCGATCGCCAAGTATTTGAAGCTGCCGATGACCAAGGCGTCGATCCGGCGCTTCGCCGACAAGGAAATCTTCGTCGAGATCCTGGA
>JAHFPH010000123.1 GCA_023266845.1 Rhodospirillaceae bacterium
CCATTGGGGCCCAGCGCAATGTCGTAACCGCCTTTCACCGGCTTGATACGTGCGTCCAGCCGCGCGCCGTCCAGCAGCACCGACACCGCGCCGTTCAGCTTGCGCGCATGGCCGGGCAACTGGCCGGTGATCTGCACGTTGCGCTCGGCACTGCGGCGATGCACGGCGGCGGCCACCGCCGCGAGCGTGCGCATCCGGTCTTTGTCCAAGGCCACGCCGGAAAAACCCTTGGGGAATTCCTCGGCAATCAGGTTGGTGGAAAGCTGCCCGCGCGCGAAACGCGGCAAGGCGATCAGGGCCGACAGGAACGGAATATTGTGCCGCACGCCGCGTATATAAAAAGCGTCGAGCGCGGCGCTGAGGCGCTGCGTCGCCTCGGCACGCGTGGCGCCGCCCGCCACCAGCTTGGCGATCATCGGGTCGTAATGCATCGAGATTTCGCCGCCCTCGTAGACGCCGGTATCGACGCGGATCTGCGCGTCCTCCTCGGGTGGGCGATAGCGCACGAGGCGCCCGGTGGACGGCAGGAAATTGCGCGCCGGGTCCTCGGCATAGATGCGCGCCTCGATGGCGTGGCCCTTCGGCTTGATGTCCTTCTGCGCGAAGGGCAGTTTCTCGCCGGCGGCGACGCGGATCATCAGCTCCACCAGGTCCAGGCCCGTGACGTATTCCGTCACGGGATGCTCGACCTGCAGGCGCGTGTTCATTTCCAGGAAGTAAAAATCGCGGTTCTTGTCGACAATGAATTCCACCGTGCCGGTCGAGGCGTATTTCACGACCTTTGCCAAAGTCACGGCCTGCTCGCCCATCGCCTTGCGCGTGGCGGCGTCCAGAAACGGGCTCGGCGCTTCCTCAATCACCTTCTGGTGCCGGCGCTGGATCGAGCATTCGCGCTCGCCCAGATACACGCAATTGCCATGCGCATCCGCGAGGACTTGAATCTCGATGTGCCGCGGCTCCTCGATGTATTTCTCGATGAACACGCGGTCGTCGCCGAAGGCGCCGCGCGCTTCGTTGCGCGCCGAGGCGAAGCCCTCGCGCAGTTCTTTATCGTTGCGGGCAATACGCATGCCCTTGCCGCCGCCGCCGGCCGAGGCCTTGACCATCACCGGGTAGCCGATCTCCTTGGCGATCCTAACGGCCTTGGCGTCGTCGGCGATCGAGTCGAGATGGCCCGGCACGGTGGGCACACCCGCTTTGGCGGCGAGCTTTTTCGATTCGATCTTGTCGCCCATCGCCGCGATCGCCTTGGGCGGCGGGCCGATGAACGTCACGCCTGCCTTCTTCAAGGCTTCCGCGAATTTCGCCTTTTCCGACAGGAATCCGTAGCCGGGATGCACCGCCTCGGCGCCGGTTTTCTTGCAGGCCGCGACGATCTTTTCGATCGACAGGTAGCTGTCCGACGATTTCGCCGCGCCAATCGCCACCGCCTCGTCCGCCATCTGCACGTGCAGCGCGTCGGCGTCGGCGTCGGAATAAACCGCGACGGTCTTGATCCCCATGCGCCTGGCGGTGCGGATCACCCGGCAGGCGATCTCGCCGCGATTGGCGATGAGAAGTTTGTGGAACATCGTCACAGCGGCACGTTGTCGTGCTTCTTCCAGGGGTTCTTAAGTTCCTTGTCGCGCAGCATGGCGAGCGAGCGGCAGATGCGCCGGCGGGTCGAGCGCGGCGAAATCACGTCGTCGATGAAGCCGCGGTGCCCGGCCACGAACGGATTGGCGAATTTCTGCCGGTATTCCTCGGTGCGCGCCTCGATCGCCTTGGGGTCCTTCAAATCGCCGCGGAAGATGATCTCGACCGCGCCCTTGGGGCCCATCACCGCGATTTCGGCCGAGGGCCAGGCGAAGTTCACGTCGCCGCGCAGATGCTTGCTGCTCATAACGTCGTATGCCCCGCCATAGGCCTTGCGCGTGATGACCGTGACCTTGGGCACGGTGGCCTCGGCGAAGGCGAACAAAAGCTTGGCGCCGTGCTTGATGATGGCGCCGTATTCCTGCGCCGTGCCGGGCAGGAAGCCGGGTACGTCGACGAAGGTAACGATGGGGATGTTGAAGCAGTCGCAGAACCGCACGAAGCGCGCCGCCTTGCGCGAGGAGTCGATGTCCAGACACCCCGCCAGCACCATCGGTTGGTTGGCGACGATGCCGACCGGAGCGCCTTCCATGCGGATGAAGCCGGTGAGGATGTTCTTGGCGTAGTTCGGCTGCAGCTCGAAGAAATCGCCCTCGTCGGCCACTTTCTCGATCAGCTCCTTCATGTCGTAGGGCTTGTTCGGGTTGGCCGGCACCAGCGTGTCGAGCGACGCCTCTTCGCGGTCGGGCGAGTCCGCGGTGGGGCGCGTCGGCGGCTTTTGCTTGTTCGAGGCGGGCAGGAAATCGAAGAACCGGCGGAGCTGCAACAGCGCCTCGACGTCGTTGGGGAAGGCGAGGTCGGCCACGCCCGATTTGGTGGTGTGGGTTGACGCGCCGCCGAGTTCCTCGTGCGTCACGGTTTCGTGCGTCACGGTCTTCACCACGTCCGGGCCGGTGACGAACATGTAGGACGTGTCCTCGACCATGAAGATGAAGTCGGTCATGGCGGGCGAATACACCGCCCCGCCGGCGCAAGGGCCCATGATCAGCGAGACCTGCGGCACCACGCCCGAGGCCAGCACGTTGCGCTGGAACACCTCGGCATAGCCCGCGAGCGAGGCGACGCCCTCTTGAATCCGCGCGCCGCCCGAGTCGTTGAGGCCGATCACCGGCGCGCCGACCTTCATCGCCTGGTCCATGATCTTGCAGATCTTCTCGGCGTGGGGTTCGCTGAGCGAGCCGCCGAACACGGTGAAATCCTGGCTGAACACGAACACCAGCCGCCCGTTGATGGTGCCGTAGCCCGTCACCACCCCGTCGCCGGGAATGGTCTGGTCGGCCATGCCGAAATCGGTGCTGCGGTGCTCGACGAACATGTCCCACTCCTCGAAGGAATCGGGATCGAGCAGCAGGGTGATGCGCTCGCGCGCCGTGAGTTTCCCCTTGTCGTGCTGCGCCTTCTCGCGGCGCGCGCCGCCGCCGGCCCGGGCGCGGGCGCGTTTCTCCTCCAACTGGCGGATAATGTCCTGCATCCCGTTTCCCCCTAAGACGCCGCACAATCCTAACAGCATCAAGGGGTTGCGCAAGGAGCGCGGGGGTCTATCGCAGCAGGGCGAGAAACCGCGCGGCCGCCCTAAGGTCGGCCTCGATCCCCGCGCGGCGCTTGGCGGCGAGCGGATCGTCGCCCCATTTCTCGCGCTGCCAGGCTTCGTCCAGGTCGGCGGTGGCCCAGAGACGATCAAAGTCGATCTGCCCCTCGGCCAGCGCCAAACCCAAGAGCAGCGAGCCGCTGGCGGTCGTGGCGCCATGCAGCCCCGCGAGGGTGAAATGGTCCAGCGCCGCGACGGCCGAGCGTAAAGCCGCCAGGGCGGCCGGGGGTTGCTTGGCGGGCATCATGCTTTCGACCACTTGCAACGCAACGCCGTAGCGCCGGGCGGCCCAATCCAGAACCGGCTGCCACACGGCGTCCTGACGCTGGCGCAGATCGGCCGGCGCGTCCGCGCGATGGCACAGCAGATCGGTCGCGGCGTAGCCCGCGATCTCCTGGATGGCGGCGCCGGGATCGGGCGCGATGCGGTCCAGCGCCGTGGCGGCAAGCCTAGTCAGGCGCATGGCGTGCATATCGATCGTCTCGCCCTGCGCGCGCCATTCCTCCGCGATCGCCCGGGCCAGGTTTTCGGTCGGCACGGCGATCGGCGTGCGCGCGGGCGTGTTCAGCGCCTTGCCGTCCAGCGTGACGCCGAAGCCGCCCGCAACCGACGCGGCGGAAGCTTGCTTGTACCAGCGCTTCACGAATGGAATCCGCGTCGCTTGAGCACCGCCAGCAACGCATCGAAGGACGGCACGATCTCCGCCGCGCCGGCTGCGATCAGCTCTTGTTCGGGGTGATAGCCCCAGGCCACGCCCAGGGCCGATACGCCGGCATTCAGCGCCATCTGCATGTCGAAACTGGTGTCGCCCACGACGATCGCATCGGCTTTGGCGATGCCCAGTTCGTCCAGCGCCGACTGCACCATGAACGGATCGGGCTTGCCCGGACCGTCGTCGGCCGAGCGCAGCACGTCGAAATGTCCGGACAACCCGTGCTTTTCAAGCGTGGTGTTGAGGCCGCGCCTGCCCTTGCCCGTGGTGATGCCCAGCAGCGTTCCGGCCGCTTTCAGCACCGCTACCGCCTGGGCGGCGCCGGGAAACAGCGGATCGTGACCGGCCGACGACGCCAGAACGCGATGCGCCAGCTTGTAGGACTCGGCGATTTCGGCGGCGCGGGCGCGATGCGCCTCCGGCAGGTTGGCGGCGATCGCCACAGCCAGGGGCAATCCGATATGGCGCCGGATCAGCGCCGGGTCCACACCCTCGATGCCATGCGCGCGGCAGGCCTGGGAGAACGCTTCGACGATGGAATGCTGGCTGTCGACCAGCGTGCCGTCGAAATCGAACAGCACCAGGCGCTGATGCGCGCCGCTCACGGCCGGGCATCCGCGAACGGATCGCCCTTGTAGCGCTGGTCGAAACCGAAGAATTTCCAGGTTGCGCGCAAATCCTCGGGCAATTTCGCGCTGACGCTGAGTGTGCCGCCGCGGGGATGCGGAATGGAAATGGACTGCGCGTGCAGATGCAGGCACCGTGAAAGCCCAGCCAGGAACGCGGCGTCGCCGCCATATTTGCCGTCGCCCAAGATCGGATTGCCGATCAGCGCGCAATGCGCGCGCAGCTGGTGCGTGCGGCCCGTTACCGGCCACAGCGCCAGCCACGCGGCGCGGTCGCCGGCCGCGTCGAGCGTGGTGTAAAGCGTCACGGCGCGGCGCGCGTCCTCGTCGTCTTCCTCGGCCCGCATCACCCGTTCGCCATGCCGGCCAAGGCGCTTGGCCAGCGCCGCGTCGATGCGGCCCTGTCTGATCTCGGGCCGGCCGACGACGATCGCCCAATAGACCTTGCGCGTGGTCTTGTTGCGGAACGCCTCGGCCAGCTTGGCGGCGGCGCCGGCGCTGCGGCCCAGGACCAGCACGCCCGAGGTGTCGCGGTCGAGCCTGTGAACCAGGCGCGGACGTTCGCTCTTCTCGAAGGTCAGCGCGTCGAGCATGGCGTCGAGGTGATGCGGCGTGCCGGTGCCGCCCTGCACCGCCAGGCCCGCGGGCTTGTCGATCACGATCACGTCGTCGTCCTTGTGCAGCACCGCTTCGCGCAGGCGCTCGGCCTCGCGTTCCGGCACGGGACGCGGCCCGGCTTTGGGCAGCGGCGCATCTCCCAGGGGCGGCACGCGGATGCTCTGCCCAGCCTTAAGGCGCAGATTGGCCTCGACCCGCTTGCCGTCCACCCGCACCTGGCCGGTGCGCAGCAGCTTTTGCAGGCGGCCATGCGTGAGCTGCGGAAAATGCCGGCGGAACCAGCGGTCGAGGCGAAGCCCGGCCTCGTCCTTTTCGACGGTGCGGTTGACGACCTGGTTCATGTCGTTTGGCGGTTCGGCGCTCGCGATCCGTCGATTCAGCGCGTTCCGTTCTTGCCGTATTGCAGCACCTGGACCTTTTCCATCGTGACCAGCCCGCTGCCCATCATCGTGTCCAGCACCGGCAGGAAACCGTTGATCTTTTCCTCGCTGTCCACGATCTCGATCACGATCGGCAAATCCTCGGACAAGCGCAGGATCTTGGCGGTGTGCAGGCGGCTGGAATGGCCGAAACCCATCGGCCCGCGCAAAACGGTCGCTCCGCCCAGATGCAGCTCGCGCGCCTTCAAGACGATCGCTTCGTGCAACGGCTGATGCTGGAAGCGGTCGTTCTCGCCGATGAAGATGCGCAGCAGGACGGCATTGCGGGGGATCTGCATCGTCATGCTCCCTTGAGTTGATTGAGCGAAGCCGCGGCGACATGGCCGAGCCAAACGGCGGCCATGCAAAGGGCGACCGACAGCACCGCGTTGGCGCCTGCGTACAACCATTCGCCGTCGCGCATCAGGTTCAGGGTCTGCAGGCTGAACGACGAGAACGTCGTGTAGCCGCCGCAAATGCCGGTCATCACGAATTGGCGGGCGGTGGAGCCGACGAACAGCCTCCCGTCGGTCGAGGTCAGCGTGGCGAAAAAGCCGATGATAAACGAGCCCACCACGTTGACGAACAGAGTGCCCCAGGGAAACGTCTCGCCGATGCTGTTGGCGACCAGGCCCGAGCAAAAATACCGCGCCACGCCGCCAAGCGCGCTGCCCAAAGCGATCCAGCCGTAGATCCACATGATGCGCCATCCTTGAATTTCTGAAATTTCACTCGGCCTTGCGCCGGGCTTCGACGGCCGCCGCGGAGCCAACGGGCGCGGAGCCGAGCGGCTCGTTGGCGATGTCCTGCGGCAGCAGATGCCGGGGCAGGAAAAAAGCGTTGGCGATCACGGTCGGCACCACGGCGCTGGCCACGACCGCGGCGACCAGGGCCGAGTATTGCGCCTGGTCGATGATGCCGTGCGACAGGCCGAACAGCGCCGATATGGTGCCGAAGGTAAGTCCCGTGGACATCAGCAGGGTTGTGTACATGCCTTCCTTTTTCGGCTGGGCGAACGCCCGGGTTACCGGATAGACGCCGGCGATCTTCGCCGCCACCTTTACCACCAGCATCAGCAGAAAGGCAGCGGGCGCGGCGACCAGGTCGGCGACCGAGACGAACGACCCGGCGCGGATGAAATAGAACGGGGTCAGGAAGCCGAAGCACAGGGTACGCAAGCGCCGAATCAGGATGTGATCCTTGCCGACCGTTCCGGCCAGCACCATGCCGATCACATAGGCCGGCAGCACCGCCTCGCTGTCCGCCCAGGTCGCGAGCGCCCCCAGGCCGAACAGCAGCAGCAGCAGGTACTTGGTTTCGAGCTCGGATGGCCGGCCGCCGTAGCGGCGGAAGAAGCGCGGCGTCAGCCAGGGCAGGATCGCGAAAGCGGCTACCATGACGATGACGAACAGCAGCGTTTTGAGCGTGAACGGCGCGAAGATGAAGCCCAGCGCCAGCACCGTGCCCAGGTCGGTGATGAAACAGGCGGCCAGCACGACCTTGCCGTAGTCGGTGGCGTTGAAGCCGTATTCCAGCATCACGGCATAGACCACGGCGACCGACGTCGTGGACATCGCCACGCCCGCAAGCCAGCTCGCCATCGGGTCCCAGTGCAGCATGTAGCGCGCGCCCGCCGCGCAAGCCAGAAACGGTAGCAGAAAGCTGACAAGGCCGATGCCGCAGGCCTCTTTCCACCGTTCGCGGAACACCACGGGGTCGAGCTCGGCGCCCGCGAGGAAAGTCAGAACGATGGCGCCTGTGCCGGACAGGAATTTCACCCAGCCCTGGTCGGTGCCGAGAATCGCCGCGCCGATGAGCGCGCCGATCACGAGCTGCGCGATGGTGCCGACCACGATCTCGGACAGCGCGGTCGCCATCTTGAGCCAGATCGACAGCAGCGTGGCGATCAGCGCAAGACCAAGCCACAGCGCCGCCAGCGTCCAGATCTCGGTCATGGGCGCAGCTTTCCGCCGAGCCGCAGGCGCACCGCCGCCGCATCGATCACGATCATCGTTGACCCTTCCGCCCCGTTAGCGAGGGCAATTTCGCGCCGCGCCGGTCCGGCGACGCGCGCGATGGTTATTCGGGCGCGATGGCGGCAACAAAAACCCGCCACACGGCGGGTTCCGGACGGACTCCCACCGCATCGATTCGCGCGGTAGGAGCCATTAGCGTCTGCGATTTCTCCCGCAGGGCGGTTTCGGGGGACTCCATCCCCATCGCCTGCGACGATAAAGGGCCCGGTTGGCACGGTCAACGGCGCCGCTACCGGCGCGGGCCGGCGGCGACGAGCAGGGAAGAGGAAACCAGGATCGCCGCGGCGCTGGCGAGAAACGCGGCGGCCGGGCCGAACGCGTCCCACAAGACGCCCGCGGCCACGCTCGACAACAGGATCGCAGCCCCTGCGATCAGGCTGGACAGGCCGAACGCCGTGCCGCGTTGATGCGGGCCCACCGTGTCGGCGATCATGGTCACGATCAGCCCCTGGGTCAGGCCCATATGCAGGCCCCACAACGCCACGCCCATGAGAAAGCTTTCCACCCCGCCGCAGAACGCCAGCACCAGATCGGCCGCGACCATCAGCGCGTTGCCGGCGAAAAACACCGCCGGCCGTCCCAGCTTGTCGCTGATCGCGCCCGCCGGATAGGCCGACAGCGAATAGACCGCGCTCATCACCACCATCACGACGGGTACATAGGCAAGGCCGATGCCCACCGTCTCGGCGCGCAGGATCAGGAACGCCTCGCTGATCCGCGCCAGGGCCAGGAACGCGCTGACCCCCACCAGCCACCAGTAGCGGCGTGGAAAGACGGTCAGCGACGACCAGTCGAATTTCGTTTTGCCACCCGCCGCCCCGCTCGCCTGCGGCGCAGGCTCGCGCACGAACAGCACCAGGACCATGACCGACAGCACCGCCGGGATCACCGCCACCCAGAACACGGCGCGCATGTCGCCCATAAGCCAGGTCATCAGCGCGATCGCCAGCAGCGGCCCGATCACGGCGCCGACCGTGTCCATGGTCTGGCGCAAGCCGAAAGCGGCGCCGCGGATTTCCTCGGGCGCGATATCGGCCAACAGCGCGTCGCGCGGCGCGCCGCGGATGCCCTTGCCGACACGGTCGACGAACCGCGCGAACAGCACCGTGCCGATCGAGCCCGCGAGCGGGAACAGCGGCTTGGTGACGACGGCCATGCCGTAGCCTAGGACCGCCAGGGCCTTGCGCTTGCCGAGATAGTCGCTGAGCGCGCCCGAGAACACCTTGACGATCGCGGCCGTCGCCTCGCCGATGCCCTCGACCAGCCCGACCAGCGCCACGCTGGCGCCCAGCACCGTGGTCATGAACACGGGCAGCAGGGAATGGACCATCTCGGACGAGACATCCATCAGCAGGCTGACCACGCCCAGCGCCCATACCCCCGCGGGCATGCGCGCGAGACCGGCAGCCGGCGCCGCCGGCGGCTTTGAAACAACGCTGTCCTTCATCCCCTCACCCCGCACCGATGGTACAAGCGCGGCCCGATACACCGGCGGAAAATAAAGTCTTGGGGGTGGATTGACCGATTGGTATGTTCTTGATATGTTCTAGCATGATTATTGAGGGTATAAAGTCGGTACACTGTAACCATGTCGAATTTTCGCGGTTTCGGTCCGGGCGGAGGACAGCACTACGATCCCAACCAGCCGCGGGTTCCCGCGGGCGACACGAGCCATCACGGCGGGCGCTGGACCGGCGGCGGCGTGGAGCTGGCGAGCGCCGCCACGACCGCGCTCGGCATTCGGGGTGCGCCATTCTTTGCCCCGGTCCTTGCGCCCGCCTTGCGCATGATGCTGGCCCGCATCGCAGGCGCTGCGTTCGGTCCGCTTACCGTCCTTGGCGGGATATTGCTGATACCGACGAACCGCAGCCTGGTCAACGAAGGCGCGCTGCGCGACAGTCCGGATATCCGCTATCGCCACGACGCGGGCATGGGCTACCTGACGCTCTGGCAGGATGTCCCCGGCGACAACAAGCCGCTGCTATTCCACGGGTCCGCCGACGCGGACGGCCTTTATCGCCTGCCCGACGGCACGGTGATTGGGCGCGATCTAGGCAACGGGATTTTGCTTAACCTAGCCATGCAGCCGAGGTGGGAGCAAAGCTCCGCCAACGCGCGCGCAGTCTCTCCAGCGGTCAATGACAATGCAAAACTTTGCCCCGATCCAGGGCCAGATTGGCCGAACAACGACAATATCCGTTGGCAGAACTACCAAATGCAGGTCACCGGCTTGCCTAAAGGCTGGGCCGTTGAACTGAACGGCGTCAAGTTCGATGGATGCCGCACGACCGATGGCGTTATGCTGGAAGCTAAAGGAGATGGGTTTGCGTGGGCGCTGAAAAATGGAGAATTTTTCGACAATTACAAGGGCAAGCAGGGCCTGATAGACCAGATGACAAAGCAGTCGGAAGCCGCGCGTGGACGTTTAGTCGAATGGCACGTTGCCGAGAAACCTCTGGCCGATTATTTGGGCAGGCTTGCCGTGAAATTACAGCTTGGCAATATTATTGTAATCTACGAAACGCCGATTCATAAA
>JAHFPH010000124.1 GCA_023266845.1 Rhodospirillaceae bacterium
GACCGAATAATTGACCTCGTCCTGAGCTGGTCGAAGGATGAGGGCAAAACCCTAACGTCGCCTAATCTTTTGCTTCGGCATCTCCACCGCCCGCGTCTCGAACTCCGCCGGCATGGTGATCTCGATCATTTCGACGTCGGGCGAGTGCCAGATCTCGCGGTGGCGGATGCCCGGAGGCTGGTACACGGCCGTGCCCGCCTTGAGCGTCACCGCACCCAAGCCTTCGTACTCGAAGCGCACGCGGCCCTTCAGCACATAGACCATCTGGAATCTCAGCGCATGGCTATGCGCGCCCGAGCCTTTGACGTGTCCGTTGCGCTTTTTCGCGGGCGTGGCCCGGATCACGTGCGCCAGGACTTTGCCCCGCGTCGCCTTCCTAATACCCAGATCGCGGTACTGGAAGAAACTGCGCAAACCCCCGCCCTTGAAATCGCGCGGCTTCAGATGGCGGATGACGGGCTTGGCGGGCATGGCCGTCACGTCGCCGCGCTCACACCGCCCAGGGGCGCGTGGCGTGGGCGCGTTGCTCGAACGTGGCGATGTCCTTTTCCTTCTTCAGCGTGTAGCCGATCTCGTCCAAACCCTTGAGCAAGGATTCCTTGCGGAACGGATCGATCTCGAACTTCACGCTGCCGCCGTCCGGACCTTTGATCTCTTGCTTCTCCAGGTCGATCGTCAGCGTGGCGTTCGACCCGCGGTTGGCGTCGTCCATCAGCAGCGCCAAATTCTTCTTGCTGACCTTGATCGGCAGAATGCCGTTCTTGAAGCAGTTGTTGTAGAAGATGTCGGCGAAGCCTTCGGAGATCACGCAGCGAATGCCGAAATCCAGCAGCGCCCAGGGTGCGTGCTCGCGCGAGCTGCCGCAGCCGAAATTCTCGCCCGTCACCAGGATCTGCGCCTTGCGATAGGCCGGCTTGTTCAGCACGAAGTCCGGCTTCTCCGAACCGTCGGGGTTGTAGCGCAGCTCGGCGAACAGCCCCTTGCCCAGCCCGGTGCGCTTGATAGTCTTCAAATACTGCTTGGGGATAATTTTGTCGGTGTCGATGTTCGGCATCGGCAGGGGCGCGGCCACGCCCGTCAGCTTGTCGAATTTGCGCATCTTGTGGCTCCCTGGCGCCATTGCACCCGATGTTGGGGCGGCGTCGATCCGGCCGCGACATTATGGCGAGCGGCGCTGAAGCGCAATCGCCGCATCGGCGAGCATGCCTAGAGGCGATTCTTTCGCGCCGAAAGCGCGGGAATCGTTGCGCCCCGGCGTGGAACCTCCTAGGCTTTCCGCCAATCGCATGGATCCGGTCATATCGTGAAACGCTTTCTAGCCATCGGGGTCTTGGGGCTGGCGCTGCTTGCCGGCGCGCTGGCTTGGACATTGCTCGGCGGCGACGGCCACCGGCCGTCAGTGAAGGCGAAACAGGAAGCGCGCCTCAGCGTCGCGCCGCCGCCGCCGCTGCCCGCGCCCAAGGGCGTGGATACTAAGCCGTCCTATGCCACCCAGCCCAGCTTCGACGTGGTCAGGATCAAGCCCACGGGCGACGCGGTGATCGCCGGCCGCGCCGCGCCCGGCGCCGAAGTCACGATCCTCGATGGCGGGCGGGAGCTGGGAAAAGTCGTGGCCGACGATCGCGGCGAGTGGGTGTTCCTGCCGCCCGGATTGCTGCCACCCGGCACGCGCGAGCTATCGCTCGGCGCGCGCAATCCCGACGGCGCTTCCGCGGTTTCCTCGGCCGTCGTGGTGCTGCATGTGCCCGAGCCCGGAACCGAGGCGAAGTCCGGGGTAACCGCCGTCGCCATCGCCACGCCGCGCGAGGGCGGGGCCAGCCAGGTGCTGCAAGCGCCCGCGCCGGACCAGAAGTCGCTCTCGCCGGTCTCGTTGGACGTGGTGGACTACGGCGAGGACGGCCAGCTGATCCTGTCGGGCCGCGCCGCGCCCGGCGCCGATGTGTTCGTCTATCTGGGAGAAAACCCGATCGGCCGCGCGCGCGCCGACGGCGAGGGCAAGTGGCGGTTGCGCGCCGACCGCACGATCGAGCCGGGCGACTATCGCCTGCGCGCCGACCAGACGACGCCGCAGGGCAAGGTCGTGGCGCGGGTCGAGATGCCCTTCACCCACGCCGATCTGGCCGCGCGCTTTCCCGATCCGGCGCGCGGCGAGCGGCAGTTGGTGGTGGTTCAGCCCGGCGACAGTTTGTGGCGCATCTCGCGCTTTCATTTCGGGCGCGGCATCCTTTACACCTATATCTATCAGGCCAATCTGGGCCAGATCCGCGATCCCGACCTGATCTATCCCGGCCAGGTCTTTTCCGTCCCCGCCTTGAACTGACCTTCCGGCCGGCGCAGGAAGCATGGACGCGATCAAGACCGCCCTCGCCATACGCATCCATCGCGAGGGCTGGCCGTTCATCGGCATTTTCGCCGCCGCGACCCTGGTCCTGTTCTTCGCCGCCAAGCCGCTGGGCTGGCTGGGCGTGGTGCTGACCGCGTGGTGCGCTTATTTCTTCCGCGATCCCGAGCGCGTGACGCCCGCGCGCCAGGGCCTGGTCATAAGCCCCGCCGACGGGCTGGTGCAGACGATCGGCCACGCCGCGCCGCCGCCCGAGCTCGGCATGGATCCCGCGCCGCTCGTGCGCATCGGCATCTTCATGAACGTGTTCGACGTGCACGTGAACCGCGTGCCGGCGGACGCAACGGTCGCTGCGGTCGCGTATCATCCCGGCAGGTTTTTCAACGCCTCGCTCGACAAGGCGAGCGAGCATAACGAGCGCAACGCCGTGCGCCTGCGTCTGGCCGACGGGCGCGAGCTGGCGGTGGTGCAGATCGCCGGCCTGATCGCGCGGCGCATCAAATGTTACATAGGCGAAAATCTACCCGTGCGCGCGGGCCAGCGATTTGGCATGATCCGCTTCGGCAGCCGGGTGGACGTGTACCTGCCGCCGGGGGTCAATGCCCTGGTTGCCGAAGGCCAGCGCGCGATCGGCGGCGAAACCGTGCTGGCCGACCTCTTGAGCGGCGAAACGCCGCGCCACGGAGAGGTGCGCTGATGCGAGAACCCCGCCGCCCCCGCGTGCGCCTGGGCCAGCGAGTCGTGCCGCGGCTTAAGGGCGAGCCGATCAACCGGCTGATTCCGAACATCCTGACCGTGCTGGCCCTGGGCTCGGGCATGACCAGCATCTATTTCGCCGCGCAGGAGCGCTTCGAGTGGGCGGTCTTATGCCTCGTGCTGGCCGGCATCTTCGACGGGCTGGACGGGCGCATGGCGCGGCTTTTGGGCGGCACGTCGAAATTCGGCGCCGAGCTGGATTCGCTGAGCGACTTCGCCGCTTTCGGCGTCGCCCCGGCGATCCTCATCTATTACTGGTCGCTGCGTTACGCCGGCGGCGCGGGCTGGTCCATCTGCCTGCTATACGCCACATGCTGCGCGTTGCGCCTGGCGCGCTTCAACACCGCGATCGGCGATCCCGACCTGCCGCCCTATGCCTATCGCTATTTCCAGGGCGTGGCGGCGCCGGCCGGCGCGGGCCTGGCCGTGCTGCCGATGATCGTCGAGTTCCAGATGAATTTCGACGTGCTCAGCAAGCCGGTGATCTGCGGGCCGTGGCTGTTCCTGGTCGCGATCCTGATGATCAGCCGAATCCCCACCTTCTCGCTGAAGGCGATCAAGGTGCCGCGCGAATACGTGTTGCCGGTGTTCGTCGGGCTGGCGCTGATGACCGCGCTCTTGGCCAGCTATCCGTGGGTGGTGCTGGGCACCATCGGCATCGTCTACTGCGTCAGCATTCCGGTCAGCGTGCGCAACTACCGCTTTCTGAAACGCGAGGCCGAGCGCATGCGCGGCAACGAGGCGCCGGCCGCGCCCCCGGAAACGGCGGACCTGCCGGACGCGATCGCCCCGCCGCGCGAGCAACCGAAGGAGCATTAGAAAGCTTTAAGGCTGCCCGCTCTGGCTTCAACGCCGGCTTAAGCCGCCGGCTTGACCGGGTCCTGCGCCGCCGGCGCCTGCTGTTTCAGGCGCGTAATCGCCTCAGCCGCCTCGGCCGCGTCCTTGATGCCGGGAATCAGCAATTGCTTGCCGTCTTTCTTGGCGATCAACAGATGGCCGGTGCGCGGCGCCAGCGGCAGGAACATGCCGGCGGCATCGGGCAAAACCGCGACCGACACGATGTCGTCGAGCTTCACCCGCAGCGTCGGCATCAGGGCGTTCAGCTTCAGGCGCAGCTCGCGCGCGCCGACATGGAACATGAAGTTGCGCTGGTTGAGCGCGCGCATCAAAAGTGCGGTCAAGCCCGCGGCGATGAACCCGACCGGGGCGATGAACGCCATCGGCGTCAGGAACAGCAGCATCATCGCCGCCCCGCGCCACAAGGCGGCGGGGTCGGGCTCGGCCCAGAACAGCGTCGGGTCGTCCTGGGGCGTTTCCGGACGCGGGCGGAACAAAGTCAGGTTGTCGCTGGTCTTCATGACTGGCCTCCGGCTCCCTATGGCCGAACCATGCATCGGATAGATGATATGGTGCGCCCTGCGCCCGTCCGCGAGATGTCCCGGACATTAAAAACCCGTCATCCGGCACGGGGTGCCTTGCCGGCGGCCAAGGTTCCCGCCCGCGCCGCCGCGTCTCAGTGCCGGCGATTCGGAGGGCGGTTTCATGACTGACCAAGGCTTGTGCTAAACTTTCAGGAAATATGACAGGAGCGGCCGCCATGAAGCTCGTTTCTTCCGCCAAGGCCAAGCAAACCGCGCCCGACGCCGCCGCGAGGCAGGTGCGGGTGGACCTGGCGGCGGCGCATCGTCTCGCCGTCATGCAGGACATGAACGAGGGCATTTTCAACCACCTGACCGCCACCATCCCGGACAAGAACGACCGTTTCCTGGTCAACCCGTTCGGGCTCCACTGGTCGGAAGTGACGGCGAGTTCGCTGATCGAGGTGAGCTACGACGGCAAGGTCTTAAGCGGCGAGGGCGAGTGCGAACGCTCGGCCTTCTGCATCCACGCGCCGATCCACCGCCTGGTGCCCGGCGCCAATTGCGTGCTGCACACCCACATGCCCTTCGCCAGCGCGCTGACGCGCCTTGAGGACCCGCAGCTCCTGCCGATCGGCCAGACCGAGGTGTTGATGCGCGACACGATCGCCTACGACCCGGACTATACGGGGCTGGCCTTCGATCCGGCGGAGGGCGAGCGCCTGGCCTCGGTCATCGGCGACAAGAAGATCCTGTTCATGGGCAACCACGGCGTGGTCGTGCTCGGCGCGACGGTGGCCGAGGCCTATGACCGGCTGTTCTATCTGGAACGCGCCTGCCAGGTGCAGTGCTACGCGATGTGGACCGGCAAGAAGCTGAAGCATGTGCGCGCCGGCGTGGCCGAGAAGATGCGCAGCCAGGCCGACGGCACCGTGCGCTATTACGGCAAGCGTCCCCACCTTCTGCATTTCGAGGCGCTGAAACGCGTGCTCGACCGCCGCGACCCCGGCTACGACGACTGATCGCTCGATGCGCCGCGCTCACGCCCCCGCCTGATTGGCGTTGGGGAAGAAAAGCTGCTGGCCGTTGATCTTGTAGCCGGCGATCGCCTTCTGCCCCTCGGGCGACACCAGCCAATCGACGAACACCTGGCCGTCCTTGTCCTTCACGTGCGGATGCTTGGCCTTGTTCACCAGCATCACGCCGTACTGATTGAACAGTTTCGGATCGCCCTCGACCGCGATCTCCAGGCTCTTGCGGTTGGTGAAGCTCAGCCATGTGCCGCGGTCGGCGAGCGCATAGGCGTCCATGCCAGCCGCCGTGTTGAGCGTCGGCCCCATGCCCGAGCCGGTCTCCTTGTACCACTGGCCCGACGCGGTCTTGGCGTCCACGCCGGCGGCCTTCCAGAACTCCAGCTCGGCCAGATGCGTGCCGCTTTTGTCGGCGCGCGAGGCGAACGGCGCCTTGGCGGCGGCGATTTTCTTGAACGCCCCGGCCGTGTCCTTCATGCCCTTGACCTTGGCCGGATCGGCGGCGGGGCCGACCACCACGAAGTCGTTGTACATCACCGGCAGGCGCTTGATGCTCCAGCCCTCGGCGACGAATTTCTCCTCCGACGGTTTGTGATGCACGAACAGCACGTCGGCGTCGCCCTTCTCGGCCAGTTTGATCGCCTGGCCGGTGCCCACCGCCACCACGCGCACCTCGATGCCGGTTTTCTTCTCGAAGACCGGCAGCAGATGCTTGAACAGACCCGACTGCTCGGTCGAGGTGGTCGAGGCCACGGTGATGAACCGCTCGGCGGCCCCTGCCGGCAGGGCCAGCGCCGTCAGCGCTAGGATCGCTGCTGCAAATCGAATCGTCGGTCGCGTCATGTCGGTCTCCTTTTTTCTACAGCAGCTCGCCCTTGAGATAGGCGTGCGCCTCGCGGCTCTTGGGCGCGGCGAAGAACGCGCTGGCGGCGGCGCGCTCCACCAGTCTTCCGTCCTGCAGGAACAGGATTTCGTCGGCCAGGCGACGCGCCTGCCCCAGATCGTGCGTCGCCATCACGATGGTCGTGCCGGCGGCGTGGATCGCGACGATCGCCTGCTCCACGCGCTTGGCGGCGGCCGGCGCCAGGCTCGCGGTCGGCTCGTCCAGGAACAGCACCTCGGGGTTGAGGGCCGAGGCGCGCGCCAGGGCCAGCAACTGCCGCTCGCCGCCCGACAGCACGCGGGCGTTGCGATCCCTGAGCTCGGCCAGGCCCGCCTGCTCCAGCGCCTCGGCCACGCGTTCGGCGCGCTTGGCTTTCGCGACGCCGCGCACGCTGAGCGCGTAGTCGATATTCGCGGCCGCCGAGCGGCGCAACAGGATCGGGCGCTGGAACACCATGGCCTGGTGCATCCGCGCCTCGGCCGCGCGCGGTCCCTGCCACAGCACCGCCCCGGCGCTGGGCGCGGCGAGGCCGTGCAGCAGGCGCAGCGTCAGGCTTTTGCCCGCGCCGTTCGGGCCCATGATCGCCACGCATCCGCCCGGCTCCACGTCGAAGCTGACATCGTCGAGCAGCGCGCGTCCATCGGCGCGGAATGTCAGGCCCCGGACGCTAAGCGGCAGGATCGCGCTCATGCCTTCTCCGGCGCCGCGCGTCCGCGCGCGGCCTCGTTGATCGCATAGGCGGCGATGTTGACCGCCAGCGAGATCGCCATCAGCAGGATGCCGAGGCCCATGGCGAGCGCCAGCTCGCCTTTCGCGGTTTCCAAGGCGATCGACGTGGTCATCACGCGCGTGACATGGGCGATATTGCCGCCGACCATGATCACCGCGCCGACCTCGGCCGCGGCGCGTCCGAAGCCCGCCAGCACCGCGGTCAACAGGGCGAAGCGCCCGTCCCAGATCAGCGTCGCGAGCGTGCGCAAGGGGCCCACGCCCAGCGAGCGCAACTCGTCTTCGTATTCCGTCCAAAGCTCGGCGATGGATTGGCGCGCCACGGCGGCGATCAGCGGGATCACCAGCACGGTCTGCGCCGCGATCATCGCCGCCGGCGTGAACAGCCAGCCGAGAAACCCCAGCGGACCGCTGCGCGACAGGAACAGATAGACGACCAGGCCGACCACCACCGGCGGCAGACCCATCAGCGCGTTGACCAGCACGACAACGGCGCGCCGTCCGGGAAAGCGGAACACCGCCAGGGCCGCGCCCAAGGGCAGCGCCACCAGCGACGCCAGGATCACGGCGCTGAGACTGACGCGCACCGACAACAGCACGATCTGGACCAGGTCCGCATCCAGCCGCGCGATCATCTTGAGCGCCGCCGCGAAACCCTCGGCGATCTCCCGCAACCCTGCCTCCCGCCTCGGCTCCCTATGCGAATTTATGCTTTTTTATGCGTTTTCTGCGGACAAGGCCAGGGAAAAGCGCGGTTTCCCGCCGATTTTCCCGGCCCGGCTTGTTTGGGGCTGGGCCCCCGCCCATAGTGGCCGGCATGAAGGAATTTCTGGTTCGTCCCAACCCCGCTGATCCGCGGCTGACCGAGCGCGTGGCCGGCACCGACCAGGACGGCCAGAAGATCGAGACCTCGGTGCCGGTGGAGCGGCCGCTGACGCTGTTCCTGAACGGCCGCGAGATCGTGACCATGATGACGGTCGGCGATTACCCGGACTGCCTGGCGGTCGGCTATCTGCTGAACCAGAACATGCTCAAAGCCGACGACACGATCACCGGCGTGGACGTGGACTGGGAGATCGACACGGCTGTTGTGCGCACTTCGCGCGTAACCGATTTCGAGGACAAGCTGAAGAAGAAGACGCTCACCTCGGGCTGCGCCCAGGGCACGGTCTATGGCGATCTGATGGAGAAATTCGATCAGGTGAAGCTGCCGCGGGACGCGGCGCTGAAAACCTCGTGGATCTACGCCCTGTCGAAGAAGATCAACCTGACGCCGAGCCTGTACCTGGAGGCCGGCGCGATCCACGGCTGCGTGCTGTGCGAACAGGACCGGCCGCTGATCTATATGGAGGACGTGGGAAGGCACAACGCGATCGACAAGATCGCCGGTTACATGCACCTCAACAAGATCGGGCCGGAGGGCAAGATCTTCTACACCACGGGGCGGTTGACCTCGGAGATGGTGATCAAATGCGTGCAGATGCGCATTCCCATCCTGATCTCGCGCTCCGGTTTCACCGCCTCGGGCGTTTCGCTCGCGCGCAAGGCGGGCCTGACGCTGATCGGCCGCGCCAAAGGCAAGCGCTTCGTCGCCTTGTCGGGCCAGGAGCGCATCCAGTACGACGCCGACCCCAAACAGGCCGAGGAAGAACCGGCGCGCAGCAAGCGCAAGGGCGCGCGCATCGAAGAAGATGCCGCCTAAACGGCCCGGTTTTAAATTCGCGCCCGCCACGCCCGACCGCTGGGACGATATCGAGCGTTTGTTCGGCCCGCGCGGCGCGATGGCCGGGTGCTGGTGCATGTGGTGGCGGTTGAGCCGCGCCGAGTTCCAAAGGGGCGCCGGGGCGGGCAACCGCCGCGCCTTCAAGCGCATCATCGGCAAGGGCGCCGCGCCGGGCGTGCTGGCCTATGAAGGCAAGGAGCCCGTGGGCTGGTGCGCCGTGGCGCCGAAGACCGAGTTTACTTCGCTCGATCGTTCGCGCACCAAACGGATCGCCGCCGCGCCGACCGACCCCAAGACCTGGGCCGTGCCGTGTTTTTTCATTCCGCGCCGGCATCGCGGCAAGGGATTGAGCGAGGCGTTGCTGAACGCGGCGCTGGCGCATGCCGCGAAACGCGGCGCCAGGATCGTCGAGGGTTATCCGATCGACATTGAGAAACGTGCGATGGATTTCACGTCTTTCATGGGAACGGAACCCGTATTCCGGCGCTGTGGCTTCAAGGAGGCGGCGCGGCCCGTGCCCAACCGGCCCATCATGCAAAAACACTTCATGCAGCGCTGGTTCAAAGGGTGACCGTACCGGCTTATCCCGTTACTCCCGCGCGCGTGGTCGGCGTGATTCTGGCCGGGGGCTTGTCGCGGCGCATGGGCGGCGGCGACAAATGCCTGCGCCTGTTGGGCAGCCGGCCGATCCTGACGCATGTCGTCGCGCGTGTCCGCGGCCAAGTCGGCCGGCTGGTGCTGAACGCCAACGGCGATCCCCAGCGCTTCGCCGATTTCCATCTGCCGGTCGCCGCCGACAGCATCGCGGACTACGCTGGGCCCTTGGCCGGCGTGCTGACCGGCATGGATTGGGCGCGCGACAACGCGCCGGATTGTCCTTATGTCGCGAGCTTCGCCGCTGACGCGCCGTTCCCACCGCGCGACCTGGTGCCGCGCTTCCTGGCGGCGGTCGAGGGCGACAAGGCCGATCTGGCCTGCGCGCGCTCAGGGCACCAGGATCATCCGGTGGTGGGGCTGTGGCCGGTGCGCCTGGCCGACGAGCTCCGCCGCGCCTTGGCCGAGGGCCTGCGCAAGGTCGATATCTGGACCGCGCGCTACCGTCTGGCGCGGGTGGAATTTCCGGTCGCGCCGGTCGACCCGTTCTTCAACGCCAACACGCCGCAAGACCTGGCCGAGGCGGAGCGGCTTTTGCCG
>JAHFPH010000125.1 GCA_023266845.1 Rhodospirillaceae bacterium
CTCGGCGCCGCAGGTCGTGCTGATGCTGATCGTGGCGCTGTTGCGCACGGCCGATGCGCTGCCCCAGGCGGCGCAGACCGGCATGCATCTCGGCATGATGCTCTATCTGATGGCGGTGCAGTGGTTCGTCGCGCGCCGCGCGCTGGATATCGGGCCGGCCCCGGCCTTCCTGATCGTGGCGCTGGATTTCTTCCTGAGCTTCCTGATCGCCATGATCGCGGCGGCGATGCTGCGGTAGGCCCGCGCCTAGTCGTACACGACCTCGACGAGGTAAAGCCCCTCGGGCGGGGCGGTCGGGCCGCCCTTGCGCCGGTCCTTGGCCGCCAGCGCCTTTTCCATGTCTGATTTGCGCCATTTGCCGCGCCCGACCAGGACCAGCGATCCCACCATGTTGCGCACCTGGTGGTGCAGGAACGAGCGCGCGCGCGCCGTCGCCACGATCAGCTCGCCGTCGCCTGCGATGGAAAGCTCGTCGAGCGTCTTCACCGGCGACTTGGCCTGGCATTCGCTGGCGCGGAAGGTGGTGAAGTCGTGCCTGCCCACCAGCACTTGCGCCGCCGCGTGCATCGCCTGGGCGTCCAGCGCATAGGGCACGTGCCAGGCGCGGCCCAGCTCCACCGCCAGCCTCGCGCGGCGGTTGACGATGCGATAGCGATAGACGCGCCCCTTGGCCGACAGCCGCGCGTGGAAATTCTTGTCCGCCTCCTCGGCCGCCAGCACGGCGATGGCAAGCGGCTTCAAGTGATGATTGACGGCGTCGCGCACCACGCGGGCAACGGTCTTTTTTTCGATATCGACATGCGCCACCTGGCCCAGCGCATGCACCCCGGCGTCGGTGCGGCCCGCGCCCCAGACAACCGTCTTCTCGCCGCAGAATTTCTCGACCGCCGCTTCCAGCGCCGCCTGCACCGACGGGCCGTTGTCCTGGCGCTGCCAGCCAACGAAACCGCCGCCGTCGTATTCGACCGTCAGCTTCCAGCGCGTCACGGCAGCACCGTGCCGGGCTTGATTTTGAAACCGCGCAGGAAAGCGTCGGTCGGCATCGGCGCCCGGCCGGCGCGATGCAGCACCAGGGGCCGCAGCGCCCCCCGGCCGCAAGCGATCGTCAGCAGATTGTCCCGCACCATGCCCGGCATGCCTTGCGCGGTTTCAACCGCGGCGGCGCGCAGCACGCGCACGCGTTCCGTGTCGTTGCCGCTCGGCAGCTCGAACCATGCGCCGGGCTGAGGCGCAAAGCCGCGCACGCGCCGTTCCAGCACGGCCGCATCCAGCCGCCAGTTCAGCCGCGCCTCGTCCTTGCCGATCTTGGCGGCATAGGTGACGCCTGTTTTCGGCTGCGGTCTTGGTTTCAAAGCGCCGGCGGCAAGTCCGTCCAGCGCGCGCAGGATCAGCTTCGCCCCCAATGCCGCCAGCTTGTCATGCAGCGTGCCGGCGGTTTCATCGGCGGCGACCGGCGCCGATTCCGACAGCAGCATCGGCCCGGTATCCAGCCCTTCATCCATGCACATAATAGTGACGCCGGTTTCCCGGTCGCCTTCCAGGATGGCGCGCTGAATCGGCGCCGCGCCGCGCCAGCGTGGCAGCAACGAGGCGTGGATGTTCAGGCATCCCAGAAGCGGCGCGTCCAGCACCGGCTTGGGCAGGATCAGCCCATAGGCCACCACGACCGCCGCGTCGGCTTTAAGCGCCGCGAAAGCGCGCTGTACGCCAGCGTCCTTCAGTGTCGGCGGGTGCGCCACCTCAAGGCCCATCGCCAGGGCGGCGCGGTGCACGGGCGATTGCCGTTCGCTTTGTCCGCGTCCGGCTGGGCGCGGCGGCTGGGTATAGACGCGCGCGATGTCATGGCCCGCGCCCCGCAACGCGCGTAGAGCCGCCACCGAGAAATCGGGCGTGCCGAAGAAAGCGAGGCGAAGCTTGCCGGCGGCGCTCATGGCGCCGGACGATAGCACGGCCCTCACCCTCCCCTCGCTGGCGCGATGGGTCCCTCCCTCTCCCGCCCGCGGCGGGAGAGGGTGCCCGGAGCGCCCTTCGACAAGCTCAGGAGCGGAGGGCGGGTGAGGGCCGAAGACCTAAGCTTCCGCTTCTTCCAGCGCCCGGGC
Organism: Rhodospirillaceae bacterium; assembly: GCA_023266845.1. Lineage (GTDB taxonomy): Bacteria > Pseudomonadota > Alphaproteobacteria > JAEULC01 > JAEULC01 > JAEULC01. Next base: position 2,100 of record JAHFPH010000125.1, read on the forward strand.
TTTCTTGGCCTTCAGCAGCTTGCGCAGGATCATGTTGCGCTTTAGCGCCGAGATGTGGTCGACGAACAGAATGCCGTCGAGGTGATCGATCTCGTGCTGCAACACGGTGCCAAACAGTCCCTCGGCGGTGATTTCCCGCACCGTGTCGCCGTAGTCGCGGTAGCGCACGGTCACGCTGCGCGGGCGCACCACCTCGGCGTAATACTGGGGAAGCGACAGGCAGCCTTCCTCGAACGTGGCGTCCTCGTCCGAGGCCGCGACGATCTCGGGATCGGCCAGGCGCAGCGGCCTCTTTTCCTCGCCTTCGCGCGCCACGTCCAGCACGATCACGCGCTTGAGCTTGCCGACCTGGGGCGCCGCCAGCCCCACGCCGACCGCGCCGTACATCGTCTCCAGCATGTCGTCCATCAGCTTGCGTACGGCCTTGTCCACGCGCCCGACCGGGGCGCTGGTCTGTTTCAGGCGCGAATCGGGCGCCACGATGATCGGCAGCTTGGCCATGTCCGCTCTTGGATTGAGCCGTTGGAATTACCGTGGAAATAGGGCTTCGCCCTGGCCGGGTCAAGACGCCGCTGCCCCGTTTCGGGCCGTGTTAAGCTGGTCCGGTCATGGCGTTTTCCGCTCTCGATATCCTGCTGATCGCCGTCGCCCTTTTGGCCGTCGGCCTTGCCGCCGTTCTGCTGACGCGCCGCGCCGCCGGCGAGGCGGGGCAGGGCGTGGCCGAGCTTGCCGGCCGCCTGAAGCAGATGGCCGAGGCCCAGGCCGCCGCCAACGCCCAGCTCGCCGAACGCCTGCAAGCGCAGGAGCGCGCGCTGGCGCAATCGGTCGAGCAGCGCCTGGCGCTGCTCACCACCAAGGTCGGCGAGCAGCTCGACAAATCGGCCAAGGAAACCACGTCGACCGTCACCGATCTGCGCGAGCGCCTGGTGCGCATCGACGCCGCGCAAAAGCAGCTGGGCGAACTCGGCACGCACATGGTGGAGCTGCGCGACATCCTGTCCAACAAGCAGGCGCGCGGCGCGTTCGGCGAGGTGATGCTGGAAGACCTGGTGCGCCAGGTGCTGCCGCGCGACTACTACGAATTCCAATGCGCGGTCGGCCAAGGCCGCGCGGATTGCCTGCTCCGGCTGCCCAATCCGCCCGGCTCGATCGTGGTGGACGCGAAGTTCCCGCTGGAATCCTGGCGCGTGCTGGCCGAGGCCGGCGACGACGCCGAACGCCGCCAGGCCGCGCGCATCTTCGCCACCGCCATGACCAAGCACATCATGGATATCCGCGACAAATACATCGTACCCGGCGAAACCGGCGAGCAGGCTATGATGTTCCTGCCCAGCGAGGCGATCTATGCCGAGCTGCACACCAGCCATCCCGAGATCGTCGAACGGTCGTACAAGGAACGCGTCTTCATCGTCTCGCCCACCACGATGTGGGCGCTGCTCAACACCGTGCGCGCGGTGCTGAAGGACGTGCGCATGCGCGAACAGGCCGGGGTGATCCAAATCGAAGTCGGGAAGCTTCTGGACGACATCGAACGGCTGGACGAGCGGGCGGTGAATCTGCAGAAGCATTTCGCCCAGGCGGAAAAGGACATCCGCGAAATCGGCATTTCCAGCGACAGGATCAAGGCGCGCGCCGAGCGCATCGGCGAGGTCGAATTGGGCGGCGAGGACGCCGCCGGCGCGGCGGTCGCCGATCTTGCCGCGGCGCGCCAAACGCTGGGCTCGCCGCAACGATAGAAACGGGCGGCGATGCTATAGTTTGCGCGCCTGACTGAAGGGGGAGCAACCGTGGACTTTGGATCCTTTTCGGCTTTCGTCCTGGTCGTCATCGTGCTGGCGGTCGTCGTCCTGTTCATGGGCGTCAAGTCGGTGGCCCAGGGCATGGAATGGACGGTCGAGCGGTTCGGGCGCTACACGCGCACGCTGACGCCGGGCCTCAACCTGATCGTGCCGTTCATCGACCGCATCGGCTCCAAGGTCAACATGATGGAGCGGGTGCTGGGCGTGCCGACGCAGGAGGTCATCACCCGCGACAACGCGATGGTGAGCGTCGACGGCGTGGTGTTCTTCCAGGTTCTGGACGCGGCCAAGGCCAGTTACGAGGTGAACAACCTGGAAAACGCCATCCTGCAATTGACCATGACCAATATCCGCACGGTCATGGGTTCGATGGATCTCGACGAACTTTTGTCGCAGCGCGACAAGATCAACGCGCGCTTGCTGGCCGTGGTGGACGAAGCGACCGAGCCCTGGGGCGTCAAGATCACGCGCATCGAAATCAAGGACATCACCCCGCCGGCCGCGATGGTCGAGGCGATGACGCGCCAGATGAAGGCCGAGCGCGAAAAGCGGGCCAACATCCTGGAGGCCGAGGGCTATCGCCAGGCGCAGATCCTGAAGGCCGAGGGCGAAAAGCAGGGCGCCATCCTGGCCGCCGAGGGCCGGCGCGAGGCGGCGTTCCGCGACGCCGAGGCGCGCGAGCGCGCGGCCGAAGCCGAAGCCAAGGCGACCAGCGCCGTGTCGGAAGCCATCGCCAAGGGCGGTGTGCAGGCGATCAACTATTTCATCGCCCAGAAATACGTCGACGCGCTGGCCCGCATTGGCTCGGCCAACAACCAGAAGGTTATCTTCCTGCCGCTTGAAGCCACGGGCGTCATCGGGTCGATCGGCGGCATCGCCGAGCTCGCCAGGCAGGCGATGAGCGAGCAGCCGAAAGGCCCGTGGCAGAAGCCATAGGACGCGGGTCATGAGCGAGCTTCTGTTCTGGCATTGGTGGATACTCGCGGTCGTGCTGGCGGTGCTGGAAATGCTCGTGCCCGGCGTGTTCATGCTGTGGCTGGGCATCGCCGCGGGTATCACCGGCCTCGTGGTCCTGGTCGTGCCGGCGATGTGGTTGCAGGCGCAGGGGTTGTTGTTCGCCGTGCTGTCGGTCGCCAGCGTCTGGGGCTGGCGCGAATGGCAGCGCCGCCATCCCACAATCAGCGACCGGCCCACGCTGAACCGGCGGGGCGAGCAGTATGTCGGCCGCCGGCTCACGCTCGATCAGCCGATCGTCGACGGGCGCGGCCATGTCCGCGTCGACGACAGCACCTGGCGCGTCGAGGGCGCCGATCTGCCGGCGGGAACGGCGGTGACCGTCACCGGCGTCAACGGCACGATCCTGAAAGTCGAACGCACCGCCTAGCCGGCGCGCCGCCGCCGCAGCAACACCAGGGCGCAGGGCGCGCATAGCGCCCCCAGCGTCAGATACATGATCGCGAAGCTGCCGGTCTGGCGCGCGACCTCGCCGAACACCGCCGGCGCGATTACGACGCCGAAGAACGTGACGAACAGCGTGCCGCCGGTGGCGCGGCTGGCTTCCTCGGGCGTCGCCAGGCGCGCGACCTCGGCCAGCAGCACGCCGTTCCAGCCCACGCCGGTCAACCCATAGGCCAGCGCCACCGCGCACAAGCCGGTCATCGACCAGTCCCTGCCGACCAGCCCCATCGCCGCCGTGGATGCGACCATGCCCAGCGCCAGCAATCCCAGCAGCACGCGACTGCGCCCCGGCTCGCGTCGGTCGATATAATCGGCGACCGATCCCCACAAAACGCGCCCGCAGATCCCGCCGGCCTGCGAAATCGACAGCACCAGCCCCGCCGTCACCAGGCTCAATCCCAACTCGCCGGTCAGATACGTGACCAGAAACACGCCCAGGCATTGCTGCACGGCCGAGAACACGAACGAGGTCAGCGCCAGCACGCGCAGATCGGCGCGGGCCATTACGAAACGCAAGGGGGCCAGCGGACTGCCGCGCAGCAGCGGCTCATTGCGATTGCGGTCGGCGTCCAGACGCGCGCGGGTCAACTGCACCAGCACGGCCGACGCCAAACACATCAGCGCCACCGCGGCCGCCGCCCCGCGCCAGCCGAAGGCCAGCGTCAGGGGCGGCACGGTGGCTCCGGCCAAAGCGCCGCCCAGCGGCACGCCGGTCTGCTTGATCGAGAACACCAACGAGCGCAGCCCGGGCGGCGTGTGCCGCGCCAGCACGTGCGAGCTCGCGGGCGTGGTCGGCCCATAGCCCAGGCCGATCACCAAGGCCCCCAGCGCCAGCAGCCACAACTGGCCGCTCGCCGCCGCCGCCAGGCCCAGGCAGCAAACGGTCAAACCCACCTGGCTCAACCGCATCGCGCCGAGGCGCGGCACCAGCCCGCCGCCCAGCAGCGCCGCGATCATGCTGCCGACATAGGCGATCGAGGTGTAAAGACCCACGGCGCTGGCCGGCACGCCGAGCTCGCCCGATGCGCTGGGCGCGAACACCGGCACGGTCAGGATCGCCCAGGACACCGCCGCCTGGATCCACAGCGTCGCGGCCAGCGCCTTCCATGTCGCGTCGGTCGCGCGACCGGCCTGTGCTCCGTCCGGCTTCATGCCGGCATTACAGCATGCGGCCGGGCGTGGCGCTAAAGCGGTTCAAGCTTGGCTTCCATGCCGAACGTGACGCTCCACCGTATCCGGCTATGCCATTGGCGCGGCTTGCGGAATACGTCTACTCTCGGCCCTATGCGCCGCCAACGGAACACCAAGATCGTCGCCACCCTCGGGCCCGCCAGCTCCGATCCCCAGCGCATCGCAACGATGTTCGACGCCGGGGCCGATGTGTTTCGTCTCAACTTCAGCCACGGCGAGCATGCCGATCACCGCCAGCGCTACGACGCGCTGCGCGCGCTGGAAAAATCCTCGGGCCGGCCGATCAGCATCCTGATGGATCTGCAGGGGCCGAAGCTTAGGGTCGGCAAATTCGCCGATGGCAAAACAGCGCTGAAAAACGGCCAGCGTTTCCGCTTCGATCTGGAAAAAAAACTCGGCGGCGACACGCGCGTGACCCTGCCGCATCCCGAAGTGCTGTCGGTGCTGAAGCCCGGCACCGAATTGCTGCTGGACGACGGCAAGCTGCGCCTGCATATCGAGGAATCGGGCGAGGGTTTCGCCGAGGCCATCGTCAAGCAGGGCGGCGTGCTGTCGGACCGCAAGGGAGTCAACGTGCCGGGCGTGATTTTACCGGTATCGCCGCTGACGGAAAAGGACCGCGCCGATCTGCGCTTCGGTCTGGATCTGGGCGTGGACTGGGTGGCGCAATCCTTCGTGCAGCGGCCGGAAGACATCGCCGAGTTGCGCCGGCTGGTGGCGGGCCGCGCCGCGCTGATGGTGAAACTGGAAAAGCCGGCGGCGGTGGAACGCCTGGACGAGATCGTCGAGCAATCGGACGCCGTGATGGTCGCGCGCGGCGATCTGGGCGTGGAAATGCCGCCCGAGGACGTGCCGGGAATCCAGAAGCGCATCATCGCCGCCTGCCGCAAGGCCGGAAAGCCGGTCGTGGTCGCCACGCAGATGCTGGAATCGATGATCACGTCGCCTGCGCCCACGCGCGCGGAAGCCTCGGACGTGGCGACCGCCGTGTTCGACGGCGCCGACGCGGTGATGCTGTCGGCGGAATCGGCCTCGGGCGCCTACCCGGTCGAGGCGGTGACGATGATGGACCGCATCATCCGCCGCACCGAGCAGGACCCGGCGTGGCGCCGCATCATGGACGCGCAGCATCCCGAGCCCGAGCACACCGCGTCCGACGCCATCACCAAGGCGGCGGCCCAGGTGGCGCACACGATCGGCGCGGCGGCCATCGTCACCTACACCACCTCGGGCTCGACCGCCTTGCGTTGCGCGCGCGAGCGGCCGGAGGTGCCGATCCTGTGCCTCACCTCGCAACTCACCACCGCGCGGCGCATGGCGGTGGTATGGGGCATCCACGCCATGCAGACGTCCGAGGTCAACACGGTCGGCGAAATGGTCGACAAAGCCAGCGCCATCGCCAAGCAGGAAGGCTTCGCCGAGAAAGGCAGCAGGCTCGCGATCACGGCGGGAGTGCCGTTCGGCACGCCGGGCTCGACCAACATGATCCGCATCGCCTGGGTGAACTAGGGGTGGTGAAGTAAAGAGGACTAGAACTCTTCGCCGTGGCGGTTCAGGAAAATCGTCAGCGCGAAGATCATGTCGATGGTCGCGCCGTCGCGCGCGGCCGGCAGGTACACCCGCTCGACCTTCAGGAAATCCTGCAGCGCGAAAAACACCGGCCGCCCGGTGCGCCACGACGCCAGCCGGCGCTCGGCCACCTCGCTCAGATAGGCGCGGATCTGGCTCTTGGCGAATTCGGGATGCGCCTCGTCCAGATACCGGCCGGTCGAATCCTGCGCGAAGGCCCGCGCCACCGACGTGCCGATCAGCCGATAGCGAAAGCGCAGGCGCGGCTCGCGCTCGACATCGACCAGCCACAGATTCGATAGCAGCGCCGGAATCGCCATTGGATCGAAATGCCGGCGTCCCGGCAGCAACTCGCCGGGCTTGATCGACAGCCAGTATTCGACGAACTACCGAATCTTGGGGTGCAGCGGAAGCTCGAGCAAGGCTTCGGCTGGCGCGACCATCCCGCTCGGCGCCTCGGCAGATGCAAGCAGCGGCTTGCCCATACGCTTGGAACTCCCCGGGCCCTATCGACTGCCTGTATACGTTAAGACTCGTTAAGGCTTGATTAATCCGGCGTCGCGACACGTGCCGTTGCGCCGCGAAGCCGAAGCGGCGCTTTGGGAAGAAGGGCTGGCGGAAATTCCCGCGGCCTAGGCCGCCCTGGGCGCCGCGCGCGCCACCGGCCGGTCGCCGATCGGCATGTGCAGCACGGCCGCCATCAGTCCCAGCAGGATCGAGATGATCCACATCAGGTCGTAGCTGCCGGTCTTGTCGAACGCCACGCCGCCAAGCCACCCGCCCAGGAACGAGCCCACCTGGTGGCTCAGGAACACGACGCCGAACAGCGTCGCCATGTGCTGCGGCCCGAAGATCTGCGCCACCAGGCCCGAGGTCAGCGGCACGGTCGAAAGCCACAGCAAGCCCATCAGCGCGGCGAAGCCCAGCACCGTGCCCTCGGTCTTCGGCAGCACCATGAACGCCCCGATCACGATCGCGCGGCCCAGATAGATCAGGCTCAACAGGTATTTCTTGCGCCAGATGCCGCCCATCACGCCCGAGGTGTAGCTGCCGACGATGTTGAACAGCCCGACCAGCGCCAGCGACCAGGCGCCGATTTCCACCGACAGACCGCACATCACGATGAACGCGGGCAGATGCGTAGCGATGAAGGTGAGTTGGAAGCCGCAAACGAAAAACCCGCCGCACAGGTACCAGAAGCCGGAATGCTGGCTGGCCTCGGCTAGCGCGGCGCGCAGGGTCTGCGCGGGATGCTGGCCCGCGGCCGGCGCATCGCCGCCCGGCGCGCCGCCCAGGATAACCGAAAGCGGCACGATCGCCGCCACCAGCGCGGCCAGCGCGTAAAGCGCGCCTTGCCAGCCTAGGCCGGCGATGAAGCGCTGGGTCAACAGCGGGCCTATGAACATGCCGAACGACGCGCCGGCGGTGGCGATGCCGAGCGCGGTCGAGCGTTTTGCCGCAGGCGTCAGCCGCGCCACGGGGCTGAACACCACGCCGAACGACGTGCCGCTGATCGCCACGCCGACGATGAAACTGGCGAGATACATCAGCGCCGGGGTGGACGCCGCCGCCATCAGCACGACGCCGCCGGCATAGCCGATCGCGCTCGACAGCAGCACGCGGATCGCGCCGAACCGGTCGGCAAGCGCCCCGGCGACGGGCTGCCCGATGCCCCACATCAGCGCCTGGATCGCCAAGGACAGCGAAAATACCTCGCGCGGCCAGCCGTAATCGTGGCTGATCGGCGCCAGGAACAGGCCGAAACCCTGGCGCACGCCCATGTTCAGCGCCAGCACGACGCAGGCGGCG
>JAHFPH010000126.1 GCA_023266845.1 Rhodospirillaceae bacterium
TGCCCTCATCCTTCGACCAGCTCAGGACGAGGTCAATTATTCGGTCCTCGTCCTGAGCCTGTCGAAGGACGAGGACCGCGCCCGTCAATTCGCCAGCTTCTTCCTCAACAGCTCGTTCACCGCCGCCGGGTTGGCCTTGCCGCCCGTGCGCTTCATCACTTGGCCGACGAAGAAGCCGAACATCTTGGCCTTGGCCGCCTCGTCCTTGGCGCGGTACTGCGCCAGCTTGTCGGCCTGATCCGCTAGGACCGCGTCGATCTCGCGTTCGATCGTGCCCGTGTCGGTGACCTGCTTCAGGCCCTTTTCTTCCACAATCTGTGAGGGCGGTTTAGTCGGATCTTCGACCATAAAATTGTAGACATCGCCTTCGAGCCGGCTTGAAATGGTTTTCTCCTCCCTCAGGGCTTGAAGCCCATCGTAATCAAGCTTCCTGATCCAAACTGCTACCGGCTCGTTTCTTTCGTTCGCTGTAGCAAATATCCTAGTCAACACGATATTGACATTTGCCGAAGCTGAAGACTCTAAATCGTCCTTCTGTGTCCCACCCAAAACCACTGGCCCACGAGGGTTTGTGACAAAATTGAATATGCTTGTCGCATCGCTTCCGAATTTGCGCTTAATTGTCGTGTTCTTAAACTTTTCTTCCCAAGCGTCCGCCACTTCTCTTTCCGCGACAAGCTGGCTAGCCTGTTGTGGCGACATTCCGTAAGCCTCAATAAACCGCGCCTTCTTGTCGTCCGGCAGCTCGGGCAAGCTCGCCTTGAGTTTCTCGACCCACGCGGCGTCCAGCACCAGGGGCAAGAGGTCGGGATCGGGGAAATAGCGGTAGTCGTGCGCGTCTTCTTTGGTGCGCATGGAGCGCGTCTCGCCCTTGGCGGCGTCGAACAGGCGCGTTTCCTGGACGATCTTGCCGCCTTCCTCCAGCAGCTCGACCTGGCGGCGCGCCTCGTACTCGATCGCCTGCATCACGAAGCGCACCGAGTTCACATTCTTGATCTCGCAACGCGTGCCGAGCGCGGTGCTTCCGGCCCGGCGCACCGACAGGTTCACGTCGCAGCGCATGGAGCCTTCCTCCATGTTGCCGTCGCAGGTCCCGAGATAACGCAGGATCGAGCGCAGCTTGCGCAGATAGGCCGCCGCCTCCTCGGCCGAGCGCATGTCGGGCTCGCTGACGATTTCCATCAGCGCCACGCCCGCGCGGTTGAGATCGACGTATGTCTCGCTCGGGCTCTGGTCGTGCAGGCTTTTGCCCGCGTCCTGCTCCAGATGCAGGCGCGTGATGCCCACAACGCGCGTTTCGCCGTTCGGCAGATCGAGCACGATCGCGCCCTTGCCCACGATGGGCTGCGTGTATTGCGAGATCTGATAACCCGCCGGCAGGTCGGGATAGAAATAATTCTTGCGGTCGAACACCGAGCGCAGGTTGATTTGCGCCTTGAGGCCGAGGCCGGTGCGCACGGCCTGCTCGACGCATTTGCCGTTGATCACCGGCAGCATGCCCGGAAACGCCGCATCCACGAACGACACTTGCGTGTTGGGCTCGGCGCCGAACGCGGTGGAAGCACCCGAGAACAGCTTGGCCTTGGACGTGACCTGGGCGTGGACCTCGAGGCCCAGGACCACCTCCCACTTGCCGGTCGCGCCCTGGACGAGGCTGGTAGATGCGTTTGCCATATTGTTTATTCCCAGACCCTCATCCTGAGCCTGTCGAAGGATGAGGAGCCCGTTTTCTCGGATGTTGCGTGTAGTTTCGCGCCAATGCCGGCAATCGTTCAAAATCGCCTGCAATAAGTGCTTCCTTCTTGGCCCGCGTCCATCCTTTTATCTGACGCTCCGCCGCGATGGCGTCGGTGATGAATTGAAACTCCTGCTGGAACACCAGCTTCACCGGCGTCCGCGACGCGGTAAAGCCGCCGAACTTCCCTGCGTTATGCTCCGCCACGCGCTGTTCCAACGATCCGCGCGTCGTTCCGACGTAGTAGCGACCATCACGGCAGCGAAGCATGTAGACAAAGGCAGCCATGTTCTTTCGTCCGTGGTCCTCATCCTTCGACAGGCTCAGGATGAGGACTATATTTATCTCATCCTCAATTAATCCTCGTCCTGAGCTTGTCGAAGGACGAGGGCAATTACCTTCACCCCGCCACCATCGCCGGCCGCGCGGTGAACTTCGCGGCTTTTTCCAAAACCTCGCCGGCGCGGAACAGGGTCGGCTCGTCGAACGCCTTGCCGATCAATTGCAGGCCCAGCGGCAGACCGTCGGCCGACAACCCCGCGGGCACCGAGATGCCGGGCAGGCCCGCCAGGTTCACCGTCACGGTGAACACGTCGTTGAGATACATGGCGATCGGGTCGTCGGTCTTTTCGTCTACGGCGAAGGCGGCGCTCGGCGCCGTGGGCGTCAGGATCGTGTCGACCTTCTCGAACGCTTGCGTGAAATCGCGCGCGATTAGGGCGCGCACACGCTGAGCGCGGATGTAATAAGCGTCGTAGTATCCGGAGGACAGCACGTAGGTGCCGATCATCACCCGCCGGCGCACTTCCTTGCCGAAGCCGGCGGCGCGCGTGTTCTCGTACATCTCGGTCAGCGTCGCGCCCTTCTCGCGCAAGCCGAAGCGCGCGCCGTCGTAGCGCGCGAGGTTGGAGGAGGCCTCGGCCGGGGCGATGATGTAATAGGCGGGCAGCGCCAGCTTGGTGTGCGGCAGGCTGATCTCGACCGGCTCGGCGCCGGCGTCTTTCAGCCACGCGATGCCCTGCTGCCACAACTTTTCTATCTCCGGCGCCATGCCGTCGATACGGTATTCCCTGGGAATGCCGACGCGCATTCCCTTCACCCCCCGGCCCAGAACGGCCTCGTAATCCGGCACCGGCGCGTCGACCGAGGTCGAGTCCTTGGCATCGTGCCCGGCCATCGAGCGCAGCATGATGGCGCAGTCGCGCACGCTACGCGCCAGCGGCCCCGCCTGATCGAGCGAGGAGGCGAAGGCGACGATGCCCCAGCGCGAGCAGCGCCCATAGGTCGGCTTGAATCCCACGATGCCGGTGAACGCGGCGGGCTGGCGGATCGACCCGCCCGTGTCGGTGCCCGTGGCGCCCATGGCGATGCGCGCCGCGACCGACGCGGCCGAGCCGCCCGACGATCCGCCGGGCACCAGCTTGCGGTTGTCGCCACGCCGGGTCCACGGATTGGCGACCGGGCCGTAGTAAGAAGTGGTGTTGGACGAGCCCATCGCGAACTCGTCCATGTTGACCTTGCCCAACATCGTGGCGCCGTCGCGCCACAACTGCGCGGTCACGGTGGATTCGTAGGGCGGCTTGAACCCGTCGAGGATATGCGAGCCCGCGGTGGTCAAAACGCCCTTGGTGCAGAACAGATCCTTGATCGCCAGCGGCACGCCTTCCATCGGGCGCATGTCCCCCCGGGCGATGCGCGCGTCGCTGGCCGCCGCGTCTTTCAGCGCGCGCTCCGGCGTTTCGGTGACGAAGGCGTTGAGATGCCGCGCCTGTTCGACCGCCTTGATATGCGCCCTAGCGATCTCGGTGGCCGAAAACTTCTTGGCTTTCAGCCCGTCGCGCGTCTCGGCGATGGTGAGGTCGGTGAGCCCAGTGGAATTGCCAGCCATCACTCGATCACCTTGGGCACGGCGAAGAACCCGGCTTGGGCGCTGGGGGCGTTGGCCAGCACCTTGTCGCGCTGGCCGCCGTCGGTGACCTGGTCGTCGCGTTCCTTCAGCTTCATGGCGACGGCGCCGGTCATCGGCTCGACGCCCTTGACGTCCACCTTCTGCAGCTGCTCGACCCAGGCAAGGATGCCCGTGAGCTCCACGGCCAACGCGTCGAGCTCCTCGTCCCTGACCTTGATGCGCGCCAGCCGCGCGATATGCGCCACGGTCTTGCGGTCGAGCGCCATGCCGCCGTCCGTCCCTCACATAAAAGAGTGCCAACCCTGGAAACGGCCGGAAACTAGCATCCGCCCCCGCCCCCCGGCAATGTCGGGGTGGCGGATTTCTGCTAGTGTCGGCAGGCAGTTGCCGCTCAGGACCCGCCGATGCCCATCCTCGATCCCCTGGCGCTGAAGGCCGCGCTTAAGCCCCAAAGCCGGTTGCTGGGGCTGGACGTGGGCGAGCGCACCATCGGCCTGGCGATCTCGGACCCGTCCCTGGCCGTGGCCTCGCCGCTCGAGACCATCCGCCGCTCGAAATTCGCGGCCGACGCCGGGCGGCTGGCGGCAATCTGCGCGGAGCGCAAGGTCGGCGGGCTGGTCGTCGGGCTGCCCATCGATATGCATGGCGGCGAAGGGCGGCGCTGCCAGTCGGTGCGCCAGTTCGCCGCCAACCTGCTGGAGAAACTGGACCTGCCGCTGGCGTTCTGGGACGAGCGGCTTTCCACCGTCGCCGTGACGCGCGCGCTGATCGACGCCGACCTGTCGCGCGCCAGGCGCAGCCAGGTGGTGGACAAGGCCGCCGCCGCCTACATCCTGCAAGGGCTGCTCGATCGCCTGGCGGCCGCTAGGACGGAACGCCCGGCATGATCCCGGTGCTGACCGCCCTGGTGCCGATCTTCGCCATGATCGTGATGGGCTTCGTCATGCGCCGGTATGGACCCTATGGCGACGGTTTCTGGGTGCCGACCGAGCGGCTGAACTATTTCGTGCTGTTCCCGGCGCTGCTGGTGACCAACCTGGCCGGCGCCGAGATCAAGGAGATCGAACTGTGGCCGATGGCGCTGGCGATGGTCGGCGCGGTGCTCATGGTCGGCGCGGGATGCTTCGCGCTGCGCCGCGCGCTGCCGATCGACGGGCCCGGTTTCGCCGCCCTGTTCCAGGGCGCGATCCGTCCCAACGCCTATGTGGCGATCGCCGCGGGCGTGGCGCTGTACGACAATCCGGGCCTGACGCTGGTCGCGGTCGGCATCGTCGTGGTGCTGCCGATGGTCAACGTGCTGAGCGTGATCGTGCTGTCGACGCATGGCGCGGACGCTGATTTGCGCGGCCGCGACGCCCTGGCGCAGATCGTACGCAACCCGATCATCCTGGCCTGCGCGCTCGGCGTCGCGCTTAACCTCAGCGGTCTGGGCCTGCCCAGCGTCGGGGTCGAGTTCCTGCGCCTGTTGGGCCGCGCGGCGCTGCCGCTGGGGCTTCTATGCGTCGGCGCGGGGCTGGACTTGGCGTCCGCGCGCGCCGTGGGCCGGGTGGTCGCCGCCGCGGCGACCCTGAAACTGATCGTGCTGCCGGGCCTGACCGCGCTGTTGTGCCTGATTCTGGGCGTGCACGGCGCCACCGCCGCCCTAGCGGTGTTGTTCAACGCCTGCCCGGCCTCGGCGTCGTCCTATATCCTCACGCGCCAGATGGGCGGCGACCATCGCCTGATGGCCGGCATCATCACGGTCGAAACGCTGGCGGCCATGATCACCCTGCCGCTGCTGATGCTGCCCTCGTTCTAGGCGAATCGCCCCGCCTCGCCGGGATTTTCCACATGCCCCGAAACCAAGCCTGGGCTTGGCGCTTGCCGCCCCCTGCCTCCGCACCTATATTCCCGCGCGATGTCCCCGGCGCTCACCGCGATCAGCAATACAGGGACCGCGCCGTTGCGCTTCCCGCACCGGAACCTTTTGGGAATCGAGGGACTGAGCGCGGACGAGATCACCTTCCTGCTCGATCTCGCCGACAGCTACGTCCAGCAGAACCGCGAAGCCGACAAGAAAAGCACCATCCTGCGCGGGCGGACGATCATCAACCTGTTCTTCGAGAATTCCACCCGCACGCGCACGTCGTTCGAGCTGGCGGGCAAGCGCCTGGGCGGCGACGTGATCAACATGTCGGTCTCGACGTCGTCGATCAAGAAAGGCGAAACGCTGATCGACACGGCCATGACGCTCAACGCCATGCATCCCGACGTGCTGGTCGTGCGCCACCCCGATTCGGGCGCGGTCGCGCTGCTGTCGCAGAAGGTGAACTGCGCGGTGATCAACGGCGGCGACGGCAGCCACGAGCATCCCACCCAGGCGCTGCTCGACGCGCTGACCATTCGCCGGCGCCGGGGCAAGCTGCAGGGCCTGCTGGTGGCGATCTGCGGCGACATATTGCACAGCCGGGTGGCGCGCTCGAACATCCAGCTTTTGCAGATCATGGGCGCGCGCGTCAGGCTCATTGCTCCTGCGACTCTCCTACCCGCCGCGGCCGAGCGCCTGGGCGCCGAGGTGTTCCTCGACATGCGCAAGGGCCTCAAGGATTGCGACATCGTGATGATGCTGCGGCTGCAGACCGAGCGCATGCAGGGCAGCTTCGTGCCGTCGATCCGCGAGTATTTCCACTTCTTCGGCCTGGACTACGACAAGCTCAGCGCCGCCAAGCCCGACGCGCTGATCATGCATCCCGGCCCCATGAACCGCGGCGTCGAGATCGACAGCGAAGTGGCCGACGACATCGACCGCAGCGTGATCCGCGAGCAGGTCGAAATGGGCGTGGCCGTGCGCATGGCGGTGCTGGACGCGCTGACCCGCGATCCAGCCCAGCGCAACGCGCCGCACGGAAAGTAAAGCCATGGCGACGAAGTTGGACGCCGGCGGCGCCAACGGCCATGCGCGCGTCGCCTATGTGAACGCGCGGCTGATCGATCCCGCCGCCGGCCTGGACGCGCCGGGCGCGCTGTTGACCGAAGGCGAGACCATCGCCGATCTCGGCCCCGACCTGTTCAAGCCGGGCGTGCCGGAGGGCGTCGCCACGGTCGACTGCAAGGGCCTGTATCTGTCGCCCGGCCTGGTCGACATCCGCGTGCAGTTGCGCGAACCCGGCGAGGAGCACAAGGAAACGATCTCCACCGCCGGCGCCGCCGCGATCGCCGGCGGTGTCACCACGATGGTCTGCCTGCCCAACACCGAGCCGGTGATCGACGACGTGGCGGTCGTGGAATTCATCGCGCGGCGCGCGCGCGAATTGAAGCGCGCGAAAGTCTATGCCTATGCCGCCGCCACGCGCGGCCTGAAGGGCAAGGACATCACCGAAATGGGCCTCTTGAGCGAGGCCGGGGCCGTGGGCTTCACCGACGGGGTGCGCGCCATCGCCGACGCTGGAGTGATGCGCCGCGCGCTTTCCTATTCCACCACCTTCAACGCGCTGATCGTGCAGCACCCGGAAGAACCGTCGCTCGCGGGCATGGGCGCCATGAACGAGGGCGAGGTCGCGACGCGCCTGGGCATCGCCGGCATTCCCACCGCCGCCGAGTCGATCATCGTCGGCCGCGACCTGCGCCTGGTCGAGATGACCGGCGGGCGCTACCACGTAGCGCATGTCTCGACCGCCGAGACGGTCGAGCTGATCCGCCGCGCCAAGGCGAAGGGCTTGTCCGTGACCTGCGACACGGCCCCGCCCTATTTCGCGCTGAACGAACTGGCGGTGGGCGATTACCGCAGCTTCGCGAAACTGTCGCCGCCCTTGCGCAGCGAGCAGGACCGCCTGGCGGTGGTGGCGGGGCTCGCCGACGGCACGATCGACGCGATCGCGTCGGACCACGCGCCGCAGGACCAGGACTCCAAGCGCCTGCCTTTCGTGCAGGCCGAATGCGGCGGCATCGGCCTGGAGACTTTGCTGGCGCTGTCGCTCGAGCTTTATCACAACAAGAAGCTCGGCCTGATCGACGTGGTGCGGCGCCTAACCGAAGCGCCCGCGCGCATCCTGGGCCTGAAGGCCGGGCGGTTGGAAAAAGGCGCGCCGGCCGATCTGCTGCTGTTCGATCCCGCCCGCCCCTGGGTGGTGCAGGAACGGGCGATCCGCTCGAAATCCAAGAACACGCCGTTCGAGCGCCGGCCGGTTCAAGGCATGGCGGTGCGCACGGTGATCGACGGCCGCACAGTGTTCCAGGCCGCGGCCTAAGCCCGATGCTCGACCTGCCGCCCAGCCTCAGCGCCCAGTTGCCGTTCTATATCGGCGCGGCCCTCGCCTATCTGCTGGGCTCGGTTCCGTTCGGCTTGGTGGTGACCAAGGCGGCGGGCCTGGACGACATAAGAAAGATGGGTTCGGGCAGTATCGGCGCCACCAACGTGCTGCGCACCGGGCGCAAGGGCCTGGCCGCCGCGACTCTGCTGCTGGACGGCGGCAAGGGCACGGCCGCCGCCCTGCTCGGCTTCTACTTCGGCGGACCGGACATGGCGGTGATCGCCGCCGGCTTCGCCGTGCTGGGGCACGTCTTTCCGGCCTGGCTCAAGTTCAAGGGCGGCAAGGGCGTGGCCACGGCCCTCGGCATTCTCTTGGGCCTGTCGCCGCCGGCGGGGCTCGCGGCTTGCGTCACCTGGCTCGCCGTCGCGGCGCTGACGCGCTATTCGTCGGTCGCCTCGCTCGCCGCCCTGGCGGCTTCGCCTTTCTACGCCTGGTATTTGGGAGCGCCGCAGCAAGGCCAGCTGATGGCCCTGGTGTTCGTGCTGAGCCTGTGGACCCATCGCACGAATATCCGCCGCCTGCTCAAGGGCGAAGAGTCCAAGATCGGGTGGAAGAAATCGTAAGCCTGCGATGAAACGCTTCGCTGCCGCCCTAGTATTCCTGTCGCTGTTCCCGCCGCAAGCCGTCGCTGAGGCGCCGTTCCCTGACGGCCTGGGCGCGAGCGGACGCCAAGGCTTCGAGCAATACAGCCGCGTCGGCTTCAACAAGGTCTTCGCCATGAACCGCGACGGCAAATGGGCCTGGCAGCAGCACTCCAGCAAGCCGGTGCCGGCTATGGTCGAGGAAGTCCTGAAGGTCTGCAACAAGGACGCCAAAAATCCCTGCGCCGTGGCGTCGGTGAACGATTTCGACATGCGCGGACGCGATCCGTTGGTCGCGCCGCCGAGCGACGGCAAGCCGATCGGCACGCTGATCCCCGGTCCCTATTACCCGATCCTTGGCCCGGCGCGCGCCGCAGGTGTGCTTATCTGGAGCCACGGCGTGCTGCCGGGCGACGACAACACGCGCTTCGCGCCGCAGGGCTATATCAACCGCTTCCGCGACGCAGGATGGGACGTCTATAAATTCGATCGCCGTTGGCCCAATTACCGCAAGGACCTGGGCACGCTACTGGATGCGATCCCATTGGCGCGCGCTGCCGGCTACAAGCGCATCATCCTGGCCGGACAGTCGGTCGGCGCCTGGACCTCGCTCGAGGCGGCGGCCAAGGGCGCACCGGTCGACGGCGTGATCGCCGCCTCCCCCGCGCGCTTCGGCAAGACGCTGGGCTCGACCAACCGCGAGAAGAACCGCGAGGAGCTGATGCCGGTGCTGGAGACGCTGATGGGACGCGACCTGCCGGTGGCGCTGATGTTCTTCGCCGGCGACGAGTACGAGCCGGGCGGGCGCGGGCCCCAGGCGCGCGGCATCTTCGCTAGGGCGACGCGCGCTAGGCCGCTGCTGATCGACGGGGTGGAGGGCGTCAACGGCCATGGCGGCGCGGGCACGACGAAGTTCGTCACCGAGTACGGCGCCTGCCTGGCCGATTTCATGCTGAAGCAGGAACGCCGCGCGCCCTGCAGTTGACGCTTGGCTGACCGCCCGCCATCGTTGCGCGCATGAGCGACACCGAGCTGATCGACCGGCTGCGCCTGATCCGCAGCGAGAACGTGGGGCCGGTCACTTTTTCCCATCTCATGCGCCGCTTCGGCACGGCGACGCGTGCGCTGGCCGCGCTGCCCGAGCTGGCGCGGCGCGGCGGCCGCGCCAAGACGCCTAGGATCGCCGCGCGCGAGGACGCCGAGCGCGAGCTGGCGGCGGCGAGGAAGCTCGACGCGCGCGTGCTGGCCTGGGACGAGGCCGATTATCCGCGGCCGCTAGGGTCGATCGACGGCGCGCCGCCGCTGATCTACGTGCGCGGCGACGCTGGTCTGCTCGCGCGCCGCGTCGTGGCGGTGGTGGGCGCGCGCAACGCCTCG
>JAHFPH010000200.1 GCA_023266845.1 Rhodospirillaceae bacterium
CGCGCCATGCCCCGGATCGCCGTCGAGGATAACAGCCGCGTCGAGGGAGGGGCTCACTGGTGTCGTCACGGGAATCCGACATTGCCAAACCCGATCTGCGCCGGAACCGGCCGGCCCGCCGTCGTGCCGTCGCCGAGTTGGCCGAAATCGTTGCGCCCCCAGGTCCAAAGCCGGCGGTCGCGGTCGACCGCGAGCGAATGGAAGAATCCGGCGGCGATCGCGTCGATCCGGCGCGGCTGGTCGAGCAGCGTCGGCTTGGTCCGCATCGTGGTCGTGCCGTCGCCCAGTTGGCCGTCCGAATTATCGCCCCAGGCCAGCATGCGGTGATCGTCCCTGAGCGCCAGGCAAAAGGCGGCGCCGGCGGCGATCGCCTTGATGCGGGTAAGGTCGGGCACGCGCACGGGCTGGGTCTGGAACACCGTGGCGGAGCTGGTGCCGTTGCCGATCTGGCCGAATTTGTTCCAGCCCCAGGTCCAGACCTGCCCTGATGTGTCGAGCGCCATGGCGTGGGACGAGCCGGCGGAAATCGCGGCGATTTTTTCCGGAATCCCGACCGGGCCGGGAATCGCCCGGTCCTGGGTGGTGCCGTCGCCGAGCTGGCCGAAATTATTCGAGCCCCAGGCCAGAACCCATGGGGCGGATTGCCGGAGTGCGAGCCGGAACCAGATGCCGCAGGACGCCGCCACGACCTGGTCCACGCCGGCAATGCGATGAAACAGGATGCCCGGATTGAACCACAGGCCCAACCCGGCGGGCGGCTGGTTGATATAGGGCGGCGTCCAGCATTCGTAGACATATTCCTTGTAGAGAGCGAGCAGTCCATCCTTGCCGGCGACGATGGCATGGGGGTGGCGGATCTTGGGCAGGCGCGCGGGCGCGGTTTGGGAGACGTTGGTGGTCAGGCCCGTTCCCGGCGCGAACCGGGCGCAGGAACCCCAGGCCCGGACAAAGCCGTCGGGCCCGAGCGCCACCGACAAATCCTGGCTGGCGTCGATGTCGACGGGTGGGTCGATGGCGGTCACCTGGGTCGGCGCATGACGATCGACCAATGTGCCGTCGCCGAGCTGCCCTTGGCTATTGTTGCCCCAGGACCACAGGGTTCCGTCGGTCCGCAGCGCCAGCGTATGAAATCCGCCGCCGGCCATGAATTTGCGCGGGTCCATCAGGTCCCTCCACCCCGTGGTTTCGCTATTTCGGCCATGCTAGGCGTGCGGGCGGGGAAAGAAAATCCGAAAACTTCGGCGCTTTCCCGCAGGGGAATCGCTTCAGGTTAACGCGGTGGTCTGTCGGATGAGGGCTTCGAGGTACTCGTTGTTGAGGTTGGCGAGTTTTCGCCTGACCTTGAGGCTGTGCTTGTCCTTTGGGTTTCGGACGAGGTTGATGGCCATGTGTTTGACCACGGCCATGTTTTCTGGTCCGTAGCCGGTTCTGAGGCGGGCGAGGTCGTCATGGAAGACGACATCGAGCACCCAATGGAGGCGATTTTCGATGCCCCAATGGGCGCGCACGGCGTGGGCGAAGGTCTTGGCGTCGAGCTTGGCGGAGCAGAGATAGTAGCGCCGCTCATGCTCGGTCTTTCCGTTGCGCTCGGTGGTGGCCTCGACCATGGCGATCATGGCGAGATCGGGACAGCGGGGCTCGCCGGGGTAGCGGCGGTCGGAGAACAGCCAAGCGACATCGTGGCAAACGACATGGCGGCGGGTCTCGATCCGGCCATGTCCGCCGTCGGTGGCCTGGAAGCTGTGCAGCGCCACGGGCGGATCAGCGAAGAAGGCGGCGGCATCCTTGAAGGTGGCCGGCCAGTTCTCCTTGAGCGAAAGCAGATAGTCGCCGCCGCCCTTGCGGATGGTTGCGGCGATGGCGCGCTGGGTTCCCATGGCGTCGATCGTGACCAGCGCGCCGGTCAGGGTCAGCCGCTCCAGCAGTAGGGGGATGGCGGTGATCTCGTTGGATTTGGCCGCGCACGCCTGCTGGCCGAGCACCAGACGCTGCCGGCTCGCCCAGGCGGAAACGAGATGCAGCGGCTCACGTCCCTTGCCCCGGGCATGACAGCGGCGCGAGGTCTTACCATCGATGGCGATGATGTCGGGCTCCGCCTCGCGCAACCCCTCGACCCAGGCGCTGAAGCAGCTCCGGAACAGCTCGGGATCGAGCGCATTGATCACATCGTTGAGCGTGTCATGGGCCGGGATGCCCCGCTCGTAAGGCAGAAACCGCCGCAGAAAATCCAGCCGCTGCTCGCCCCACAACTTGATCTCGACGAAATCCTCCATCCCGGTCAAGCTCGCGCACAGGATCAGCAGTAGGATCTCCTCCAAGGGGTACAGAACGCGCCAGGATTGCCTGGGATCCCGCAGCGCCGAAAAATGATCGAGAAGCGATTTGTTCGTCCCGCCCATGGCGTGCCTCCCTCAATGAAGGCATCCCATGATTCAGATATCTCGCCAGAAGGGAATCCCCAACTACAGATAAAACAACGTTAACCCGAAGCGATTGCCCTGCCATTGACGCCATTGGTAAAGCGGGCGGCCCGCCCTATCATGGGTCGGTGCAACCCGGAAGCGTCGGCCAGAAGTGAAACTGATCTGC
>JAHFPH010000013.1 GCA_023266845.1 Rhodospirillaceae bacterium
AGGCTATCTGATCCGCACCCAGCCCAACAACCATCTTCAGGCCGCTCGGCACGCGGAGTTCATCGCCTCGAACGGGGCCAAGCGCGTTTACGTCATGTCGGTCCAGGCGCCATTCGCGCAACCCACGCAGGACCGCGTGAAAGAGGTGCTGCCGAAATTCGGCTCGGAGATGGTCGGCGGACTTGTTTACGATGGAACCAAGACGACCTATCGCTCCGAGATCGACCAGGCGCTCAAGGCCAAGCCCGACATGATCTACATGAACGGCTACGCTCCCGACGTGACCGTGCTGGCGCGCGACCTTTACCGCGCGGGTTATACCGGCGGGCGCTTCACCCAGTCCTACGTCATGACCCAGAAAGTGATCGATTCGCTGCCGGCCGAAGTGACCGAAGGCATCCTGATCGTGCAGCCCTCGGCCGACGTGAACTCGCCGGCTTATGAGCTGGCGAAGAAGCGCCTTGGCCTCGACGCACCGGACTCGTACGAATGCGCGGCCAGCGACTGGGCGAGCCTCGTGGCGCTGGCGATGGCCAAGGCCAAGGAAGCCACCGGCACGGGCATGCGCGACAACGTGCGCAAAATCTCGCAAGGCGCCGGCCAAAAGGTCTACAGCGCCGTCGAGGGCCTGAAGCTTCTGGCCCAAGGCAAGGAGATCAACTACGAGGGCGCCAGCGGCCCCTGCGACTTCAACGAAATCGGCGACATCCTGGATTGCAAGTTCCGTTACAGCAAGATCGTCAAGGGCAAGATCGAGTTCGTCAAGGTCTTCTGACCGGCCGGTCCGGAAAGCAAGGGCGATGCCGCCGATCGTCGAGGAGATCGCGCAGCTCGTCGTCAACGGCGTGATGACCGGCACCATCCTGGCGGTGCCGGCCATCGGGCTCACCACGATCTACGCGGTGCTGCGCTTTCCCAATTTCGCGCTGGCCTCGCACGCCACGGTCGGCGCTTTCGCCGGCTACGTGGCGAACGTGAAGCTGGGCCTGCCGATCCTGCCCGCGGTGCTGTGCGCGTTCCTCGTCGCGGGCGCCGTGGGCGTGGTGAGCGACGAGGCGATCCTGAAGCCGGTCCGCCCCGCCGGCTTCATCACCACCGCCATCGCGTCGATCGCGCTGACCATCGCGTTGGAGAACGTGCTGCGCTTCGGCTTCGGCAACGACCTGCGCGGCTACGACCTGCCGATCATGCGCGACTGGCGCTTCGGGCCTATCCGCGTCGGTCCGCAGCAGGTTGAGAACCTGGGCATCGCCGTGGCCGCGATGGCCGCGCTGTTCACGTTCCTCGCCTTCACCCGCACCGGCAAGGCGATGCGCGCGGTGGCCGACAATCCGATGCTCGCCGGTATCAAGGGCATCAACGCCGACGTGATGGGCCGGCTGGTGAATTTCGTCGGCATGGGGCTGGCGGGCCTCGGCGGCATGCTGATCGGGCTCGACACGACGATCGATCCGCTGACCGGCTTTCGCGCGATCCTCAGCGTGTTCGCCGCCGCCGTGGTGGGCGGCCTCGGCAGCATTCCAGGCGCCGTGGTGGGCGCGTTGACCGTGGGCGTCGGCGAGGAGCTGTGCCTGTTGTTCCTGTCGCCGGATTATCGCGGCGCGGTCGGGTTCGTTGCGATTCTGCTGGTGCTGACGCTCCGGCCCCGCGGCATTCTGGGACAGCGGGCATACTGAGCCCATGGAAAACTACCTCATCGCCATGGCCGTCACGGCCGGCATCTATGCGCTGATGGCGCTGGGCCTCAACGTCATCTGGGGTCTGGCCGGCATGGTGAACCTGGGCTTGGTGGGATTCTTCGCCGTCGGCGCGTACGTCACGGCGCTCAGCACCATCAAGCTGGGCGTGCCGATAGCGATGGGCATGGCGCTGGGGGCGCTGGCGGCGTCGGCGGTCGGCGTGTTTGTGGCGCTGATCACCGTGCGCCTGCGCGGCGACTATCTGGCGATCGTGACCCTGGGCTTCGCCGAGACCATCCGCATCGTCTCCAGCAACGCGATCTGGCTGACCAACGGCACAGACGGGATTTCAGGGATCGCCGGGCCCGGGCGCGGCACCCTGTCGCCGGCGGCGTTCAACCTGCTCTATCTCGCCGTGGTCGGCGCCATCGTGGCCGCCACCTATGTCCTGGCCGAGCGGCTGCGCGCCTCGCCCTTCGGGCGGGTGCTGCGCGCGATCCGCGACGACGAACAGGTGGCCGCGGTCGCGGGCAAGCATGTGTTCGCGTTCAAGGTGCGCGCTTTCGCGCTTGGCGCCGGCGCGTTGGGTCTGGCCGGAGCGCTCTATGCGCATTACACCTCGTATATCGCCCCTGAAATCTTCGTGCCGCTGCTGACGCTTTATATAAAGCTGGCGCTGCTGGCGGGGGGTCTCGGCAACAATCGCGGCGCCATCGTCGGCGCGTTCGTGGTGGTGTTCCTGCTGGAATCGACGCGCTTCGTCATTCCGCATGTGCCCGGCATCAGCGCCGTGCAGGGCGCGGCGCTGCGCGAAATGATGGTCGCCGCGTTGCTGATCGTGATGCTGCGCTACTACCCGCAGGGACTTGTGCCCGAACGCCTGCGCATCATTCCGCCACCGGGTTCGGCCACGCAGGCCTGATCCACGCCGCAGCGACTGGATTTCAGCGCTTGCCGACCAGCGCATCGATCGCTTTTTCTAGCCCTGCGCGTCCGTTCTCAACCCCGGCGACCGCTGATTTAAGGAATATTTCATCGCGGCTCAGCGTCTTCAGGAACAGCTTCAGCTCGCGCCGCGCGGCCTTGGCCGATGGGCCACCGAACAACGTGCGCCTGCGCACGCATTGCGCCGGATCGAGCGCTGCGGTGATCACCGCGCGCGGCAGCCGCAGCTTCTTATCCATGTATTCGACCGCGGCCTCATCGAGCAACTCGGGGGTCGTGTCGTGCGGCATAAATCCGCGCTCATGGCCGTAGCGCACCAGAATGCCGACGATCTGATGTGCGCTGCGCCACGGCAGGCCGCGCTCGCGCACCAAAGCGCCCGCCAGGTCGGCGGCCTGGCCCCAGAACGCGGCGGCAAGCCAAGTCATGCGCCTTTTCTTCACGGCGACAGCGGCGATGATGTCGTTGGCGTCCTTGAGGCGCCGCACCGCCATCGGGAACACCGCCCAGAACGCGCGCTCGGTGCGCCGGCGCTCCAATATCGCCGTACCCGACGCATCCTTTTCCACGAAGAACGCGGTCATCGCCCCGCCTACCGCCTCGGCGGCCAGCGCCTTCATTTCCTGCGGTGCATAGGGATTCTTTTTCTGCATCATGATGCTGCTGGTGCCGCAAAACCGGTCCGGCACGTCAATCATGTCGAACTCGGACGACGTGAACTGCATCAGGTCCATGCCCAGCCGCGCCATGTCCGTACCCAGGATCGCCAGCGTGCTTGCGGCCTCCATTTCCAGGTCGTGGCTGAGGATTGCGTCCATGGTGTGCGGCAGGGCGTCGGCGAAGCCCAGCAACTCAGCTAGGCGCTTGCGGTTAAGCGTGAAATCCGAGCCGGTCATGATCGCCGCACCCGCCGGCGACAGGTTCACGCGCCCATACAAAGAGCGCAGCCGGTCGAAATTCCGCTCCATCGCCAACGCCCACATCGATAGCCAATGGCCGAGGGTCGTGGGCTGGGCGTGCTGGCCTTGCGTATAGCCCGGCATCACGGTTTCGGCATGCTCGTCAGCGCGTCTCAGCAGCGTGCGACGGAAGGCGTTGAGCGACGCCAGCAAATCGAGCAGATGCTTTCGCACGGCCATGCGGCGGCCGACCTCGTCCAGGTCGCCGGAGCTGCGGCCCAGATGCATGCGACCGCCCGCCTCCTCGCCCAGCGCACGGATCAGATATTGCTCGCCGGAATGAAGCCCGCCCTGCACCTCGTGGCGAGTCTTTTCCATCCCCTTCGCTTCCATCACCCTGAGCGCGCGCAGCATGGCGACGCCGTCGGCTCGGGGGATCAGGTCTTCCTCGGTCAGCATCACGATGTGCGCTTTGTCGAACTCATGCACCGCCCACAAAATGTCGCCCAGGCGTTCCGTGCGGTGCGAAACGAGGTGCGGCAGCAGCTCTTCGCTGAGCCGGATGCCGGCGGTGCGGAAACCGCGATACTTGCGGGAATCCTGCTTGCGTCCCATTGCCCTCAATCCCCCGCTTCCAAGGCCCCGGCGTTCACGGGCGCGTCCAGCATCGGCACGGCCGCGACGAGCTGCTTGGTATAGGAATGCCGGGGCGCGCTCAGCACTTCTTTTGCCGGGCCGGTCTCCACGATCTCGCCCTGCATCATCACGGCAACGCGGTCGGCGAAGGCGCGGGCGATGGAAATATCGTGCGTGATCATCAGATACGCCACGCCGCGTTCTTCCTTGATGCCGATCAGAAGATTGAGAATCTGGCCGCGGATCGATACGTCGGCCCCGGACAGCGGCTCGTCGGCGATCACGAGCTTCGGCTCTACCGCCAAGGCGCGGGCGATAGCCAGGCGCTGACGCTGGCCGCCGCTGAGCTCGTGCGGATAGCGCGGCAGATATTCGGCGCCGGGACGAAGGCCCACGCTGTCCAGCAGTGCTATGGCGCGCTGCTCGATCGCCTGCGGGCGTCCGCGCAAGGCCTGGGCCATCAACTCGCGCGCCGAACGGCGCGGATTGAGCGAGGCCGTGGCGTCCTGGAAGATCGGCTGCATTGCGGTACGCGCGAGGCGCAGTTCGTCGGGCGGCAGCTCGTTCAGGCATTTCCCGGCCAGCATCACGCGGCCTTGGTCGGGCTTCAGCAGCCCAAGCGCGATGCGACCGAGGGTGGATTTGCCCGACCCGCTTTCGCCAACCAGGGCCAGCGTCTCGCCATAGCCCACTTCCAGATCGACCCCGCGCACGGCGTGAACCACCGAACCGCCGGAGCGCCGGAAGGTCTTGCTGACGTTCTGCAAGGCGAGCAAGGGCTCCATCAGCCGGTCCCCGCCCGGTCGAATCCCAGGCCCGGCTTCTCGTAAAGCCAGCAGCGCACGCTGTGCGGATCGCCCGAACGCGCATCGAACCTTTCGGGCATGTCGCGCGAGCATTCCGCCAGCGCATGGCTGCAGCGCGGAACGAAGGGACAGCCCGGCGGCAATTCGGCCAGGTTCGGCGGATCGCCGGCGATCGTGGCGAAGCGGCCCTCGGCGTTGCGCACGGCATGCGCCGCCCTGAGCAGCCCGACCGTATAGGGATGCGCGGGGGTCTGGAACACCGCGCCCGCGCCACCCCATTCGATGGTATGGCCGGCATACATCACGTAGATGCGCTCGCAGGCCGAGGCGACGATGCCCAGGTCGTGGCTGATGAGAAGCATCGCCATGCCCAGGCGCCGGCGCAGGTCTTTGAGCAGCGCCAGGATTTCCGCTTGCGTCGTGACGTCCAGCGCCGTGGTCGGCTCGTCGGCGATCAACAGGCGCGGCCGGCAGCCCAAAGCCACGGCCAGCAGTGCGCGTTGGCGCATGCCGCCCGACAGCTCGTGCGGATAGGCCCGCGTGACGACGCTCGGCAGCTTCACCAGCTCGAGCAATTCCTCGACGCGCTGATCCAGCGGCAACTCGGGCGTATGGCGCCTCACGCTTTCGGCGATCTGCGGGCCTACGCGCATCACCGGGTTTAGATAGGTCAGCGGGTCCTGGAACACCATCGCCACCGGATCACCGCGCAGGCTTTCCCATTCGGTCTCGCTGAACCGCGTGGCGTCGCGCCCCGCGATCAGGATGCGTCCCGACTCGATGCGCGCGATCTTGCGCGGGATCAGGCCCAGGGATACGCGGGCGAGCGTGGATTTGCCCGAGCCGGATTCGCCGACCAGCCCCACCGCCTCGCCGTCCCGCACGGTCAAGCTGGCGGCGTTCATGGCGCGCACCGTCTTGCCGCGCACGCGATAGGTCACGCTGAGCGCGTCGATCTCCAGGATATTGCCGGGTTGCACGGCCATGGTGTCAGCGCTGGGTCTTGGGATTGAGGGCCGAGCCGACCGCGTCGCCCAAAAGGTTGAACGCCAGCACGGTGATGAAGATGGCGAAGCCCGGGAAGATCGACAGCCACGGCGCGTTGAACAGGAAGCGCTGGCCGCTGTTCAGCATGCGGCCCCAGCTGATGATGTCGGCGCTGCTTAAGCCGAGGAAACTGAGCGAGGCTTCCAACAGGATGGCCTGGGCTACGATCAGCGTCGCGCCGGCCAGCACCGGGGCCAACGAATTGGGGATCACCTCGGTGCCGAGGATCACCCATTCGCGCACGCCAAGGCAGCGCACCGCGTCGACGAACTCCAACTGCTTGACGCGCATCACCTCGCCGCGCATCAGCCGCGCGATCTGGGGCCAGGCAAGCAGCGCAATCACCATCACCACGCGCGACAGGCCCGGGCCGGACAGCGCGATGATCACCGCGGCCATGATGAAGCCGGGGACGACCTGGAACACCTCGGAGATGCGCATCACAACCAGGTCCAGCCAGCCGCCGTAGAACCCGGCGGCCGCGCCGATCAACACGCCGATCACGGTGGCGGCCAGTGCCGCGCTGAAGCCCACGGTCAGCGACACCCGTACGCCGTAGATCAGGCCTAGCAGAACGTCGCGGCCCAGCTCGTCCGTGCCCAGGAGATGCGCCATCGACGGCGCCACCATGGCACGGTCGGAAATCTCGTGCGGGTCGATGCCGGGCCACAGCGCCGCCGCGATCGCCACGGCGATCAGGAACAGCACGTAAAGTCCGGCGGTCATGCCGGCGCGATAGGCCAGGAAGCGGTCGAGGAACCTACGCATTTTTCCCGTAGCTGCCGCGCACGCGCGGATCGAGCACGGCATACAGCATGTCGGTCACGACGTTCGCCAGGACCACGGCAACGGCCGTGAGCAGGAAAATGCCCTGCAAAACCGGATAGTCGCGGTTGCCGATCGAGGCGATGAACAGATTGCCGATGCCCGGCCAGGCGAACACGGTCTCCACCAGGATCGCGCCGGTCAGCGAATAGCCGAAATTGTAGCCGATCACCGTGGCCACCGGGATCAACGCGTTGGGCAGAACGTGGCGCCACAGGACATAGCGGCCGCTGAGCCCCTTGGCCTTGGCGGTCAGCACGAAATCCTGCGACAGCGCGTCAAGCACGCTGGCGCGCGCCACGCGCGCGACCACGGCGATGTAATAGATGGTGACGCTGAATCCCGGCAGCACCAGGTGCCACAGCACGTCTGCGACCGCGGCCCAGCCCGTGAGCGTCTCGCGCAGCGAGATCATTCCCTGCGCCGGCAGCCAGCGCAACTTGATGGCGAAGGCGATGATCAGGATCTGCCCCAGCCAGAAGATCGGCACCGAAAACCCGATCAGGCTGATGGCGGTGACGGAGCTGTCATAGAGGCTGCCGGCGCGCGGCGCCGCCGCCAGGGCCAGCACCACGCCCAGAACCGCCGCGCAGGTCAACGCCGGCAGCATCAGCAGCAGGGTGAAGCGCGCGCGGTCGAGGATCAGCGGCAGCACGGGCTGGCGATTGGCGAAGGAGAAGCCGAGATTGCCCCCCGCCAGATTGACCAGATAAAGCCAGAGCTGCGTCAGCAACGGCTGGTCCAGGCCGTATTCCTTGCGGATCTGCTCGGCATAGCCCGGCGGCGTGGGGAAATCGCCGACCAGCGCCTGGATCGGGTCGCCTGGAACCAAATGGATGATCAGAAAGTTGATGATCAGGATCGCGATGACGATAGGAACAGCCCAGCCCAGGCGCGCCAGCAGGTACGCGCGCATCACGCCGCACCCAGGGCCTGCGCGCCAGGGACCAGCAGTTTCGTCAAATCGCGCATGTCGGACAATTTCTCCAGGTTCTGCACGCAGGCCACGATTTCGCGGCAGCGCTGGCCGCCCAAAGCCGGAGTCAGCAGCGAGGTCACCTTGTCGTGCAGCTCGCGGTCGGTCAGCGGATTTTCCGGCGCGCCTTTGGCGAAGGGGATGAAGCGCTCGATCCTGCGCCCGTCGCGCAAAACGACCTCGAGCGGTGGGTAGGTGCCCATGGGTATCACGCGATCGTCCACGACCTTGATGACGCCCATCAGGCGCTTGACCTCGGGCTCTTCCGTGCGCAGCGGCCAGAACCGGTCCAACGTCGCGCGACCGGCGACCGCTGCGCTGGCCAGCGCGTATTGCATGCTGAACTGCGCGTCCAGCAGCGTGCCGATCTTCATGCGGTCGAACTGGCGCACTACCTGGGCGTTGCCGTGCACCACCATGCCCGTGATGTCGGCGGCCCCGGCGCCGGTTTCGGCCATGACCTGGAATAGCGCGTCGAGACATGCATGCAGGCCGCGACAGCAGGAATAAGGCTTCATGCCGGAGCGATCGATGCGGAATTCCTTGCCGAGACCGGCCAGGGCCAGGGCGGGTTCGGAAACTTTCGGCGCATACGTCGAATAGAAACCACCCCACTCCGCTTCCAGCACGAAGCGCGGGCCGGTCATGCCGGACTGCGCCAGCAACGCGGCGCTAAGGCCGTTCTCGGACGCCTTGCCCGGATGGAAGCGCTTGGTCATCGCCCCGTCGGCGAGATACGCCCAGATGCCACCGGTGAAGGTACCGGCGATGCCTAGGGCATCGGCGAAGCGTTCCTCATCGAGCTTCAATAGGCGCGCGACGGCGGCGGCGGCGCCGAAACTGCCGCAAGTGCCGGTGGAATGCCAGCCCAGGTCGTTGTGCCGGCGATACCCGCCCGCGCCTTCCAGCGTGCGCGCCGCCAGATCGTAGCCCGCGAGGATCGCCAGGATCGCCTCGCGGCCCGTTACGCGCTCGCGCCCGACCATCGCCATGACGGCCGGCACGACCACGGCGCCGGAATGTCCGCAGCCGCCGAAATCGTCCAGTTCGTAGGCATGCGCCATGGTGCCGTTGACCATCGCCGCCTGGGCCGACGGCAGCGTTTCAGAGCGCCCCATCACCA
This sequence comes from Rhodospirillaceae bacterium, assembly GCA_023266845.1. GTDB lineage: Bacteria > Pseudomonadota > Alphaproteobacteria > JAEULC01 > JAEULC01 > JAEULC01. Next base: position 8,937 of record JAHFPH010000013.1, read on the forward strand.
CGGCCGAGCCCGACTTGGCCTCGGCGCCGCTTTGCGCCGCCTTCAGCGCGGCCTCGACTACTTCGGTGCGCGCGCCGGCCACGGCGGCGGCCAGCGTGTCGAGCAGGAACCGCTTGGCCTTCGCCACCGCATCCCGCGACATATCCTCGTAGCGGGCGCGGGCCCAGAAGCGCGCAAGCTCTTCGACCTGCGTGCGCGGGCGGGCCGGCGCGGGGCCTACTTTTTCAGCCATACCTTGTGCCACCACTGATAGTTCGCCGCCTGCCACAGATCCTGCAGCCGCGTGCTGGACGCGCCGATCTGGGCCTGCTGGTGATAGGTGATGACCGGCAGGTCGCGCGCGATGACCTCCTGCGCCTTGAAATAATGCTTGGCGCGCTCCGCGGTGGTCGCGGCGTCGCGTCCCTTGTTGAACAAGTCGTCGGCCTCGGGATTCGAATAGCCGCTGGCGTTGTTGAAGGTGGCGCCCTGCTTGATCGATTCGGTGTGGTAAGCGCGCGAAATCCCCAGCGCCGGATCGCCCGAGGTGGAATAGTTCTGCATGGTCGCGTCGAAATCGTAGTCGGCATAGACGCGCTTCAGCACGACCGGCCGCTCCGCGCCCTCCAGCACGACCTTGATGCCCACGGCCTGCCAAAAGCGCTGGATCGCCTGCGCCGCCGAGGTGTATTCCGGGCGGCCCGTGTCGAAGGAAATGCGGATGGTGAAACGCGTGCCGTCCAGACCGGGTTTCACGCCCGCCTCGTCCAGCAGCGCCTTCGCGCGCGCCGGATTATAGGCGTACATCTTTTCGTAGTTGACGGCGGGGTTGTAGAATTGGGTCAGCCGGCTGTCGATCGCGCTGGCGCCGAGCTGCCCGGTGTTCAGGAACACATTCTTCAGCAGGTACTGCCGGTCCATCGCCACCAGCAGCGCCTGGCGCACCTTGGCGTTGTCCAGCGGCGCCTTGCGCGTGTTCAGGATGATGATGTCGTCGCTGGGGTAGCTGACCTCTTGCAGCTTGAAGCGCGGATCGTTCTCGAGAACCGAGATGGCGCTGGCCGGGAAATAATACTGGTCGATATAGTCGATCTCACCGGCCTGCAGCGCCAGGATGCGCGCCGCCGAATCCGGCATGATCTTGACGATGATACGGTCGAGCAGCGGTTGGCCCTTGGTCCAGTAGGTCGGGTTCTTGACGAAGGTCAGGTGGTCGCCGCGCACCCATTCGGACAGCCGGTACGGCCCGTTCCCCACGGGCGCGGCGAGCGAGGCGGGGTTCTTCAGTACATCGGTGCCGCGGAACACATGCGCCGGCAGGATCGCGGCGTTCTGCTCGCAGGCCAGCGAGAACAGGAACGGCCCGAACGGCTTTGCCAGCTTGACAACGACGGTCAGCGGGTCGGGCGTCTCGATTTCCTTGATCGCCTGGCCGACGGAAACGAATTTCGAGCCGAATTTGGCGCTGACCTCGAGCAGCGTGAACTTGACGTCATCCGACGTCACCGGCTTGCCGTCGCTCCATGTCGCCTGGTTCATGTGGAACGTGTAGGTCAGGCCGTCCGGCGCGATCTCCCATGATTTCGCCAGCGACGGCACGATCTTGAAGCCCTTCTCGAACCGCACCAGCGCGTCATAGACGATGCAGCCCGTCACGATGTCGGGCACGCCGACGCTGACATCGGGATTGAGCGTGGCCGGGTCGGCGCCCACCGCAAGGATCGCGGTGCCGCCGGGCACGGGCTTGCCCTGCCCCAGCGCCGGCCCTGCCGCGAAGGAAAGCGCGAAAGCGCCCAAGGCCAATACCGCGAAGACGCGCGGTTTGCGGCGCGAAAGGTTAGCAGTCTGCATCGCGTCTCTCCTTCACCCGTCTTTGCGGGACATTAGCCGCGATGCTTAAGGATCGCGAGCGTGCGGGCCATCTCGTTGGTCTGGATCATGATCCCCTCATCAGCGCCCAGGCCCGGCTTGGACAGCAGGAAATCCGGCCCGCAGGCCAGGCCGATATGCGTGGTGACGCGCGAGGATTGGTCGGTTTCGTTGGCCGTGCCGCCCAGGCTCGCGCCCATGCCCTTTTTCCTGCAATAGAGCACGGCTTCGATGGTGTTGTTGATGCCGCCCAGGTCCGGGGTCTTGATCTGGACGTATTCGGCCGCGTCGGTATCCGCGAACAGCCTGATGTCTTCCAGCGTGTTGCACCACTCGTCCACGATCAGCCCGACCTTGATGCCTTTTTTCTTCATCAGCTCGCGGACTTTCTTGAAGCTGTCGATCTGCCGCTGCTGGGTCTTGGCGATGATCGGCGATTCCACCAGCAGGTCGTATGGCGCGGTCGCGGCTTGCAGCTTGCCCAGGTAATCGGCCATCGGCTCGAGCTTCATCTCGAACAGCTCGCCCAGCGTGCCGTAGACGTCGAGATGGATTCTGGGCTTGTAGTCCGGGTCGCCGATCTGCTTCACGCGCGCGGCGACGCGCGCGGCGAACTGCATCAGCTTCTCGCCCTTCAGCCCGACATGGTCCTTGACCACGGTGAACGAGGCGTGCGGCAGCAACTCGACGCGCTTCAGGATCACGCGGTCGAGCTGCAGCGGGTCGTCCTTGTGACAGGACGCCAGGATCGGAATCGGCTTGGCCGAGATTTTGCTGCCGTATTCGCGCGTGATCACCTCGGCCATCGTCACCCTGCCGGCCAGCGCCACGGCGTGCAGCAGGGCTTGCGTGACGCCATAGCGGATCGCGGTGTGCAGCTTCTTGCCGCCTTGTTCGTAGCGATCCATCTCGTCGGCCAGCGGCTTGAACTTCGCCAGGTCGCGTCCGCGCAGCGCTTTCGCCACGCCGCCGCGCACGGCCTCGACATGGTCTTCGCCGTGGAACGCCGGATCGCGCCCCGCGACGCCCGCCAAGATCACGTCGGCGCAATCGCCGAACGCGATCTGCCCGTCTTCCAGCACCAACATCAGAGAGATGATCGTCGCCGGTTCGGCGATTTTTCTGAACCCCGGGGAAACCGGCTTGCCGTGGAAGATGAAACCGTCCTGCTTTGCTCCCGCTTTGATCGCCATCAGGTCGCGGTGCATGTATCCCGAGCGCCCGACCGCGCAGATTACGTCCTTGATTTTCATAAGAAATTCCCCCGCCCCGCGGCGATAACGCTAGAGTATCTTCGGGCGAACTTAAAGTCCCTCGGCGCATCCGCATACGAGGTGTGCGACGCAAAAAAAATCACGCCGGCGTTGCGTGAATGCGAAAATACGCCGGCCATCCCATTTGATTTATGCGCGGAATCCCGTACACAAGGACGATGACGACGCTTTTTCTCGCACCGACCACGCTACCTGCCGCGCCGCCGACCGAGTTCATCGCGGCAGCCGGTGCGGCGGGATTCGACGGCATCGGGCTGCGCCTCAACGCCTCGCCGGGCCTGCCGTTCCACCCCGTCGCCGGCAATGCAACGCTGGTGCGCGAGGTCAAGCGCCGGATCGCCGATCTGGGTCTCAAGGTGCACGACATCCTCAGCTTCTACTTGCAGCCCGACACGGATGTCGCGCGCTATGCCGCGCCGCTGGAACTGGGCGCGGAGTTCGGCGCGAAATACGCGCTGACCATCGGCGACGATGTAGATTGGGGGCGCATGCGCGAGAATTTCGGCAAGCTATGCGACCTGGCAGCGCCCCTGGGTATCGCCGCGAGCATCGAGTTCGTGCCGCGCCGGATGCTGGCCAACCTGCCGGACACGCTGCGCCTGATGCGCGAGGCCGCGCGGCCGAACACGACGCTGTGCATCGATCCGCTGCATGTCACGCGCTCGGCCGCCACGGCGGCCGACCTAAAAAAACTGGACCCGCGGCTGATCCCCTATGTCCAGCTCTGCGACGGCATTCTTGAACCGGGCGAGCCCGATCCCAAGGGCCTCGGCCGCACCGCGCCCGAGCGGCGCTGCATGCCCGGCGAGGGGATGCTGCCGCTCCGCGACATACTGGGCGCCGTGCCCGCCGGGATTCCGATCAGCGTCGAGGTGCCGTTCGACAAGAAAGCACGGCTGACGCCGGTGGAATGGACCAAGAAGGTCGCCGAAAAGACGCGCAGCTTTCTAAACGGAGTCGGCCGCCTCTAGCGCTTGGTCGCGGGCTTTTTCTGGCTCGCCGCGTCCCTCACCAGTTTCGCCATCGCATCCAGCGCCAGCTCATAGCCATGCGCTCCGAAGCCGTAGATGATCCCCTTGGCTGCCTTCGACACGAAAGAGCGGTGGCGGAACTCGTCACGCCGGTGCGGATTCGACAGGTGCAGCTCGATCACCGGAAACTCGCACATCAGCAGCGCGTCCAGGATCGCGACCGAGGTATGGGTATAGGCGGCGGGATTGATGACGATGCCGGCGCAGCTCGCGCGCGCCTCCTGGATCCAGGTCACCAGTTCGCCTTCGCTGTTGGACTGGCGCATCTCGACCTCGACTCCGAGGGATTGGGCGCGGGACTGCAGGCGCTTGCCGATATCGGCGAGGGTATCGTGGCCGTAGATATGCGGCTCGCGCACGCCGAGCATGTTCAGGTTGGAGCCGTTGAGGACGAGGATCTTGGGCTTCATCGCATCATTTCTTCTTCAACAGCTCGTCGACGATGATCTGTCGCAACTCGGGCGTCACCTTGGGCTTCACGCCGAACCACAATTCGAATCCGCGCACGGCCTGGTACAGCAGCATGTCCAGACCGTCGGAATGCTTCAAGCCGCGTTTCTCCGCCGCTTCCAGCAGCTTGGTCTTCAGCGGCACATAGATGATCTCGCCGATCACCGTGCCGTCGCGCGCGCCACCGAGGTCGAGCGGCAGGTCGGGATTGCCGGTCATGCCCATCGACGTCGCGTTGACCACCAGCCCCGCCTCTTTCAGCAGCTTCGGCACGGCGTCCCAGCCCACCGGATAGACGCGGGGGCCGAAGCGCTCGCGGAACACCTCGGCGCGCGCCAGCGTGCGGTTGACGACGCAGATCCGTTCGGCGCCGCGCTCGACCAAGCCATAGACCACGGCGCGCGCGGCTCCGCCAGCACCCAGCACGACGGCGGTTTTCAGGTTCTTGTCCCAGCCCGGCGCGCCGACATCGAGACTCGAAAGAAACCCGATCACGTCGGTGTTGGTCGAACGCAGCACGCCGTTGTCGATGTAGATCGTGTTGGCGGCGCCGATGGCCTTGGCGCGGTCGTCGGGCTGGGTCAGCTTCAGCGCCATTTCCTTGTGCGGCTGGGTGACGTTGCCGCCGACATAGCTCCGTTCGCCCAGCGATTTGAGGAACGCGGGGAAATCCTCGGGCGTCACCGCCTCGCGGCGGTAATCGCCCTTGATCCCGTTCTGCTTCAGCCAATAGCCGTGGATCAACGGCGAGCGCGAATGCGCCACCGGCCAGCCCATTACGCAGGCCGCGCGGATTTTTTCCTCGGTCATGGTGTCCCCTTCCCCGTCGATGCCGATGGTTAGGCCTGCTTCAGCATGTCGTCAATCTTGACCGGCCGGCCCTTGGCGGCGGATTCAGTGATCGCCATGGTCGCGGCCAGCGTGCGCGCGCCGTCCTCGCCGCTGACCACCGGCTTCTCGCGGCCGGCGATAACGGCGGCGAAGTTGCACATCTGCTCTATATAGGCGTCGGCCGGCTTGACCGGGATGCGCCGGCGCGTCAGAGGGTCGCCCCAGCCCTGGCCCGGCTCGTGCCACCAATGCTCCAGCGTGGGCACCGACAGCGAGCCCTTCGTGCCGGTGATCAGGTAGCAATTCTGCGCCTCGTGCGGATAGAACGGGTTTTCTTGCGAACCCCACTCCCAGCTCCAGGGTGTGGAAACCGCGTCGGAAATGACGACCGTGCCCAGCGCGCCGTTGGTAAAGCGGATCGCAGCGGCGGCCGCATCCTCCACCGGAAAGCCGCGCACGCCGTTGGCGGCGAAGGCCTGGATGCTGTCGATCTCGCCGCACAGCATGCGCAGGCAGTCGATGTCGTGGATGCCGTTGATCAGCACCGTGCCGCCGCCCGGTTCGCGCCGCCAGGTCACGTTGTAATAATCGTCGGGCTTGTGGCTCAGCCACATCGCCACCACGGCGGTGACGCGTCCCACGCCGCCGCCCGCTATCACCTCGGCGGCCTTGCGCATGATCGGATTGTGGCGACGGTGATGGCCGGTCAGCACCGGCACACCGGCACGCTTGCCCGCTTCGACCAGCTCGACCGCGGCGCGCACCGAATCCGCCAGCGGCTTTTCCACCAGCACCGTAACCTTGCGCGCGATGCACGCTAGACCCGCCACGACGTGAAGCTGGTTTGGCGTGGCGACGATCGCGCCCTCGGGCTTCACCTCGTCCAGCATGCGCTGGTAGTCGGCGAACCACTTGATGCCCTTCGCCTTGCCCAGTGCCTCGGCCGCCGGCGAGGGATCCGCGAGCGCCACGGCCTGATAGGAAGCGGGATCGTCCAGTAGCACCTTCAAATGCCGCTGTCCGATCATACCGGCGCCGATAATGGCAATGCGCGTTGCGGCCATAGAGCGATTTCGTTTAGGCCGTGAAGAACGACGGGGACATGATTTTCGGCTCGGACGGCACCAGCGGCGCGAAGTCCATGCGCTCCAGCACATCGTGGCGCACGTCCACGCCGGGCGCGACTTCCGCCAGCGCCATGCCTTGCGGCGTCAGGCGGAACACGGCGCGCTCGGTGACATAGAGCACCTGCTGCCCGCGCGCGACTGCTACGCTGCCGGAAAAGGTGATCTGCTCGACCTGTTTCACCAGCTTGCGCACGGCGCCCTGGCGCGTCACCCGCAGCTTGCCGTCGCCGGTGACGATCTCCGTGCCCTTGGTGTCGAAGGTGCCGCAGAATACAACCTTGCGTGCGTTCTGGGCGATGTCGATGAAGCCGCCGGGCCCCACCGGCAATCCACCGAGCTTCGAGACGTTGACGTGCCCCTTCGCGTCGGCCTCGCCGAAGCCCAGGAACGCGATATCTAGCCCGCCGCCGGAATAGAAATCGAACTGCGAGGGCGCGTCGATCATGGCCGTGGGGTTGCGCGCGAAGCCGAACAGCTGGCCGTCCAGCAGCGTGCCGCCATAGGTGCCGTGCTCGATGGTCTGGTAATAGCGGTCGAGCTGCCCGCGTGCGGCCACCAGCTTGGCCACCGCGTCGGGAATGCCGAAGCCGTAATTCACGACCGCGCCATCCGTAAGCTCCTCCGCCGCGCGGCGCGCGATCGCCTGGCGCACGGTGAAGGGCTGGGGCGGCTCGGACGGCACCGGGCCGCGCTTCTCGCCCGACATAGTCGGATCGTAAACGATGTCGTAGGTCATGGACTGGGTGGGATCGACCACCACCGCGTCGACAATGGCGCCGGGCACGCGCACCGCACGCGCGGGCAGCGCGCCCACCTTGACCGCCTCGCGCACCTGAGCGATCACCTTGCCGCCGGAATTATGCGCGGCCAGCGCGATGGCGTAAATGTCCAGGTTCGCCGGCTCCTGCTGCAGGCTGATATTGCCGGTGGCGTCGGCCTGGGAGCCGCGGATCAGCGCGACGTTGACCGGGAAGGGTTTGTAGCGCAGCAACTCGCACCCGGCGATGTTCACCACCTCGACCAGGTCCTCGGTCGTGCGCTTGTTGAGCTTGCCGCCCTCGAGGCGCGGATCGACGAACGTGCCGAGCCCGACATGGGTGAACAACCCCGGCCTTCCTGCGCCGATCTCGCGGAACAACTGCATGGTGACGCCACCGGGCAGCACGTAGGCCTCGATCTTTTCGTCGCGCGCCAAGGCCTGCATGCGCGGCGACCACACCCAGTGCCCGCCGATCACCCGGCGCACCATGCCTTCATGCGCGAAGCAGTTCATGCCACGCGTCTTGCGGTCGCCGATGCCCAAGGCGTGGACCACGAACAGGTCGCGGGGGTGGCCGGAGGCCAGAAAGCGCTTCTCGACCGCGGCGAACAGGCACGACGCCTCGACCAGCCCGCCGCCGCCGCCGATCAGCCCGACCGTGTCGCGGTCGCGGATCATGGCGACAGCCTGCTCGGCGGTCGTAAATTTGTTCACCGGCATGGCGCGCTACACCGGCGGGTCCACCAGCGCCACGCCGCGCTTCATGAGCCCGCGCGCGACCACGCCGCGATGGATTTCGGAGGTACCGTCATAGATACGGAACACGCGCGCGTCGCGGTACAGCCGCTCGACCGGCAGGTCCTTGCAGTATCCCATGCCGCCGAACACTTGCACGGCGCGGTCGGCGACGCGGCCCAGCGTCTCGGCGGCATGAACCTTGACCATCGAGATATGCTCGCGTGCGTCTTGGCCCCGGTCGATCAGCGACGCGGCGCGCAGGACCAGAAGCCGCGCCGTCTCGATCTCGATGGCGCTATCCGCCAGCATCTGCTGCACCATCTGGAACTCGCCGATCGGCCGGTCGAACTGGCGGCGGTCGCGCGCATGGTCCGTCATCATACCGAGCAGCCGCGCCGCCTTGCCGACGGCGCGCGCGCCGATATGCGCCAGGCGGATGCGCCCCAGCGTCTCGAACGCCAGTTTCAGCCCACTCCCCTCGCCACCCAGCAGATGCTCGGGGCCGAGCTTCACGTTGTCGAAGAACATCTCGACATGGCTGGTGCCGGCCAGGCCCATCATCGGCTGGTCGCGGCCGATGGCGAAACCGGGCATGCCCTTGTCGACTAGGAACAGCGAGATGCCCTTGGCGCCCGCAGCCGGATCGGTGACCGCGGAGACGACGAAGAAATCCGAAAACAGCCCGTCGCTGATGAAATGCTTCTGGCCGTTCAGCACCCAGCCCGCGCCGTCGCGCGTGGCGCGGGTTTTTATGCCGGCGGCGTCGGAGCCCGCGCCCGGCTCGCTGAAGCAGACCGAAAACGTGCGTTCGCCCTTGACCGCCGGCAGCAGCCAGCGCTTTTTCTGCTCGGCGGTGCCTTCGAGCAGGACTTCATACACGTTGCCGAAGGCGCGGCGCACCAAGATATCGGTGGTGTGTCCGAATTGCTCTTCGACCAGGCAGGTATCAACGGCCGACAGCCCGCCGCCGCCGTATTCGGCCGGGATGTTCATGGCATAGAGACCGAGCGCCCTTGATTTCTCGAAGATCGCCCGCGCCTTGTCGGGATCGAGCCGGCGCTTGGACTCGACTTCCTCTTCCAACGGCATCAGCTCCGCGCGCACGAATCGCCGCACGGTATCGACCAGCAGCTTCTGCTCCTCGCTCAGCGAGAATTCCATCAATACAGCCCAGGTGTGGAGCCGCCATCCACGGCGATGGCGGTTCCTTGAATCTGGCGCGCCCGCGCGGAACACAGGAACACCGCCAGCGCGGCAATGTCATCGGGCTTACCGATCCGTCGTATACCTTCCTTGGCGAGCGCCTTGGCGCGAAATGCTTCCTGGGTTTCACCAGCAGCTTCGGCACGTTGACGGAAAAGCTGCTCGACGCGTTCGGTATCTGTCGTACCGGGCAGGATCGCGTTGACGTTGACGCCGTCGCGCTTGCCCAGGCCTGAGAGCCCCTTGGTGAAGTTCGACATTGCCGCGTTCACCGCACCACCGATCAGAAAATCGAGGTCCGGCGTGCGCGCGGCGCCGCCGATAATGTTCACCACATGCCCTTGCGCGGTCTTTAACATAGGCCAGAACAGCCGGCACAGCCGCACGCAGCCGAAGAACTTGAGTGCGAACCCGTCCTGCCAGGTTTCCTCGACCAGGTCGAGAAACGCGCCTGCCCGCGTGGCGCCGGCGGAATTGACCAGAATGTCGCAGCGCTTGAAGCGCTCTTCAACGGTGCGGAATACCTTATCGCAGCCCGCCGGGGTGCGCAGATCGGCGGTGCAGGCGACCGGCCGGGCTGCGCCCGACGCGGCGATGGCGTCCGCCGCTTTCTTCAGGTTGGCGTCGCTCGACGCGGCCAGCACCGTGGCGGCGCCTTCGCGCGCGAAGGCCTCGGCGATGGCGCGGCCGATGCCGCGGCTGCCGCCGGAAACCACGACGACCTTTCCCGAAAACTCGCCGGCCATGCTATTCCCTCGCCGTTCCCAGGTATTTCGATTCCAGGCCTTTGACGATGCCGATCAGCGCGTCGATCGTCGGCGTCGGCACGCCGCGCTCGCGGCCCAACCGCGCAACCGTGCCGTAGATATAGTCCACCTCGGTCGGGCGCTTATGCGCAAGGTCGGCGTTGAGGGACGACTTGCTGGTCCCCGTGCCGCCGCCCTTCGGATCGGTCAGCTTCAACAATACCTCGCGCGCCTCTTCGGTATCGAGTTCGATGCCCTCGGCGCGCGCCACCGCTGCGGCTTCGTCGACCGCGCGGAACACCACGATTTTGAGCTCGGGCACCGCGACGATATCCATCGAGCGCAGATCGGTCGCGCCGGAAATCGCGCTCAGGCCCACATTGCCCAGAAGCTTTTTCCACTTGTCGCGCCTGATGTCGGCGCTGGCATGGGTGGGCAGGCCGTGACGCGTGAGCGCCTCGGCGATGTCGGCCGCGCGCGGGGACAGGCCGCCTTTCATCTCTCCGACATAGGTCGGCAGATCGCCGAAATTGCGCACCACACCAGGGGATTCCACCCGCCCCGCCTGGGCGGTCAGCCCGCCCAACACGCGGTCGGCACCCAGCACCTTGGCCAGAGCTTCCTCGTTGCCCAAACCGTTCTGGAAACTGACCGCCGCCGTCTCGCCCCTGAACAGGTGCTTCACGCTCGCCGCCGCTTGCGGATTGGCGAAGGCCTTGCACTGGAACAGCACCAGGTCGGCGGATTTGACGCTGGCGGGATCGGCGGTCGCGGCGATCTTGACGTCGCGATCGCCGCCATAGCCGACGATGCGCAGGCCGCGCGCCTTGATCGCGTCGACATGCTCGCGCCAGACATCGACGAGCGTTACGCCGAGTCCCTTTTCCGCCAGCAATCCGCCGAACAGCCCGCCCATGGCGCCGCCACCGACGATCACGACCGTTGGACGCTGCAACGACATTGCCCGAAGCCCGCCTAACCCGCCGCCATCACGACGCCTTGAGGAAGGCGCGTACCTCGGCGTCGTCCATTTCCTTGCCGAGATAGGCCTCGATCACGCGATGGTCGTTCTTGATCGCGGCCGGCGCGCCTTCGGCGATTTTCTCGCCGTGCTCCAGTACCGTCACGGTCTCGCAGCTCTCCATCACCACCTTCAGGATGTGCTCGATGACGATGACGGTCAGGCCGAACCGCTTTTTGAGTTCGAGAACGGTGGTGAGAAGCTTGTCGACATTGACCGGCGACAGGCCGGCCGCCGGCTCGTCGAGCATCAGCAGCTTGGGCCGCATGGCCATCGCGCGCCCCAGCGCCAGCAGCCGGCGCTGGCCGATCGAAAGCTCCCCGGCCGGCATCTCGGCATACTCGGTCAGACCCACGTAGCCTAGCAGTTCCATCATCTCGTCGCGCAACCGCCGTTCCTCGGCCCAGACCTTGGCGGCGCCGATCGCCGCGACAGCGCTGCTGTAGACGATATGCGGATGGTAGCCGATGAGAAGGTTTTCCAGCACCGTCATCTGGGTGAAAATGCGCAAGAGCTGGAACGTACGGGCGACGCCGCGCCGCGCGATCTCATGCGGCTGCAAGGCGGCGATATCCTCGCCGGCGAACACGATCTGCCCACCGGGCTCGGCCTGATAGACGCCCGAAATCAGGTTGAAAAGCGTGCTTTTGCCCGAGCCGTTCGGCCCGATGATGCCGCGGACCTCGCCTTCGCGAATGACCAGGTCGACGTTGTTGACGGCGACCAGGCCGCCGAACCGCTTGGACAGGGCTTTTACTTCAAGCAGCATTGGCTTTCGCCTTGCGGATCGCGACGAAACGCCGCGTGGCGAAATAGTTGTCGATAAGCCCGCCGATTCCGCGCGGCATGTACAATACCGTCAGCACGATCACCGTGCCGAAGATCGCCATCTGGTATTGATAATAGTCGCGCGTCAGGTCGTAGATGATCGTCACGATCACCGCGCCGACCACCCCGCCCCAGATATGGCCGAGCCCGCCGAGCACGACCATCAGCAGCAGCGTCACCATCTCGGTGATGGTGTAGCTGTTGGGATGCAGGAAGCCGGGCGCCATGTGCGCCTGCAAGCTGCCGGCGCAGCCCGCGTATAGCGCGCTGATCGTGAAGGCGAGCAGCTTGTATTTGCGCACGTTGACGCCGCAGGCCGCGGCGGCAAGCGGATCTTCGCGCAGCGCCTTGAACGACCGGCCGATGTCGGAGCGCAGGATGCAGAACGAGAAATAGATGCCGACGAGCGCGAGCGGCATGACGATGTAGTAGTACGCCACGTGGTCGACCACACTGCGGCCGAAGAAATACGGCGGCGGAATGTCGCTGAAGCCGATCGCCGCGCCGATATAGTCGGTGACGCCGATGAACACGCGCACCGATTCCGCCAGCCCAAGCGTGGCGAGCGCGAGATACGCGCCCTCGAGCCGGAAGGAAGGAATTCCCACCAGTGCGCCGATCATGCCGGTGAACAAAGTCGCGGCCGGCAGCGCCACCCAGAACGGCAATCCGAATTTGGCCGCGAACACCGCCGAGGCATAGGCGCCAACGGCGGCGAGCGCGATATGCCCGACCGTCACCTGGCCCGCGAAGCCCTTCACGATATTCAGGCCGACCGCGAGGATGACGTTGATCAGGATGATATTGAGAATGTAGTGGTGATAGGCGTTCGGAGTAGCCCACGGCAGCAGCAGAAGCGCCACGAAGCCGGCCAGCCAGGGAAGATGGCGCCGCGAAAACCGACTCCCGGCCGGCACGCCCTGTTGCGCCGTTCCACCCGTGGGCGTGCTGGTATCTTTCATGTCCCCGACAGTCCGGCGGCTTGCAAAGACGGTCGGCGCTTCGCCGGCTGGGGGCCTCCCGGCCGGCGAAAACGGCGGCGCCAATCCAGTGTCTTACTTCTTCGGCAGACCGAAATCCGGGTCGAACCCAACGCGGGCCAGAACGCGCATCTCGTAATCCTTGCCGCCCTTGGTGTACTCGACCAGGATGCCGGTGCGGTTGCCGTCGCGGCATTGCGGGGTCGGATCGGCGCAGAAGTTGATCGGACCCGAGGCGAGCCCCTGGTAGTTCTGGATGCTGGCGAGCGCATCGCGGATCGCCTTGCGGTCCTCGGCGAGCGATGCGTCGGTCAGCTTTAGCTTCGCCTTGCTGAGCGCCAGCTTGACGATCTGCGCGGTTTCGTAGGCCTGCGAGAAATCGTGGTCCGGGCAGCGAACCTTGTATTTTTCCTGCACCATCTTCACGAATTTCTTCGCTATCTCGCGTTCGTCGGTACACGAGAAAGCTGCGGCGAAGATCAGGCCCTTGACCGCGTCGCCGGCCAATTCCGGCACCGGCGCGTTCGAGGCGGCCGAAGCCGAGACCCGGCGCACCTTCGCGGGGATGCCGATCTCGTAGGATTGCTGCGCGATGCGGGCGATGGCGTCGATCTGGCCGCCGATCGCCAACACGTCGGGATTGAGCGACTTGATCTTCAGCAGATGCGCGCGGAAGTCCAGGTCGGTCTCCTGCATCTGCGCCTCGTATGCCGGCTCGACGTTGTAGGTCTCCTGCATGTACTTCTTGTAGTCGCGCACGAACGAGATCGCGGCGCCGTCGTTGGTGAACAGATAGGCGACCTTTTTGCCGGCGTTCTCCGCCAGGTACTTGGCGTGCACGGCGGCGTAGTAGCGCTCGGACACCGAAGTGCGGAACACCCAGGCGCTGCCCTTTTGCGTGATCGAGGAGTTGGTGGAGTGCGGGACGATTTCCGGCACCTCTTCCTTGGTCACGATGTCGACCAGCGGTAGGGTCACCGAGCTGCAGGTCGAGCCGATGATCAGGTGCACCTTGTTCTGGTGGATGAAGCGGTTGGCGTTGGCCACGCCCTTGTCCGGCTTGCACTCGTCGTCCAGCAGGATCACTTCGATCTTCTGGCCGTTAATGCCGCCCGACTTGTTCACCTCGTTCAGCTCGTCGGCGGTCATCTGGCCGTATTTGAAGCCGTTCTCGATCAACATGCGCAGCGTGACGCCGATGCGCACGGTGCCCTGGGCACTGGCGCTGCCCGGAACGACGCTCAGCGCCAGCACCATGGCCGACGCGAATAGCAGACATTTCCCGACGGATAAGATTCTCATGTTTCTCTCCCTTTAACCTATTTTCTCCTTTTTATAGGAGAAGTTGTTGCTTGTCCATGTTGGTCATGGTGTTATCCCCGCCTTTCCTGATATCCGGCTGGACGACGCTAGGCAAGTCGTCTGTAATCGCTTGCGCCCGCCCATGCCGGAATGGTCGGACCAGGGGGAGAAATGCTGGAAATCGCAGGGGTCGAGGGCGGCTACGGCAGCGTCCAGATCCTTAACGGCGTGTCGATGAGGGTCGCCCGCGGCCAAATGGTGGCGCTTCTGGGCGGCAACGGCACCGGCAAGTCGACCCTGTTGAAAACCATTTCCGGTCTGATCAAGCCATGGAAAGGCTCGATTACGTTCGACGGCCAGCGCATCGACGGGCTCCGGCCCGACCTGATCGTGCGCCGCGGCTTGGTGCAGGTGACCCAGGGCAAGGAAGCCTACCCCGGCCTGACGGTGGAGGAGAACCTGCGCCTGGGCGCCCATGTGCGTCGCGACCGCGCCGGCGTGCGCCGGACGCTGGAGCGCGTGTTCGAATACTTCCCGATCCTGGGCGACAGGCGCAACCAGTTCTCCGCCACGCTCTCGGGCGGGCAATTGCAGATGCTGTGCATCGGCCGCGGCATGATGTCCGAACCGAAGATGATGCTGCTGGACGAGCCCAGCGCCGCGCTGGCGCCGCAGGTGGTGCTGGATATTTTCCGCATCATCGGCCGCATTTGCCGCGAGGGCACGACCCTGCTGCTGGTGGAACAGAACGTGCGCATGGCGCTGCTGCTGGCCGAATACGGCTATGTGATCCGCGACGGCGTTGTGCACATAGAGGGACCCGCCGAGAAGCTGATCGGCGACGACAACGTGCGGCTGTCCTATCTCGGCGGCACCGTCGCCGATCGCGACGGCGGCAAAAACCTACGCCACTGAGAGAAGGCAGCGATGCAGTACTTCATGGATTTGGTCGTCGTCGGGTTTTCGATCGGCATGGTGTACGCCCTGGTGGCGTTGGGCATTTCGTTTATCTATTCCGGCCTCGACATCGTGCATTTCGCGCATGGCGAGATTTACATGCTGGGCGCGTTCATCGGCGTCGCGTTGTTCAAGCACACCGGCTTGAGCTATCCGATGCTGCTGATCGCCTCGATGGTGCTGACCGGGCTTTTGGGCGTGGCGATCGAGCGCCTGTTCTATCGCCGCCTGACCCGCGCGGGCGGCGGCTATACCTTCGCCGGCATGGGCATGATCATCTGCGGCTTCGGCATGTCGATCGTGCTGCAGAACGTGGCCTATCTGATCTGGGGCGCCAAGCCGCTGCCGTTCCCGGTTTCCTTCGGCATGCCGCTGGAGATCGGCGAGCTTACCTTGCCGCGGTCCTATATCTGGATCGTGGGCGCGGCGCTGATCCTGATGGCGGCGCTGCACTTGTTCCTGAAAAAGACGCGCCTGGGCCTGGCGGCGCGCGCTGTCGCCCATAACAAGGAGATCGCCTATCTGATGGGCATCAACGTGCCCATGATGATCTCGGTGCTGTTCGGCATCGGCTGCGCGCTGGCGGCGGCGGCCGGCGTACTGGTTGGCCCGATCAACTACGTGCAGGTGCTGATGGGCATCGGTATCCTGATCAAGGCGTTCGCGGCGGCGGTGATCGGCGGCTTCGGCAACCTGCCGGGCGCGGTGCTGGGCGGATTGCTGGTGGGCGTAACGGAAAGCCTGGGCGCAGGCTACCTGTCGGGCAGCTACAAGGACATCTACGCCTTCATCCTGTTGATCTTCGTGCTGATGGTAAGGCCCTCGGGCATCCTTGGCGTCAGCATCAAGTCGAAAGCCTGAGCGCCGTCAGCCAAGCGTCACCTTGAGCGCCGCCAGCTCGCCGAAGCGCGCGACGAAAGTCTGTCCGCGGCCGATCGGCGTCGGCAGGGTCAGCGAGCCGGTCGACAGATAATCGCCCATGCGCAGCGCCACGCCGCGCGCGGCCAGGTCGTTCACCAGCTCGGCCGCGATGGTGACGGGGTTGCGCCGCAAGTCGCCCTGATAGACCCGGATTGGCGCGCCGCCGTCGATGCGCGGCTCGATCGGCAGCCGGTCGAAATCGATTTCGCGCCACTCCCGCACCGCCGGGCCGAACACGAAGGCGCCGCCACCGCCGTTATCAGCGATGGCGTCGTGCGTGCGGGGCGGCCGGCTGCCGGTGCCCGGCACGTAACGACTGCCGGCAAGCTCGATCGCGGGATGGAACGTCAGCGCCTCAGCGATGGTCTCGACGGTGAAGCGCGGCCGGCGGACGGGCAGGTCGCACGTCAGCCGGAAGCCGAACTCGCATTCCACCTTGTGTCCGGCGAAGCGCGCGCCCGGCACGGCGGCGGGAGCGTGGAACAGGCGCGATGCGAACAGGCGGCCCGGGATCGGCCCGTCATGGCCTTCCAGGCGCTGCACCGCTTCGATCGCCGCGCCGACTTTCCAGCCGACCACGCGTTCGCCCAGCAGCTCGTTCAGCCGGTCCTGCACCGCATAGGCTTCGGCGCGCGACGCGGGCGCGTCGGCGGCTTCGGGCAGCGCGATCGTCGTGAAGTTGCGCCAGGCCTCGGCGAGTGCCACGGCCAGGCGTTCGATCTTGGCGTCCATCGCGGGCATCCTTAAGTCAAACGGCGGTCTGGTAGCGTTCCTTCACGACACGCACCACCTCGTCGGGGTTGCGTTTCCACCAGTTGCGGGCCGAGAATATCTCGACTTCGCGCGGGCCGGTATAGCCGGCCGCCTCGACCATGCGGCGGATGCGCGGAATGTCGATCACGCCATCGCCCATCATGCCGCGATCGAGCCGCAAATCCTGCGTGTCGACCAGCCAGTCGCTGAGGTGGAAGGCGCAGATGCGCTTGCCGGCCTTAGCGATGCTTTCCTCCAGCTCCGGGTCCCACCACACCGCATAGGTGTCGACCGCGATGCCCACCACGTCCTCGGCGCCGACCGCGTCGCACCACTGATTGGCGAGCCTGACCGTGCTCAGCACCGAGCGCGTGGCGCAGATCATGGGATGCAACGGCTCAAGCGCAATCTTGACCCCCGCGGCGCGCGCATGCGGCACCAGGCTCGCCAGGCCTTCGAGCGCGCGCGACCGCGCGGCGGCGATGTCCTTGTCGCGCGGATCGACGCCGCCGGCCACGAATACCACCGCGGGCGCCTTGATCTGGGCGGCCTCGTCGAACACGCGGCGCACCTCGTCGCGCGCCTTGGCGGCCTCGGCCTTGTCGCAAGAGGTGATCAACCCGGCGAAACTCAGGCCCGTCGCCGCCACGCCGTTTCCGTCGAGCAGCCGCGCCGCCTCGGCCGGGCCGATCTCCTTCAGCTTGTCGCGCCACACGCTGATGGCGCCGAGCTTGGCGCGGACGATGCCCTCGATCGCCTGCTTCAGGGTCCATTGCTGCAGCACGGTCGCCTGGTGGATTGAAAGCAGTTTCTCGTCGAGCATGGCGATGGTCACCCGAAATAGGGATCGAATTCGGCGGTCAATACGTGGCGCGCCCGCCCGACAGGTCGAACACCGCGCCTGTGGTAAAGCTGCAGTCGGGGCTGGCGACCCAGGCGACCATGGCCGCGAGCTCGCCGATCTGCAGGAACCGGCCCATCGGGATCAGCCCGCGGCAGTAGTCGATGTGCTCCTGCGTCATTTCCTTGAACAGGTCGGTTTCGGTCATCACCGGCGCGATCGCGTTCACCAGCACGCCGCTGCCGATAAGGTCCTTGGCCATCGACTTGCATAATCCGATCACGCCGGCCTTCGAAGCGGAATAGGCGCAGATATTGCCGTTGCCTTCCTTGCCGGCGATCGAGGCCACCGTGACGATGCGGCCATAGCCGCGCGCGCGCATATGCGGCACCACGGCGCGGCTGCAATAGAACACGCCGGTCAGATTCACGGCCAGCACGCGGTCCCAGGCGTCGGGCGGATAGTCCCAATGCTTCACCACCGGGCCATTGATGCCGGCGTTGTTGACCAGGATCTGGATGTCGCCGAGCCGGTCGGCGGCGGCCTTGAACGCGCTTTCAACCGAGTCGAGCCGCGTGACGTCCACCTGTTGCGCCAAGGCGGGTTTAAAGTTGCCGGCGCCGGCGAGCGGCGCCAGGTCGCGATCCCACACCACGACCTTGCAGCCCTCCTCCGCCAGCCGTTCGGCGATGCCGCGGCCAATGCCACGCGCGCCGCCCGTGACGATGGCGGCTTGTCCTGCGATCCCTTTTTTCATCGAGCGGTTCCCCGAGTATTTTGCCGGCGACCTTTTACAACACGCTTTCCCCTATGCATAGTCTGCGGCATCCGTCGTGCGCGCGGCGCGCGACAGCACCGAGAGGACGACGATGAGCGGGTTCTATGTTTCGGTCGGCGACCGTTCCACTTTCAGCAAGACGGTCGGCGAGTCCGACGTGTATCTGTTCGCCGGCATCACCGGCGATCTGTCGCCCAACCACGTCAACAAATCCTACATGGAGCGCTCGAAGTATAAACGGCTGCAGGCGCATGGCGCGCTGTTGGTCGGCTTCATGTCCACGGCCTCGACCCTGGTGATCGCCAAGAGCCGCGAGGGCGCCGACGAAACGCCGGTGTCGCTGGGCTACGACCGAGTGCGGTTTCTGGCGCCGGTCTATTTCGGCGATACGCTGACCGTCGAGTACACCATCGGCTCGATCGATACCGCGCGCCGCCGATCCAGCGGCGACATCACCATCAAGAACCAGGACGGAACCCTGGTCGCGGTCGCCACCCATATCCTGAAATGGGTGAAGAACGACTGAGCTTTGCCTGGCCTTCATGCAAGGGTTTCGAGCTCCGCGCCGCTGGCGCGGCGCCGGGCCTGAGCGGCCATGCGAACCGGAGCGTTGGCCGCGCCGTAGAGATCGTAGCCGCCGCGCCGCTCGACGATCTCGAAAAAGAAACGGTCCGCGAACGGCTCGGTGTAGATCTGGAAATATTCCGCCTGCCCGGCGCGATCATAGAGCATATTGTGCTGGCGCAGCCGGTCCAGCAGATCGGGCGCAAGATCCAGGCGAGCGGCGAGATCGTCGTAATAGTTCGCCGGAATGCTGAGCAGAGGCACGCCGTCCGCGGACAGCCGCTCGGCGGTGGCGAAAATGTCGGCGCTGGCGAACGCTATGTGGTGAATGCCGGGGCCGGCGAAGCTGGTGACCGAGCGCGCGGTCGCGGTGTTGCGGCTTTCCGAGATGTTCAGCGGCAGGCGCAGCGTGCGATTGCCGCTGGCGACGGCGCGGCTGCGGACCAGGCCGTACGGATCGGCCAAATCGAAGGCGTCGGCCGGCTCCAGCCCCAGAACGGCGCGGTAGAACAGTATCCAACTGTCCATTTGCCCGGCGGGCAGCGCCTGGGCCAGATGATCGATGCTCTTGAGCCCGATGCCGTCGTACGTCGCAGCGTTGGGATCGCTCAGAAAATCGGTTTCCAGCGGGCCGGGATGTCCGGGCCTGTCGCCGATGAAATAGATCAGTCCCCCATCCAAGGCGCGTATGGCCGGGATGTGCAGCTCGTTCGGCCCTACCCGCCCCTCGTACCGCGTGCAGTTGAAAGCCTCGGCGCGGCTCAAGGCCTGCAATTCGTCCTGGGTCTTTAGGCCGATCGCGCAGATCGACGGCCCATGCATGAGGAAATAGGAATGGGCGAAGGAATCGTGCTCGGCGTTCAGCACCAGATTGATGGCGCCCTGCCGGTACAACGTCACGTCCTTGGTGCGATGCTTGCCGGCGCGCCGAAAGCCCATGTTTCGGATGTAACCGGTCAGGTCGTCGTTCTCCCCGCTGCCTACGCCAAACTCGATGAAGGCGGGCCCGTCGAACACCGGCGTCGAGGGCGGATCGAACAGCTCGACGCGCCGCGGCGAACGCGGCGCCAGCGCGCCTTCCTTTTCATCCGGCCCAGACGCGGCCGCCCGGTCCATGCGCAGGCGCACCTGCTCTTCCAGGAACAGCAGCGAGCGCATTCCATCCACAGCGGTGGGACGCGTCGGCGAGGCGCGAAAATCGTCGTTGAACACCTCAAGTGAGATGGGCCCGGCATAGCCGGCATCGAGCGCGGCGAGAAGAAACCCAGCCACGTCAAGCTCGCCCTGGCCGGGAAAACAGCGGAAATGCCGGCTCCAGGAAAGAACGTCCATGCTCATGCGTGGCGCGTCGGCCAATTGCACGAAGAAGATGCGGTCGGGCGGGATTTGCCGGATGCCGGCCGGATCGTCGCCCAGCGCCAGGGTGTGGAAGCTGTCCAGGATCAGGCCGATATGCGGATGCGCGGCCTGCTCGACGATGCGCCAGGCATGGCCGTAGGTCTTGACCCGCGCGCCCCAGGCCAGCGCCTCGTAGCCCACCGAAACGCCGCGCCGGCTGGCGCGCTCGCCCAGCGCGTGCAATTGCGCCGCGGCGCGCGCGTCGTCGTCGGCCGCCTGGGGCGAGACGTTGGAGCAGACCAGCATCATCGGCGCGCCAAGCTCCTGCATCACGTCGAACTTGCGCTCGGCGCGATCCAGGTTGCGGCTGAGCTGCGCGTCGGATACGCCCTCGAAGTCGCGGAACGGCTGGTACAGCGCGATCTTCAGCCCCAGATCGGCGACCCGCGCGCGCACCTGGCGCGGCGTGCCGTCGAAGAACAGCAGGTCGTTCTCGAAGATTTCGACGGCGTCGAACCGGGCCGCGGCGGCGGCTTCCAGCTTCTCCGCCAAGGTCCCGCTCAGCGAGACGGTCGCTATTGACCGGCGCATTCCCTGCCCCTATAAAAAATAGGAGATTTTCTATTTTATCCAGTAAAGCTCGACTCAGCAAGAAAGAACACCGTTGCCGCGCGACACTGTTGCTGGCCCCCCGACACTCGGGCGACAATCCGGCCGCGACCGGCAAGCGCGGGGGTACGACTTTTCGATGGATGAAGCGGGCAAACCGGCGGATAGCGGCGCCCAGCCGGCGACCTTGACCGAGGCGATCTACCGCCGGCTGCGGAACGATATCCTGCTTGGCGTGCTGCGGCCGGGCGATAAGATGAAGCTCGACGCGCTGCGCCAGAACTACGACGCCAGCGTCAACACGCTGCGCGAGACCTTGTCGCGACTGGTGTCCGACGGATTGGTCGCCAACGAAGGCCAGCGCGGTTTTACCGTCGTGCCGACGTCCCTGGCCGACCTGCGCGACATCACCGAGATGCGCCGGCTGCTGGAATGCCACGCTGCGCGGCTGTCGATACAGCACGCCGATCTGGACTGGGAATCGCGCGTGGTGGCCGCCTATCACAAGCTGTCCAAGGTCGAGGAGATGATCGACTCGGACCCGGCGAAGTACGGGCCGCTGATCGAGACCTATAACCGCGCCTTCCATGCCGCGATCATCTCGGCCTGCGGGTCGCGCTGGCTGTTGAATTTCCACGGCGTGATGTATGACCAAAGCCTGCGCTACCGCATGCTGGCGTTCCAAGTGCGTGACTTCCCGCGCGAACAATCGCGGCGCGAGCACCACGAGATTCTCGACGCCGCGCTGGCGCGCGACGCCAACCGGCTGGCCGCCGTGCTGGGCACGCATATCACCAAGGGCGCCGAGCTCTATGTAGAGCAGGACCTGACCCGCGTCCCAGGCGTCAAGCGGCGCGGGCCGGGCATGCGCAAGTCCGGAACCGGCCGCAAATAACCGGAGCGCCCCGCAAACCCATGGCCCTGCTTGTAACCGGCGCGACAGGGCATGTCGGAAACTGGGTCGCTCGGCGCGCCGCGACCCTGGGCGAACGCGTCGTCGCGACCTGCCGCGCCACGATCCCGGCGCAAGCCGCCGCGACCGCGGGCGCCGACACAGTTTGGGCGGTGTGCGATCTGACCGATCCGGCGGCAGTCGACCGGATCGCCACCGAGCATGACATCGACGCTTGCATCCACCTTGCCGCGGTATCGAACGAAGCCTTTGCGCGGCCTGACCCCTTGGCCGCGGTCGAAGCCAATGTCGGCGCGACCGCCAACCTATTGGACGCCGCCCGGCGACGGAATTGGCGGCGGTTCGTGCTGGTCGGCACCGGTTCGGTGTTCCAGAACTCCGACGGCGTTACGCCGATCCTCGAGGACGCGACGCCGGCGCCCGCAAATATCTATGCGACCACGAAATACTGCGCCGAGAAGATGGTCGTCATGTACCGTTCGCAGTTCGGCCTGTCCGCGGCCACCCTGCGCATCTCCTGGGTCTATGGCCCACCAGTCGCGACCGAGTCGCCGACGCGCGGGCCGATTCCGGCTTTCCTGCGCTGGGCGCTCGCGGGCAAGCCGCGCCGCGACCCAGGCGGCGCGGATTTCGCGGCCAGCTTCACCTATGTCGGCGATGCGGCCGACGGGCTGCTGGCCGCCGCGCGCGCGCCGAAGCTCACTCACGACGTCTATCATCTGGGGCCGGGCGTGAACTTCACCGCAGGCCAGGTCGCCGCGGCGGTGCGGCGCGCCGTGCCGGGAGCGGTCATCGAGCTTGGCCCCGGCACCGAACCCTGGATCACCTACACCAAGCTGCGCGGGCCGCTCGCGGGCGACCGCTTACGGCGGGATACGGGGTACGCCGTCGCGCACAGCCTCGATTCCGGCATCGCCGCGTACGCGGAATGGATGCGAGCGCACCCGGAATCGTATCGCTGAGAAACTAGCGGCCGCGCCAGCGCGGTTTGCGTTTTTCGGCGAAAGCGCGCGGACCCTCGATCGCATCTTCGCTCGCCAGCATGCGTTCGGCTGCGGGATAGCGAGCGTCGATGGCCGCCGGCAGTTCGGGCTGGTCGAGGCTTTGCAGCATTACCTGCTTGGTCGCTTCGAGCGCGAGCGGCGCCCCGGCCAGGATGTCGTCGCACAGCGCGCGCACCGCCGCGGCGAGCTTGTTCGCCGGCACGGCCTTGTTGATCAGGCCGATGCGGCACGCTTCCTCGGCCTTGATCCGCCGGCCGGAGAGGGCCAGCTCCATCGCCTGCTTCAAGGGAAGCTGCCGCGCCAGGCGCTGAAGCCCGCCGCCGCCGAGCGCCGCGAGGCCTGCGCGCGGCTCGGGCAGGCCGAATTCCGCGTGATCCGCCGCGATCGCCAGATCGCAGGCCAGCACGATCTCCACGCCGCCGCCCAAAGCCAGGCCGTTGACCGCCGCGATCACCGGCTTGAACAGGTCGAAGCGCCGCGTCAGCCCGGCAAAGCCGGTCGGCGGATGGTCGTCGCGATTGGTTTGCGAGCGCGCCTTCAGGTCGCTGCCCACGCAGAATGCACGCGCGCCCGCGCCGGTGATGACGGCGACGCGCAACGCGGGGGTCGCGGCATACAGATCGAACGCCCGCGACAATTCGCGGTGCGCGGGCGGATGCAGCGCGTTCAGCACGCCGGGCCGGCCGATGACGACGGTCAGAACCGGCCCGTCTTGCATCACGCGGCAATGCTGGAAATTCTCCATCGCGAAAAGTCTACAACAACCCGGCAGGCCGCATCACTTGCCCCAGCGCAGGACAACCGGATCGAGTTCGCGGGCCAACTCCAGCAGCCCCGCCCGGGCCGCGGGGTGCAGCGGCTCGAGCGGATGGCGCACCGCGTCGCTTTTGATGACGCCGCCTTCCATCATCGCGGTCTTGGTTGCGCGCAAACCGCATTGCCGGTTCTCGTAGTTGATGAGCGGAAGAATGCGCGCATAGGCAGCGGCGGCCTCCTTGCGCTTTCCGCCGCGGTAGAGTTGGAACACTGGCTTGATCAGGTCGGGCAGCAGGGCGCTGGGCATGGTGCCCGTGGCGCCGGCGTCGAGGTCGGCCATCAGCGTGATCGATTCCTCGCCGTCGAACGGGCCGACGATCGCCTTGCCGCCCGCCTCGATCAGCGCGCGCAGCTTGCCGGCCGTGCCGGGGATTTCGATCTTGAAATAGGCGACCAGCGGCACCTCGCGCGCGAGGCGCGCCAGAAACGGCACGGACAGGCCGACGCCGCTGAGCGGCGCGTCCTGCACCATGATGGGAATCTGCGCCGCTTCGGCGATGCGCTGAAAATGCTCGAACACTCCCTTTTCGTCGGCGCGCAGCGTGGCGCCGTGATAGGGCGGCATCAGCATCAACATCACGGCGCCGGCGGATTTTGCCCGCCGCGCGCGCTCGATCGCCAGCCGCGTGCTGTAGTGGCTGCACGTCACGATCACCGGCACCCGCCCGGCGATGTGCGACATGCACAGGTCCAGCAACGTGTCGCGCTCGCCATCCGACAGCAGGAACTGCTCGGAATAGTTCGCCAGGATGCAGATGCCGTCGACGCCCTGGTCGATCATGCAGTCGAGTACCCGGCGCTGGCCGTCGAGATCGAGATCGCCGGACTGGATGAAGGGCGTGGGCGCGATGGGAAATACGCCCGTATAGGGCTTGGACGACGGCGACGCCATCATGTTGCTCCCGATGCTTTGCCGAGCCGGATCATATTCCAGGATGCGGGCGCCAGCACGGCCTGCAAGCGCCCCGCGCCGATTTTCATGCCTTTGAGCGCCGTGGGCTTCACCTTGTCGGGCTGCTTGCGCGTGTTCGTGGCTTTGAGATTGCCGTTGCGAAGTTGCAGCGCCTCGCGCATATCGAGCGCGCCGAACCCTTGTAGGTCGATCTGCAAGGACATTGGCTCCTTCAGGTTGCGATTGAGCGCGAACAGGGTGACGCCGCCGTCGGCCTGCTCCACCGCCGCCAGCTTCAGATACGGCACTTCCGGCAGCGGGAAATACAGGTCGGTCGCGCCGCGCGGGTCGAAGTACGAAGCCGCATAGGTCGGCGAATCGATCTCGGCGCGCAGCACCCGGCCGCGGCCGAAATTGCTCATCTGCGCGAAGGGGTAGAAGATAGTCTGACGCCAGGCCGGGCCGCCGGTCGCGGTCATGATCGGCGCGATCACGTTCACGAGCTGCGCGAGGCACGCGATCTTGACGCGGTCGGCGTGGTTCAAGAGCGAGATGCACGCGCCGCCGAAGGCCAGCGCGTCCTCCATCGTGTAGATTTCTTCCAGGATCTTCGGCGCCACCGGCCAGCCCGGCTTCACCCGCTCCTGGCGGTTGCGGCGCGTGCGGTACCACACGTTCCATTCGTCGAAACTAAGGTGGATGCGCTTGGGCGAATGCAGTCGGGCGGCTACCGAGTCGCAGATCGCCACCACCTCTTCGATGAAGCTGTCCATCAGGTCGGGGGCGGCCAGCATGGCCGGCGCGTCGCCCGTGTAGTTGTTGATATAGGTGTGCAGCGACACGTATTCGACATGCTGGAAGGTGTGCTGCAGGACGGTGTCTTCCCATTGACCGAAGCTCGGCATGTTGCGGCCCGACGAGCCGCAGGCCGCCAGCTCGATCGTCGGATCGATCCATTTCATCATCTTGGCGGCTTCGGTGGCGATGCGGCCGTATTCCGTGGCGGTTTTCATTTCCATCTGCCACCATCCGTCGACCTCGTTGCCCAGGCACCACAGCTTAACGTCGTGCGGTTTTTTCCAGCCGTGCTTGCGGCGCAGATCGGAATAGGCCGTGCCCTCAGGGTGATTGCAGTATTCGACCATGTTGCGCGCCGCGTCGCCGCCGCGCGTGCCCAGGTTCACCGCCAGCATCGGCTCGATATTCGCAAGCCTGCACCAATCGATGAACTCGTTGGTGCCGAACTGGTTGGTTTCCGTCGACATCCAGGCGAGGTCGAGCCGACGCGGACGGTCCTTGGCCGGGCCGACGCCGTCTTCCCAGTTGTAGCCCGACACGAAATTGCCGCCGGGATAGCGCATGACTGTGGGCGCCAATTCGCGCACCAGCTTCAACACGTCGCCGCGGAAGCCGTGCTTGTCGGCCGTTTTGTGGCCCGGCTCGTAAATGCCGCCATAGACGCAGCGGCCGAGATGCTCGACGAATGCGCCGAACAGGCGGGGGTCGGTTTCGCCGATGACGGAATCCCGCCGCAGACGTACGGATACCTTGCGCATGAACGATCACTCCATGATGGGACGATTGCCGTATAAGCGTGCGGCCGCGTCGGGCGACAGCACCGCGTTCTTGAGCTCGATCGAATAGGGATGTTGCGGATTGTCCAGGATGGCGCGCGCCGGCCCCGCCTCGACCGCCCTGCCCTTGCGCATGATGACGATGCGGTCGCTGATGTAATAGGCGGTCGCCAGGTCGTGGGTGATATAGACGATCGACACGCCCAGATCGTCGCGCAGCGTCTTGAACAGGTTGACAATCGACATGCGCAGCGAGGCGTCGACCATCGACACCGGCTCGTCGGCGACGATCAGCGCGGGGGATGCGATCAGCGCGCGGGCGATGGCGACGCGCTGCAACTGGCCGCCCGAAAGCTCATGCGGAAAGCGGCCGCGGATTTCGGCCAGCGATAGCCCCACCTTGCGCAGCGCCCGGTCGGCATGGTCGCCGGCTTCCGCTTGGGTGGCGGCGCCCGCGAAGCGCCGCGCGGTCATATAAAGGTAGCGATCCACGCGCTTCAGCGGGTTGAACGCCTCGAACGGATTCTGGAAGATCGGCTGCACTTGGCGCATGAAGCCCAGTCGGTCGCGCATGCCGGCAAGATCGGCGCCGCGAAACAGTATCTTGCCGGCGCTGGGCTGCGCCGTGTTCAGGATCATGCGCGCCAGCGTGGTTTTGCCGCTGCCCGACTCGCCGATGATGGCGAAGATTTCCGGCCCGTCCCGGCCGACCTCGAAGCTGATGCCGTCCACCGCGCGCAGACGATGGCCGAACAGCGCACCGCCGATGGAATAGACC
The DNA here is from genome assembly GCA_023266845.1 of Rhodospirillaceae bacterium. GTDB lineage: Bacteria > Pseudomonadota > Alphaproteobacteria > JAEULC01 > JAEULC01 > JAEULC01. The sequence goes on from JAHFPH010000013.1 coordinate 35,814, forward strand.
TTCGCCACGTCGCTGAGTTCAAGCAACGGCGCGGTCATTGCCGTTTCCCCGGCTGGGCGGCGAAGCAGGCGACGCGATGGACGGGCCCGACCCATTCCATTTGCGGGTTCTCGCGTTTGCAGATATCCATCGCCAGCGGGCAACGCGGGTGAAACCGGCAGCCCAGCGGCGGATCGGCCAGGCTGGGCGGCGTTCCTTCCAGCGCCTTCTTGGGCGCGACGTCGCCAATCCTGGGAAGGCTTGCGATCAGGTGCGCGGTATAGGGATGCCGGGGCTCGCGCAGAATCTCCGCGGTCGGCCCCTCTTCGACCAGCCGCCCCGCGTACATCACGCCCAGCCGGTCGCAAAGATTGGCATGCACCGCCATGTCGTGGGTCACGAAAATCAGCGATGAGCCGATCTCGCGCTGCACCTCGCGGATCATCGTCAGCACGCCCTTTTGCACGATGACGTCGAGCGCGGTGGTCGGCTCGTCGGCGATGATGAACTCGGGCCGGCAGACCGTCGCCAGTGCGATGGCGACGCGCTGGCGCATCCCGCCTGAAAGCTCGTGCGGATAGGCGTCGAGCACCTCGGGCTGCAGATGCAAGCGCAAGAGATGCGCGCGTACGGTATCCAGAAATTCGGCCATCGGTTTGTGGATATGGCGAAAGGCGAAATCGACGAAGGAATTCCTGACCCGGCGCAGCGGGTTTAGCACGCTCATCGAGCCCTGCATGATGTAGGACAAATGCCGCCAGCGAATGTCCGCGAGATCAGGCGCGTTTTTGTCGTACAGGCTGACGCGGCGCCCGTGGAAATTGAATTCGACGCTGCCGCCCTGGACCTTGAGCGGCGGGCGGATGGCGCCGGCGATGGTCTTGATCAGCGTGGTCTTGCCGCAGCTCGATTCGCCGGCAAGACCGTAGATTTCGTTGGCGTTGACATGCAGGGTCACGTTGTCGACCGCGCGCACATCGCGGTCGATCCCGAATAGCCGCGTTTGGTAATAGGCACGCAAGGCCGTGACGGTCAGGACCGGCGCCGGGGCGGCCCCTTCGCTCACGCGCCCACCCGGCCAAGCCGGCTGCGCGGGTCGATATATTCGTTCATCGACACGGCCAGCAGGAACAGCCCGATGAAGGTGACGACCACCAGGGCCACGGGAAAGAATATCCACCACCATATCCCGGCGACCAGCGCGGTATGCTGGTTCGCCCAATAGATCATCACGCCGATGGTCGGCGTGTTGATGTCGGTGAAGCCCAAAACCGACAGCGTGACTTCCAGCCCGATCGACCAGTTGATGTTGTTCATGGTGGTGGAGAAGACGATCGGCAGCACATACGGTAGATGCTCCTGGATCAGGATCTGGCGCATGCTCATGCCCGAGAAGATGCTGGTTTCGGTGAATTCGCGCGCCCGAAGGCTGAGCGCAACCGAGCGGATCAACCGCGCGTCGTAAGACCAGCCGAGGAACGCCATGGCCAGCGCCAGGGTCATCCACGACATCCGGTCGCGCATGACGAAATAGAACAGCACCAGGATCGGGAACAGCGGAATGACGATGAACGTATCGTTGACCGACATCAGCGCGCGGTCGACCCAGCCGCCGGCATAGCCGGCGATGAGCCCGATTACCAGCGACAGAACGCGGCTGATCAGCGCCACCGCGAAGCCGAACAGCAGCGTGTTGCGGATAGCGCAGGTCAATTGCCAGAATACGTCCTGCCCGCGCGAGTTGGTGCCCAGCACGTAGGGCCAACCCGGCGGCAGATCAGGCGGAACGACGTAACTGTCGAGCGGGGAATGCGGCGCCAGAAACGACAGCGCCGCGATCAGGATCACGAATGACAGCAGAAAAACGCCGACCGCGAATTCGCGGTTGTACCGCAGAAGATCGCGCAGGACCTGCCACATCGCCTAACGCACCTTCACGCGTGGATCGAGCAGCGGATAAAGCAGATCGATCAGCAGCACGGCCGCCGATACGGCGATGATCGAAACCGTGGTCAGCCCCAGCACCAGGCTGTAATCGCCGGCGTGCACGGCCGATACCAGCAGCGTGCCGATGCCCGGATAGCCGAACACCTGCTCGGTGATGATGGCGCCGTTGAAAATCGCGCCCAGCGACATGGCAAGGCCGGTGACCTGCGGCAGCAGCGCGTTGCGCATTATGTAAGACGTTAGGATGCGCCGGCGCGCCACGCCGCCGAGCTCGGCGTATTGCACGTAATCCTCGCTGACGATGTTCGACACCAGCGCCCGCATGCCCATGAACCACCCGCCTAGGCCCACTATCATCAGCGACAGCACGGGCAGGATGGAATGCTGCGCGACGCTGAGGATGAAATCCACATTAAAGCCGCGCGGCATGCTCATGCGGTATCCGCCAGTGATCGGCAGCACCGGCCACAGATAGCCGAACACGATCAACAGCACGAAGGCGGTGATGTAGTACGGGATGGGATGGAAGCCCATCGCCAGCACCCCAGCGAAGCGCAGCATGCTGCTTTTCTGAAAATACCCGGCAAGCCCACCCAGGAGATTGCCGAGGCACCAGGTCAAAAGTGTCGAGACGGACAACAGTCCGACCGTCCAGGGCAGCGCGCGCCAGATCAGATCGGACACGGGCGTGGGAAAGGCCGACAACGAGGGCCCGAAATCTCCCACCGCGATGCGCTTCCAGAACGCCGCGTATTGCTGCCACAGCCCGCCTTCCAGGCCGTACAGCTCGCGTAGCGCCTGGCGCATCATGGCGATCGCCTCGGGGCTGGTGCTGCCGAAAGACGTGGCGGCGGAGATCGTTTGTTCGATCGGATCGATCGGCGTCAGGTGCGTGATCAGGAAAGCCAGGTTGATCCCGATGAACACCACCAGCACGAACTGACCAAAGCGCCGCAGCATATAGCCGGAATAGCTGGTCATCTGATATGCGGCGCCTGGGTTGAACGCCGGGATGGCGGCCGCGTCCTGCGGCCGCCCAGCGCCCCGGACTTGCCGCGCTACTGCCGCGGCTTCAGCTTGGTATACATGTACTTGGTGTTGCCCCAGTTCGGCACCGGATCGGTATAAGGCGCGGTTGTGGCGTTCGGGTAGCCGGTCCAATACGTGTCGTCCATCACCGTGAACACGTTGTAGGACATCAGCGGGATGGTCGGCATCTCGCGCGCCACCAGCTTCACGTATTCGCGCCCCAGCTCAACGCCCTTCGGATCGTCGAAGCCGACACCGCGGATCTGCTCGATGATCTTGTCGAGCTCGGGATTCGACCAGCGCTGCCAGTTGCGCGGCGGCTGCGACTTGCCGGGCTCGGCCACGAACTGCGAGTGCCAGCTATCAAGGAAGAACGACAGGTCGGGATGGCCGCCCCAGGTCTCGACGCTCCAGCTGATGATCGCCTCGTAGTCGCCGGCGGCGCGGCGGTCGTTCAGCGTGCCCTGCGCCACCACGGTGCTGGCATCGATGCCGAACTGCCGCCATTGCTGCGCCACCATCGACCCGGCGCGGGTCATCACCGGCCGCGCTTCGCCCTCGACCGTGATCTTGATCGAGAACGGCTTGCCGTCCGACGTCATCCACTGATCGCCGCGCTTGCTGAAGCCGGCCTTCTGCAACAGCTCGGCGGCGGCCTGCGGATCGGGCTTCCACCAGCCCATGCCGAAGGCCTTGGCGATCTCTTCGGGCTTGGTCGGGATCTGGTCGCCCATCGACGGGCGCAGCATGTCGGCGATCTGCTTGCCGACCGCCGGGTCGTAGGGCTTGATCCTGCGCTTGCCCGTGTCGACCTCGAAGTTCTGCAGCCACACCTCCATCGGCGCGTGGAACGATTCGGGATGCGTGCCGGTCGGCGGCACGCCGATGGCCGAGATGGTCGCAGCGCCTCGATACGACGCCATCGACACCGCCTTGATGTCGATCAGCAGCGCCAGTGCCCAGCGCACGTCGCGGTTCTTCAACAGCTCGTTCTGATTGTTGAAGATCACCGCCGCCAGGGTCGGATCGGGATGCGCGTAAGGGAAGCCCGTGAACCAGCCATGCGAGGATTTCGACTGCTTCGCGAGCGTGAACATCCCCTCGGGTGAGACGTCGTGGATGATGTCGAGCTGGTGGTTCAGTTGCGCGATCACGCGCTTGTCGGGCGGACCCGGATCTACATAAGCCACGTATTTGGGGCCCGGCTCGCCGAAGCGGGCCAGCGTGGTGCGCTGCCAGTCGTCGCGCTTCTGCCAGATGTACCACTTGCCGTTCGGGTCGTAGCTGTTGAGCTTGTAGGGCCCGAGCGTTACCGGCGGGTCGAACGTGAATTTCGTCAGGTCGCCCGCCTTTTCGAACACGTGCTTGGGCATCATCCACATCGCGTTCCAGCGCACCGTATAAAGCGCGTGGAAGCGCGAATTGGGCTTCTTCAGCTTGAACACAACGGAATTGGCGTCGGGCGCCGCGATGCTGGCGACATTGGCCTGAACCGCCGCGCTCCACCTAAGCCCGTTGGTCTTCATGTGGGTTTCGACGGTGTAGACGACGTCGGCCGAGGTGAACTCGATGCCGTCGCTCCAGAAAATGCCCTTGCGCAGCTTCACCGTCATCTCGGTGAAATCGGCGTTGTAGATCGGCTTTTCCGACGCCAGCGAGTTGTCCCACACGCCGTCGACCCCGCGGTTCGGGTCGATGTACCAGAACGTGTCCATGCCCAGCTGGTGCAGGCCGTTCGACTGGCTGCCGGCGTTGATCGCCCAAATGTTGAACCAGCCCGCGTTCTTGATCGTCCCTTCCGGGTTCTCGACGATCAGCATCTCTTTTCGCGGCAGATTGGTCGCCATTTCCTGGGCGTGCGCGGGCGCGATCAGCGGCCACGCCAGCGCGACGAGCATCAAGCTTCGCAGAAAGCGCATCGTTTCCTCCCAAATTTTTTGCTTTGGGCGCGCTTGTCGATTTGCGCGCTTCGTTGGGGACGAGCGTAACCGCGACAATTCAAGCGGTCAACAAGATGCTGATATGTATCAGGAATCCTGTTTCATAAGCCGTATGCGCACGTCGGATGGCGCTTCTCCATATGCCGCTGGCGCAATTGCGCTTTCCGGTCAATTCCGGAAGAACAAGCGCATCACTATGTCCTGGTCGTGATTGCCGAAACCGCGGCCGAAGATATTCACACCACCCGGACGCTTGGCCTGCTCGTCGATGCCGATCTTGAGGCGGATGGAGTGATGGGCGGCGAGATCGAGTTGTTTCAGCGTCGTGCCCGAGACCTTGACTCCGTCGACAAAACAACCGCGCTCGGAAATGTTCCAGACCGTCAGTTTGCCGTATTGCGAGCCTTCCAGCTTCCACCAGCGCGGCGTGTAGATGCCGCGCTTGTCGCCGAAATCCCCCGGCGAGGTCCAGGTGCCGACCAGCGCGTCGTTGACCCAGATGCTTATATCCGAAGGCCAATTCGAATTGGTGCCCGGGGTTTCGGACGAGATTTCCATGCTGAATTCGATCGCCTCGACCTCGGCCTTGGCGATCTTGGCGTTGTTTGGGAACTTGTATTCCACATAGCCGCGACCGAACCACAGCAGCGCGGCGCGCATGCGGCTGGGATCGAGGAACAGATCGGGCACGTCCAAAAGGCCGATGATGCCATCGGTCGAGCAAAGTCCGCACGGGGCGCTCACCTGATAGCTGGTGTAGAGGCCGAGCGGCATCGCCACCTCGACCATCCGCTCCTGCTCCTGGCCGGACAACCCGTCCAGGCGTATGAACACCTCGTCGTAGCGGGCCGAACAGACCTTCTGCTGGCCTTTCGTCGCCTTGATCGTCTCGGTGCGGATCAGCTCGGAATCGTCGAGCACCTGGATATTGGTCGCGACGGTCGATTGCGGCAGATCGAGCGCATCGCTGATC
>JAHFPH010000192.1 GCA_023266845.1 Rhodospirillaceae bacterium
TAGGTCCAGCGCCGACGCCGATGAAGGCTGCGTCGTCATCCTTCAAGCCAGCCTGGGCCATCAGATAGCGGACCATGAAATGCGTGCTTGAGCCGGGCGCGGTCACACCGATCTTCAAGCCCTTGAGGTTGGCCGGACCGCGATAACCGGCCGCCTTGGCGGCCAGCAGTCCCAGCACGAAGCCAGGATAGCGCCCGAGCTCGACCACGCCGACGATCGGTTGGCCTTTCGACTGCATCTGAACGGTGTGGTCGAACGCCCCTGTGACGACGTCGGCGCTGCCGCCCATCAGCGCCTGCAGGGCGCGCGCGCCGCCAGGGAAGTCCGAAATTTCGACATCGAGGCCCGCATCCTTGAAGTAGCCGAGCCGCTCGACGACCGTCAGCGGCAGATAGAACATGGCAGGCTTGCCGCCGACCGCGAGCCGCACCCTGGTCTGCGCACGCGCGTCGGACGTGGTCAATGCAACGAAAATGGCCAGCAGCGCCACGACTGCGCCGAGCACGCCGCGCCTGCGCAACAACGAATGCCCTGCCGCACCATGGGCCTGCTTCACGGCGGCATCTCCCGCGCGCGCCCGTATTGGTCCTCGATGCGCGCCCATTCACGGTAGTTGGTGATGCCCTTGAACTCGGAAAAATCTACGCCGTCGTTGCCGGTGATCGCCCTGCCGGCCTTGATGTCGGCCAGCGCTCGCTCGATCGTGAGTGCCACGCGGAAAATGAGCGTGGTCGGATAAGCCGCCATCGCAAAGCCCAGCGCCTTCAATTCCGCGGGTGGCAGCACCGGCGTTTGCCCGCCGCCTTCCAGCATGTTTGCGATCTGCGGAACGCCCTTGAACGCTGCGCCGATGATCTCGAGCTCTTTCACCGTCTGCGGCGCCTCGATGAAAATGCCGTCGACGCCGGCATTCAGATATTGCTCGCCGCGGCGCAGCGCTTCATCGAGACCATGCACGGCGCGTGCGTCGGTCCGCGCGATGATGAAGAAGTCTTTGCTCCGCCGCGCGCCGACCGCGGCCTTGATCTTCGCCACCATCTGCCCGCTCGGGATCACATCCTTGCCGGCCATGTGGCCGCAGCGCTTCGGTGCGACTTGGTCCTCCAGGAAGATGGCGGACGCGCCCATTGCCTCGTAGCCTTCGACGGTGTGGGCGACGTTCTTCACGTCGCCATATCCGGTGTCGCCGTCGACCAGCACCGGCAGGCGCGTCGCCGCCATGATGTCGCGGACGCCGGCGCTGATTTCGCCGAACGCCGCAAGCCCGATGTCGGGGATGGCATAGCGCGAGCCGACCAGCGCGAAGCCGCCGATCGAATAAGCCGAGAACCCCGCGCGCTCGATCAGCCTCGCCGACAGCGCATCGTGGGCACACGGCAACAGCAGCGGCTGCTCCCCGGCCAGCGCTGCCTTCCAGGTTTTCGGCTTGTTCCCCACCATCGCGGGAAGCGTAGCAAGCTTCCGGAAACCGCGCTACGCGGCCAATTCTCGCATAATTTTATAGAGCGCCGCCTGTCCTTCGAAGCCGATGCCGGGGCGGTCCGGCAGCTTCAGGTAGCCGTTCTCCAGTTTCGCGTCGTCGGCAAAGCCCGCGAAGGCGCCGAACACGCCCGGATAGGACTCCGCGCCCCCCAATCCAAAACCGCCCGCGATGTGCAGCGACATCTGGTTGCCCCCGTGCGGGAACAGGCCGGAGCGTGGCCAGCCGTGGCGCTTGAGCATGTCGAGCGTGCGGGCGTACTGCACGATGCCGTAGGACTGCGGCGGATCGACCTGGATCACGTCACCGCGGTCGGCTTTGAGGCCGCCAAACCGCACCAGGTTCTCCACGTCCTGGGTGGAGAACAGGTTCTCGCCGGTCGAGAGCGCGCCGTCATAGGCATCGGAGATGTCCTTGAGCGCTGCGAAGTCGAGCGGGTCGCACGGCTCCTCGTACCAGCGCAGCTTGTACGGCGCCATCGCCCTGGCATAGGCGATCGCCTCGTCGCGCCCGAACTTGGAGTTGGCGTCGACGGCGAGTTCGGCACGGTTATCGACGACGGTCTTCACCGCTTCGATGCGAGCCATGTCCTCGGCGAGCGTCGCGCCGCCGATCTTCATCTTCACCATGGTGTAGCCGGAATCCAGATGCCGCCGCATCTCGTCCTGTAAGTCCCTCGTGGTCTTGCCTGGCGCGTACCAGCCGCCGCCGACGTAGCAAAACACCTTGTCCAGCACCCTGCCGTCGTTGTAGCGCTCGGCCAGCACCCGATGCAGCGGCTTGCCCTCGATCTTGGCGACCCGTCCCAAGCCGCGACCTCGATCGTACCAATGCCAACCGAGCGCTCGCTGTGCCCGCCGGACTTCTCGTTCTTCATCATCGCCGCGAGGATTTTTTCCGGGTCGAGATTGTCGCCGGTCTCGTTGACCAGCGTGTTCGGATCGGCATTCAGAATTCGCGGAATGAACCGCGCACGCATCTGGGCGCCGCAGGCGTAGCGCCCGGTCGAATTGAACGCGAAGCCCGCAACAGGCTTGCCC
>JAHFPH010000127.1 GCA_023266845.1 Rhodospirillaceae bacterium
TCGGGCATGGGCCACAATACCGTGGCCGCGGCCAGATTCTCGGAGCCCGCCCAATCGATCTTCGCCGGCAGGCCGGCATCGCCCGGCGACCGCCAATAGGTCTTCCAGCCCGGGTTCAGGCGGAATTGCAGCCCCAGGCGGATCTCGTCGAGCTCGCCCGTGGCGGCCACGGCCGAAACCAGCCGGGCGCGCGCGAATTCGTGGATGCCCCAATCCGACGCGGCAGCCCACGCCTGCCCCGCGCCCGGAGCCAGGGCCGGGACGGCCAGCGCGAACAAAGCCAAAACTCGGATGGTCCTGCCAAACATGCGTGCCCCGGTTTTCGGCGGATTCCCTGTGGTTCGCCCGCGATAGCGGCGGGTTTTCAGCGCATATATAGTTATATAATTATAGCAGCGGGCGACGCGGCCCTGTCACATCGCGTCACAAGCCCGTGTTACGGCGCGATCCGGGAAGAAACCGCGCCGCCGGGCGTTAGTCAGTCGAAGAAGAGGTGGAGACCGTGACTGAATCCGCCGGGTACCTGTCGGGCCAGTTGCTGATCGCCATGCCGCAGATGCGCGATCCGCGCTTTCAGCGCGCGGTGATCTATATGTGCGTGCACAACACCAACGGCGCGATGGGCCTGGTGGTCAACCGGCTGGCCGGATCCCTCACCTTCCCGGACCTGCTGCAGCAACTGAACATCGACAGCGACAACCTGAAACAGTCGATCCGCGTGCATTTCGGCGGGCCGGTCGAATCGGGGCGCGGCTTCGTGCTGCATTCCAGCGACTTCAAGGAAACCGGCACCACCGTGGTGCCCGGCGGCCTGGCGCTGACGGCGACCATCGACATATTGAAGGCGATCGCCCAGGGCGGTGGACCCAAGCGCTGCATGCTGGCGCTGGGCTATGCCGGCTGGGGGCCGAAGCAACTGGACGGCGAGCTTCAGGCCAATGCGTGGCTCAGCGTGCCCGCGGACGAGGAATTGGTGTTCGACGGCGACTTGGAGTCGAAATGGGAACGGTCGCTCGGCAAGATCGGCATCGCGCCCAAGAACCTGCTGGGCCTTTCCGGCGACGCCGGGCACGCTTGAGTACCGCCGCGCGATGAGCATCGAGATTCGGCCGGTGGCCGGCGCGCTGGGCGCCGAGATCCGCGGCGTCGACCTTTCGCGGCCCCTGGGCAACTCGGCATCCGCCGCGGTCCACCGGGCGTTCCACGACCATCTTGTGCTGTTCTTCCGCGATCAGCGCCTGACCCCGGAACAGCAAATGGATTTCACCCGGCTGTTCGGCCCCTTGGCGGTCACGCCCTTCGTCAAGCCGATGGACGGCTATCCCCATATCGTCAAGGTGCTGAAGGAAGCCGCGGAACGCGGCATCAGCACCTTCGGCAATTCCTGGCATTCCGATTTCACGTCGGAGCAAGAGCCGCCGCTGGGCTCGGTGCTCTACGCGCTGGAGACGCCCGAGCATGGCGGCGACACGATGTTCGCCAACATGTACGCGGCGTACGATGCGCTGTCGGATGGCATGAAGCGCATGCTCGAGGGCGTGAAGGCGATCCATGTCGGCAAGCCCTATGGCACGAAATACGGGCCGCCCAGGACGATGAAAACTTCGACCTCGATCGAGATCGCGCGCAACCTGCCCGAAGCCGACCGCGAGGTGGCGCATCCCGTCATCCGCACGCATCCCGCGACCGGCAAGAAGGCGCTGTTCGTGAACCCGATCTACACGCTGCGCTTCGCCGACATGACCGAAGAGGAAAGCCGGCCGGTGCTGGAGCACCTATACGCGCATGCCGTCCGGCCCGAATTCACCTGCCGCTTCCGCTGGACAAAGGGCGCGCTGGCGCTGTGGGACAATCGCTGCACGCTGCATTACGCGGTCAACGACTACGACGGCCGGCGCCGCCTGATGCACCGCACGATGATCGAAGGCGACCGGCCGGTCTGAGCACCCCAACAGGCGCTAGGCGCGTTCAGCCCATGCGCTGGCGGATCAGATAGATGAGGGCAAGAACGATCGCCAGGCCGATCAGGCTTGGCGTCTGCAAGCCATTGGCGAAGCCGGTCACGTTGTCGGCGACGGATTGGACGAAGCCGCCCGCGCCATTGCCAAGCAGCAGGTGAAGCAGAAGCAGCGCCAGGATCGTGACGAAGGCGAGCTCGACGAACGCCCACAGAATCCGCTTCGCCCTGTCGAGGAAAGCCAACATCTAGCGCTCCGAACAGACGGGGTGGGGAGAAGCCCCACCCCGGACATCTTACGCGCCGCGCCAAACGATATCGCTTGTTGTTTTTCTCGGTGGCGGCGCCGCTCGGATCAGCCTACGGAGCGGTGGGAGAAAAGCCAGAGAATGATGCCGAGGGCGATCAGGCCGACCAGGCCCTGCTTGCCCAGGTTGCCGACCACGTCCATCAGATTGCCAACCACCCCCCCGAAGAACGGTAGGCTCGGGCCGACGAGTATCGCCGCGACGATCGCCAGTGCCAGAAGCATCAGGCCGATCTCCGTCAGCGCGCCGATCCAAGCTTTCACTGCCTGCAATCCAGACATGAGATTCTCCTTGTCTTGGCTAGCCAAACAGGGGTTTCGTACTCGTGACGGTGAGTCGGTTCAATGCACCCCTAGGCTAGCGGGCACGGCGCAACCATCGCTAGAGCTGTGGATAGAAGCCTCGTACGCGCCGATTCCGCTGCAGTGCCGCATGCCCGGCGGCCCGCCGCGAACGGGCCGGATACGGGCATGTGCCTATCGGGTGGGCAGGCGTACATACGGCGGCGCACGCGGCGATTCCGTTGCGCCGCAACAGCCTATCCACAAACGGCTGTGGATTGAATGTGAATTAAAACCGTCCGGCCCCGATATTCCAGGTCCGGACGGATTTTTTGAGTCGGTTGCCCCCTGCCCTGGCTTCGGGCAGGGGCGAAAAGCCCTAGCGCGAGTAGAACTCGATGACCAGGTGCGGTTCCATCTGCACCGGATAGGGCACGTCGGTGAGCACCGGCACGCGCACCAGCTTGGCCGTCATCTTGTCGTGGTTGACCTCGATGTATTCCGGCACTTCGCGCTCGGTCGACTGGGCGGCTTCCAGCACCATGCCCATTTTCTTGGCCTTGTCGCGCACCTCGACCATGTCGCCTTCCTTCAGCTGGTACGAGCCGATATTGACCCGCTTGCCGTTGACGTTGACATGGCCGTGGTTGACGAACTGGCGCGAGGCGAACACCGTGGGCACGAACTTGGCGCGGTACACCACCGTTTCCAGGCGCCGCTCCAGAAGGCCGATCAGGATGTCCGAGTTGCTGCCGCGCCGGCGCACCGCCTCTTGATACAGGTTGCGGAACTGGCGCTCGCCGATATTGCCGTAATAGCCCTTCAACATCTGCTTGGCGGCGAGCTGGGTGCCGAAATCGGTCGGCTTCTTGCGCCGCTGGCCGTGTTGGCCGGGGCCGTATTCCTTTTTGTTGACCGGGCTTTTGGGCCGGCCCCACATGTTTTTCTGGAAACGTCGGTTGATCTTGTATTTGGATTCCGCGCGCTTGGTCATTTCAAATCCTTCGCGTGTTTCTGTTCATGTCCCGATAGTTCCGCTCCGCGAGGCTCGCCGGTCTTGAAATCAAGACCGGGAACCCCTGGTGGACGGGGCCGGCTCAATTCGAACCTGCCCGCATTCTCGGGAAGAGGCGCGGTTCTAAAGGATGGGTGGGGGCAAGTCAAACGCCGAAAAGCGCAGCATGGACAGGTTCTTAGACGACGCGCGGCGGCTTTTTCCGGTCGCGCCGGTGGCGCACGGGCGTCGAGGTCTCGCCCGGCATGTTCCGCCATTCGACCAGGCAGGCGACCATGCCGTGCAGCGTGCGCAGCTCCTGCTCGGTCAGGCCCGCGCGCTGGAACATGTTGCGGATGTTGCGGACCATGCTGGGGCGCTTCTCGGCCACGCGCAGGAAGCCGCTTTCGTCCAGCTCCTTCTCCAGCATGATGAAGAAGTTCAGCAGTTCCGCCTTGTCCGCCGGCTGCGACTGGCCGTAACGATTCTCGCGCGCCGGCGTGGCGTCGCCGGCCTGGAACCATTCATAGGCCAGGATCATCACGGACTGCGCCAGGTTCATGGACGAGAAACCGGGATTGAGCGGGATGCGCACCAGCGCGTCGGCTAGCGCCAGGTCGTCGTTGACCAGGCCCATGCGCTCTGGCCCGAACATCAGGCCGCATTTTTGCCCCGAAGCCGCGCGCGCGCGCAGTTCCTTCGCCGCCTCGCGCGGCGTCAGCACGGACTTGGCCAGATAGCGTTCGCGCGCCGTGGTGGCGAAAACGTAGTTGAGCCCGGCCACCGCCTTTTCGGTCGAGCCGTAGAGCTTGGCGGAATCGAGAATCGCGTCCGCGCCCGCGGCGGCGGGAATCGACTTGTCGTTCGGCCAGCCGTCGCGCGGCGCCGCCAGGCGCAGCTCGCTTAAGCCGCAATTCAGCATCGCGCGGGCCGCCGTGCCGATGTTCTGGGCGAGCTGCGGGTTGACCAGGATCACGGTCGGCGCGCCGGCGTCTGCCGCCGCGGACCGTTTGCGCCTGTCGCTGCCGGCCATCCCCAGCGCCCCTGTCAGGAAGCGCGGACGCCGTCGTGCAGCAGCTTGAAGGTGATGCCGTCCTCCAGCGCCATGAACGAAGCGTCCATGATGTTGGGCGACACGCCGACCGTGGCCCAGTGGCGGCCCTTGTCGTCGGCGCTTTCGATCATCACGCGCGTCACCGCCTTGGTGCCGTCCTGGGGCGTGAGGATGCGCACCTTGTAGTCGAGCAACCGCAGCGCGGCGAGCGAGGGATAGCGCGGCTCGAGCGCCTTGCGCAGCGCCGCGTCGAGCGCGTCCACGGGTCCGTTGCCCTCGGCCACCATCATCATGCGCTCGTTGCCCACGTCGATCTTGATCGTGGCCTGCGAAACGGTGACAAGCTCGCCCTTGGCGTTGTGGCGGTGCTCGACCTGGATCTGGAAGCGGTCGAGCGCGAAATACTGCGGCACGGCGCCCAGCGCGCGACGCGCAAGCAGCTCGAAGCTGGCCGGCACGTCGTCGAAGGCGTAGCCCTGGTATTCCTTCGTCTTCACGTCGTCGAGCAGGCGCATCACCCGCTCGTCCTTCGGATCGACCTTGATGCCCATGTCGCGCAAGCGCGACAGCATGTTGGCGCGGCCCGCCTGGTCCGACACCAGCACGTTGCGCTTGTTGCCCACGGCCTCGGGCGGGATGTGCTCGTAGGAAGCCGGGTCTTTCTCCACCGCCGAGGCGTGCAACCCCGCCTTGTGCGCGAAGGCGGCCTCGCCGACATAGGCCGCGTGGCGGTTCGAGGCCCGGTTCAAGCGCCGGTCGAGCAGCCGCGAAACCTCGGCCAGGCGCGGCAGGCGGTCGCGGCCGATGCCGGTTTCCATGCCCATTTTCAACTGCAGCGTGGGAATCAGCGAGATCAGGTTGGCGTTGCCGCAGCGCTCGCCCAGGCCGTTGATCGTGCCCTGCACCATGCGGGCGCCCGCGCGCACCGCGGCCAGCGAATTAGCCACCGCGTTCTCGGTGTCGTTGTGGCAATGGATACCGAGCCTGTCGCCGGAGATTTTCTTGGCGACCTCGCCCACCACGTGCTCGATCTGGTCCGGCAGCGTACCGCCGTTGGTGTCGCACAGCACGATCCAGCGCGCGCCGGCCGCGTGCGCGGCCTCGATCGCCTGCATCGCGTAAGGCGCATTGGCGGCGTAGCCGTCGAAGAAATGCTCGGCGTCGAACAGCACCTCGCGGCCGTTCCTGGCGGCATGCGCGATGCTGTCGCGGATCATCTTCAAGTTCTCGTCGCGGTCCACGCCGAGCGCGACGTCGACATGGAAATCCCAGGCCTTGCCGACCAGGCACACGGATTTGGCGCGCGCGCTTAAGACGGCCGTGAGGCCCGGGTCGTTGGCGGCGCTGCGCCCCTGGCGGCGGGTCATGCCGAACGACACCACGCGCGCGTGGCTCATCGGCGGCATGGACTGGAACACCGCGTCGTCCGTGGGATTGGCGCCGGGCCAGCCCGCCTCGATGTAGTCGATGCCCAGGCCATCCAGCGCCTCGGCGATGGCGATCTTGTCGGCGACGCCAAAATCGACGCCCTGCGTCTGCGCGCCGTCGCGCAGCGTGGTGTCGTACAGATAGACGCGGGCGCCGGCCGCCGTCGTTGCCTGGGTCTTCGACATGCGCGCGAAACTAGAGGGAAATATTGGTAAATACAACGGCTTAGAGAACTATTTCGAAGACCAGCGCCACCTTGTCTTCCCATCCGGTGCGTCTTCTATTTCAACGCCAGCGGCCTTCAATTGCGCCTTAACGCGGTCGGCCTCGGTGAAATTCTTGGTTTTGCGAGCCTCTGCGCGGGCGCGAACCAGATTGTCGACTTCAGCCTCTGAGAGCCCGCCTTTCTTTGCGCTCCCGCGGAGCCACACCTCAGGATCGGCCGCCAGCAGCCCGAGCAGATGCCCCGAGGCAAGCAGCGCGCCCTTGGCCTTGGCTTTTTCGGCTTGCGTGGCGGCCTTGTTCAGCGCCGTCGCCAATTCGTGCAAATGCGACAGGGCCAGCGGCGTGTTGAGGTCGTCCTCCAGCGCCGCCAGCACGTCGAGCGGCACGTCGTCATCGCCCGCATTCACATCGGCGGTCTGGCGCAGCGCCGTGTAGAGCCGGTCGAGCGTCGCCCTGGCCTGGCGCAGCCCCTCGCGGCTGAAATCCATCGGCTGGCGGTATTGCGCCGACATCAGCGCCAGGCGGATCGCCTCGCCGGGAATGCCCTCGGCCAGCAGATCGTTGATGGTGACGAAATTGCCCAGCGACTTGGACATCTTCTCGGAGTCGATCTGCAAAAAACCGTTATGCAGCCAATACCGCGCCATTTCGGCGCCGTGGCAGCAGCGGCTTTGCGCCAGCTCGTTTTCATGGTGCGGGAACACCAGGTCCTGGCCGCCGCCGTGGATGTCGAAGGTGACGCCGAGATATTTCTTCGCCATGGCCGAGCATTCGATATGCCAGCCCGGCCGGCCGCGGCCCCAGGGGCTGTCCCAGCCCGGCAAATCGGGCGTCGAGGGCTTCCACAGCACGAAATCGAACGGGCTTTTCTTGTAAGGCGCCACGTCCACCCGCGCGCCGACCACCATGTCGTCGACCGAGCGGCGCGACAGCGCCCCATAGTCCTTCATCGACGGTACGTCGAACAGCACGTGGCCTTGGGCCGCGTAGGCGTTGCCCTTGTCGATCAGCACCGCGATCATCGCGATCATCTCGCCGACATGCTCGGTGGCGCGCGGCTCGGCGTCCGGCGCCAAGGCCAGCAGCGCGCCCATGTCCTCGTGATACCAGCGCGTGGTGCGTTCGGTGATCGCCTGGATCGGCTCTTGGCGTTCCTTCGCCGCGGCGTTGATCTTGTCGTCCACGTCGGTGATGTTGCGGATATAGATGACCTTCGGATAAAGGCGCCTGAGCAGCCGGTACAGCACGTCGAACGCCACCACCGCGCGCCCGTTGCCGATATGCGCGCGGTCGTACACCGTAGGGCCGCAGACATACATGCGCACGTGCCCCGGATCGAGCGGGACGAATTCCTGCTTCTTCTGGCCCAGCGTGTTGTGCAGGAACAGCGGCATCGCGGTTTTAAGGCTTCGGCCTGAACGCGTTGGTGATCGGATAGCGCCGGTCGCGGCCGAAAGCACGGCGTGTGATCTTGACGCCCGGCGGAGCTTGGCGGCGCTTGTACTCGGCGAGATCGAGCATGCGCTGCACCCGCGCGACGGTGGCCGCGTCGTGCCCGCGCCGGGCGATCTCCCCCGGCGCCATCTCTTTTTCCACCAGGCACATCAGAATGTCGTCCAGCTTGTCGTAGGGCGGCAGCGTGTCCTGGTCGGTCTGGTTGGGCTTGAGCTCGGCCGAGGGCGGCTTGGCGATCGAGCGTTCGGGAATCGCGCGGCCCTTGGGGCCCAGCGCGCCCACCGGAAAATTTTCGTTGCGCCACTTTGAAAGCGCGAACACGGTCGTTTTATACACGTCCTTCAGCACCGAATACCCGCCGCACATATCGCCGTAGAGCGTGGCGTAGCCGACCGACATTTCCGACTTGTTGCCGGTGGTCAGCACCATGTGGCCGAGATTGTTCGACAGCGCCATCAGCGCCAAGCCGCGCGCGCGCGCCTGGATGTTCTCTTCCGTGATGTCGGGTGGTTTGTCGTTGTAGAGCCGGCGCAGCATCGCGTCGAACGCCTGCATCGCCGGCTCGATCGGCACCGTGTCGACGCGCATGCCCAGGAGTTTTCCGGTTTCCGCCGCGTCGTCCAGGCTATGCTGGCTTGAATAGGGGCTGGGCAGACGCACGCCGCGCACGCGCTCGGGGCCGAGCGCGTCGACCGCGACGGCCGCCGAAATCGCGGAATCGATGCCGCCCGACAGGCCCAAAATCACCCCGGGAAAGCGATTCTTGTTCACGTAATCCGCCAGACCCAGCATCATAGCGCGGTAGATCGCGGCCAGGCCCTCGGGCGGCTTTTCGACTTTCCCATCGATGCAGGACCAGCGCCCGTCCGTGCCGCGCTGCCAGCGCGTTAGGCTGATCCCCTCCGCGAAGCTGGGCGCCTGGGCCACGAGTTTTTTGTCGGCATTGAGCACAAAGGACGCGCCGTCGAACACCAGCTCGTCCTGCCCGCCGACCTGGTTGACATAGACCAGCGGCAGGCCGGTTTCGACAATGCGCGCGACCGCCAGATTGGCGCGCTCGTCCAGCTTGTCGCTTTCATAGGGCGAGCCGTTCGGAACGATCAAAATCTCGGCGCCGGATTCGTGCAGGCACTCGGCCGAGTCCTGCGTCCACATATCCTCGCAGATCATCACGCCGAGCCTTAGGCCCCGGCACACCACGGGGCCGGGCAGCGGGCCCGGCGCGAACACGCGCTTCTCGTCGAACACGCCGTAGTTCGGCAGGTCGTGCTTGAAGCGCAGCGAGGCGATCTTGCCGCCATCCGCCAGCAGCGCGGCGTTGTGCAGCTTGCCGTTCTCGCGCCAGGGCGTGGTGATCAGCACCGCCGGGCCGCCGTCCGCGGTCGCCTCGGCCACGCGCTTGGCCGCCGCCTCGCAGGCCGCCTGGAACGCGGGCTTGAGCACCAAATCCTCGGGCGGATAGCCCGAGATCGCGAGTTCGCCCGGCACCACCAGATCGGCCCCGAGCTTGGCGGCCTCGGCGCGCGCGGCGAGTAGCTTGTCGGCGTTGCCCTCGGCGTCGCCGACCGTCGGATTGATCTGCGCCAGCGCGATGGAAAAACTGTCGGTCATGACGGACGTAAACTAGCGCGGATTCCGGGCGAAAACCACGGCGCGCGTGCGCTTATCAGGTCTTCTTCCTATGCAGGAA
>JAHFPH010000014.1 GCA_023266845.1 Rhodospirillaceae bacterium
GTCATCCGCCAAACGGCCGTCGCGCTCGCGCTGATACATCGCGGGCAGCAGCTTGCGCAGCGCCAGATCGCCCGCGCCGCCGAACACCACCAGATCGAACGGGGCTACCCTGTCGTCGTCGGCCATGTCAGGCGGGGCCTACGCTCAATGTGCCGCTCTCATGGGACGGACATGCCTTTTTTCACCGCCGGCCGCGCGCCGATCGCGTCGAACCAGCGCTTCACCCCGGGGAAATCCTTCAGGTCCACCAGATGCCATTCGTGCCGCGCCACCCAGGGATATGTCGCGATGTCGGCGATGCTGTAGGCGCCGGCGAGATAGTCGTTCTGCTTCAAATGCCCGTCCAGCACGCCGTAGAGCCGCCGCGCCTCCTTGGTGTAGCGGTCGATGCCGTATTGGATTTTCTCGGGCGCCGCGCGCAGAAAATGATGCGCCTGGCCGAACATCGGTCCCACGCCGCCCATCTGGAACATCAGCCATTGCAGGGTTTTGTAGTAAATGGGCGGGTCCTTCTGCAGGAACTTGCCGGTCTTGTCGGCCAGGTAGATCAGGATCGCGCCCGATTCGAACAGCGCGAATTTCTTGCCGCCCGGCCCGTCATGGTCGACGATCGCCGGGATCTTGCTGTTCGGGCTGATGCGCACGAAATCGTCGGCGAATTGCTGGCCCTTGCTGATGTCGATCGGGAACACGCCGTATTTCAGGCCCAATTCTTCCAGCATGACGGAAACCTTCCGCCCGTTCGGCGTGCTCCAGGTGTAGAGATCGATCATTCCGTTCTTTCCTTTTCAGATCGCGTCCAGCGCCTGGTTCAAGTCGCCGATCAGGTCATCGACATGCTCGATGCCGATCGACACGCGCAACAGGTCCTGCGGCACCGGGCTTTCCGGTCCCTCGACCGAGCCGCGATGCTCGACCAGGCTTTCCACGCCGCCCAGCGACGTGGCGCGCACGAACACCTCCAGCTTCGCGACCGCCGCCAGCACGGCCTTGGGCCCGCCCTTGAAGCGCAGCGACAGCATGCCGCCGAAGCCACCTTGCATCTGCCGCGCCGCGACCGCGTGGCCGGGGTCGTTGCCCAGGCCCGGATAGCACACGCGCAACAGCTTGGGGTGGTCCTGGAAATGCCGGGCGATGGCAAGCGCGTTCTCCGACTGCCGGCGCACGCGCAGATGCAGCGTGCGCATGCCGCGCAACAGCAGCCAGGATTCGAACGGGCCCAGCACCGCGCCGCCCATCTGGCGCACGTATTTCACGCCCTGCCAGTACGCGTCGTCCTTGGCCGCGACCAGCGCGCCGGCGATCACGTCGCTATGCCCATTGAGGAACTTGGTGGCGGAATGCATCACGATATCGGCGCCGTGTTCGATCGGCCGCGTCAGCACGGGCGAGCCGGCGGTCGAATCGACCGCCAGCTTCGCCCCGGCTCGATGCGCGATCTCGGCGGCGGCCTTGATGTCGGTAACAGTCCAGGTGGGATTGGCCGGCGTTTCGATCCACACCAGCCTGGTTTTTCCCTTCTGCATGGCGGTTTCCAGCGGCTTCAGCTCGCCGGTCGGCACGAACGAGACTTTCAAGCCCCAAGGCTCGGCCCAGCCGCGCAGCCATTTCGGCAGGCCGTAATAGAGATTTTCCTGCACGACGACATGATCGCCGGGTCTCAGCGCCTGGAACGCCGCGGCGCTGGCGGCCATGCCCGAGGAGAAGAGCAGGGCGTCCGCGCCGCCTTCGAGCGCCGCCAGCAGCGCTTCGGGCTGTTTGTAGGAAACCGACTCGTCGCGGCTGTAGCTGCGCCCGCCGATGAGCGTGTAGTCGGGCGCGCGCGCATAGGTCGTGGTCGGCACGATCGGCGGCACGACCGCGCCGCTGGATTTGTCGATCCAGCCCAGCGCCTGTACGGCCAGGGTTTCGGGGCGGTGTTTTTTGGACTTACCCGCCATCAGGGCACGTTTCGCCAACTGCCGTCGGGCTGCTTGCAGGCTGTGCCCTTCAGCTCGCGCTTCTGGCCGTCGATTTCCACTGTGTTGGTAAAATTGCGGCATTCCATCTGGAAGGTCTGTGGCGGCTGCGCCGGGCCGGGCATCACGGTCTGCTCGGCGCCGACCGGCGCCAAGGCCAGCGTGCCCAGCACCGAACCGGCCAGGCCGCCGACGAACGCGCCCTGGCCGTTGCGGTATTGCGGCAGGGCGCTGAAGGTGAGACCCAGATACGTGCCGGCCTCGGCGCCGACCGCCGCCTGGCCGAGCGAAGGATTTTGCGCCTCGGCCGCGCCGGCGAATGCGGCGGCGGCGATCGCGGCGATGGTGAGCGGCGTGCGCGTCATGACGGCATCTCCACTCTAATCCAACTCGAACTTGTTCTTATAGTCCAGCCTAAGCGCCGGGTCCTGGTCGGCCTTGTCCAGAATACAGTTGCCCACGGCCAGAGTTTCGATCTCCGTTCCCATGAAGCAGCGGAACGCGTCCTCGGGCGTGCAGACGATCGGCTCGCCGCGCACGTTGAAGCTGGTGTTGACGATCACTGGGCAGCCGGTGATGGCCTTGAACGCGCTGATCAGCGCGTGATAGCGCGGGTTGGTTTCCTGGTGCACGGTCTGGATGCGCGCGGAATAGTCCACGTGCGTCACCGCCGGAATCTCGCTGCGCGGCACGTTCAGCTTGTCGATGCCGAACAGCTTGTTTTCCTCGGGCGTCATCGCGCGCCGCCGGCGCTGCACCACGTCGGCCACCAGCAGCATGTAGGGGCTGTCGGTGTCCAGCTCGAACCAATCCGCCACGTCCTCGCGCAAAACCGAGGGGGCGAACGGCCGGAAGCTCTCGCGGTACTTGACCTTCAGGTTCAGCATTTTTTGCATGCTGGGCGAGCGCGCGTCGCCCAGGACCGACCGGCCGCCCAGCGCGCGAGGCCCAAATTCCATGCGGCCCTGGAACCAGCCCAAAGCCTTGCCCTCGGCCAACGCCTTGGCCGAGGCCTCGATCGCGCCGCGCTCGTCCACTACCTTGAAGCGCGCACCCGCCCGCGCCAGCCGCTGCTCGATATCGGCTTGCTCGAAGGCGGGTCCAAGATAGCTGCCGTCCATGCCGTCGATCTTGCCGTTCGGCTGGCGCGGCCGGTGCTGGTACAGGTGATAGGCCAATAGCGCCGCGCCCAGCGCGCCGCCGGCGTCGCCCGCCGCGGGCTGCACCCAGATTTTGTCGAACTGCCCGGCGCGCAGTACCTTGCCGTTGGCGACGCAGTTCAGCGCCACGCCGCCCGCCAGGCACAAATTCTTGCAGCCGGTTTCCTTGGCCAGGGCGCGGGTCAGGCGCAGCACCACTTTCTCGGTCACGGCCTGGATCGACGCGGCTATATCCATCTCGCGCTGCGTCAGCAACTGGTCGGGCTTGCGCGGCGGGCCGCCGAACAGGGCGTCGAATTTCTCGTTCGTCATGCGCAGGCCGGTGCAATAGTCGAAATAGTCGAGGTTCAGGCGGAACGTGCCGTCGTCCTTGACGTCGATCAGGTTGTCCAGGATCGCCTGCATGAAGCGCGGCTCGCCATAGGGCGCCAGGCCCATCACCTTGTATTCGCCCGAGTTGACCTTGAACCCGGTGTAGTAGGTGAAGGCGGAATAGAGCAGACCCAGCGAATGCGGAAAATGGATCTCGCGGCGCATCTCGAGCTCGCTGCCGCGCCCGTATCCGACCGAGGTGGTGGCCCATTCGCCCACTCCGTCCATGGTCAGGATCACCGCCTCGTCGTAGGGCGAGGGAAAGAAGGCCGATGCCGCGTGCGACTGGTGATGCTCGGCGAACAGCAGCTTGTTTTCCCAATCGAAGCCGGGAAACGATTTGCGCAGCTCGTCGCGCAGCAGGTATTTCTGGAAAAACTTCTCGCGCATCCACACCGGTATCGCCTTCGAGAAGCTGGCGAAGCCGCGCGGCGCGAAGGCGAGATAGGTCTCCACTAGCCGTTCGAACTTTAGGAACGGCTTGTCGTAGAACGCGACGAAATCGACCTGGTCAAGGCCGACTCCGGCGTGCTTCAGGCAATACGCCACCGCGTTGCCGGGAAATTCGGAGTCGTGCTTTTTGCGGGTGAAGCGCTCTTCCTGGGCGGCCGCGACGATGCGGCCGTCCTCGACCAGCGCCGCGGCGCTGTCGTGGTAATAGGCGCTGAGGCCCAGGATGCGCATTCCGGCGGGTCCGGCTCTAGAACAGTGTGTAGATGAACGGGGCCACGGCGCTGCCCTTGGTCACCACCACCAACCCGCCGAACACCGCCATCATTACCAGGATCGGCAGCAACCAGAACTTCTTGCGGGCGCGCATGAACGCCCATAATTCACGGATGAACGACATCGATTCCCGCCTAGAACTGGTTTTTCATCGTATCCGGCGCTGGGCCGGGCGGTTGGCGCTCGATCCAATACGTCTTGGCTCCGGGCTCGCGCTTCAGCCGCAGCAGATCCTTGCCCATCAGGCGCATCGCGACGCCCATCGGTGTGATCGCCAGATAGAATAGCATCGCCATGATGATCGGCGTCACCACCTTGTGCAGCACAAGCCCGAGCTTGAGCCACAGGCGGTTGAGGGGCGCCAAAAGTTGGGGTGCGAGCAAGGCGAGAGCGGCAAAGGCCAGCGCCAAGCCAAGGAACACCCACCCCCAGATCGACCAGCCGCGCCAGAGCTTCAGCAGCGTCAGCAGCGTGAAGAACCCGGCGAACACCAGCCCGAAGGACCGGTCCGAAGAGCCGATTACCTGCTCGTCACGCTTCAGGCGTTCATGCGTGGACGACAACGCCTTATGCCTCTAGCTGCGCGCGACTAGGACGACGCCGATGAAGATCACCGCGATCCCGGCGATGCGCAGCATCGGCAGCGCTTCGTCCAGGCGCCAGGCGGCGGCGATGGCGCTGGCCGCGAGCGTAAGCCCGATGGCGATCGGATAGGACACGGATAGGGGCTGGCGCGCCAGCACCACCAGCCATAGGACGAAGCTGACCGTATAGATCACCAAGCCCGCGGTGGCCTGCAACGCGCCGGAAACGGTGACGCCCGCGCCCGCCGCCATCGGCGACAGCGCCGGCTTCAGCAGCAACAGGCCCCAGACGCTGAGGATCGTGTAGCCCGCGTAGCAGGCGATATCGATCAAGGACGACATGGTGCCTCCAAACGCCGATTTGCGGCCGCGTCAGGCCTGGACGATCTTGCCGCGCCCCGTTTTGACGCCGCGCGTGGCGTTGCGTGTGTCCACCACCAGCCGCGCGTTCTTCACTACGGCGCCATAGTCCACCGCGTCGTGATCGGTGCAGATCAACGCCGCGTCGTAGCGCTTGAAATCCGCGGGCCGCCATTTGACGCCCTTCATGCCCGCCAGCGAGGCGTGCTCGCGCGTCGAGGGAAGCACCGGCACGAACGGATCGTAGAAATCCACCGCCGCGCCGCGCTCCTGCAGCAACTCGATCAGCCGGAAGGCGGGGCTTTCGCGGATATCGTCCACGTTCTTCTTATAGGCCACGCCCAGCAACAGGATGCGCGTGCCGTTCAGGCCGCGCTTGAACCGCTGGTCGAGCGCGTCGGACAGCACTCGCACGACGTAGAGCGGCATGTCCTGGTTCACTTCGCCCGCCAGCTCGATGAAGCGCGTGGCGACGCCGAATTCGCGCGCCTTCCAGGTGAGATAGAAGGGGTCGATCGGAATGCAGTGCCCGCCAAGGCCGGGGCCGGGATAGAACGGCATGTAGCCGAAGGGCTTCGATTTCGCCGCCTCGATCACTTCCCAGATGTCGATCCCCATGCGGGTGAAGATCACCTTCAGCTCGTTCACCAGCGCGATGTTGACCGCGCGGAAGATGTTTTCCGTCAGCTTCACGGCTTCGGCGGTCTGGGTGGACGACACGGGCACCACGCCCGCCACGACCTGGCCGTACAGCGCATGCGCCAGATCGCGCGCCTTGTCGCCGTCGCCGCCCACCACCTTGGGGATCACGCGCGTGTTGAACTTGGGATTGCCGGGGTCTTCGCGCTCCGGGCTGTAGGCCAGATAGAAGTCGCGGCCCGATTTCAGCCCCGTGGCCTCGAGCACCGGTTTCAGCTCCTCGGCCGTGGTGCCGGGATAGGTGGTCGATTCCAGCACGATCAGCTGGCCTTGGCGCAGATGCTTGGCCACGGTCTTGCCGGTTTCAACCACATAGGTCATGTCCGGCTCGCGGTGGCGGGTCAGCGGCGTGGGCACGCAGATCAAAATCGCGTCGGCGGTCTTGAGCTTAGAGAAATCGGCGGTCGCCTCGAAGCGCCCAGTCTTGACCATGCGCTTCACGCGCGCGTGGTCGATGGTCTTGATCGGCGATCGTCCGACGTTGAGACCCTTCACCTTCACGTCGTCGATATCGCAGCCCAGCGTATCGTAGCCCTTGTCGTTGAACGCCTCGATCAGCGGCAGGCCGACATAGCCGAGGCCGATCACCGCGATACGGGCG
Organism: Rhodospirillaceae bacterium; assembly: GCA_023266845.1. Taxonomy (GTDB): domain Bacteria; phylum Pseudomonadota; class Alphaproteobacteria; order JAEULC01; family JAEULC01; genus JAEULC01. Next base: position 6,461 of record JAHFPH010000014.1, read on the forward strand.
GTTTTGTCGAAGAAACGCTGTTTCAGCTCACGCGCGAACATGGTTGGCCTTTGGGGCGCTCTGGCGGGAATGCCGCATTGTTAAGGGCAGGGCACGGGGGGCTTTCAACTGGGCTTGGATAGCGGCCTAAAGGCTTGTCCGTCAACCGGCTTTCGGGCCCGAGGGGGCACGATGCAATGCCCGGGCAAGCTGGACAGAGGCGCCAATTCCGGGCATCCAAGGGCCCATGACCGATCCCCAGGCTGCAACGCGCCCCGGGCTTCGCTTCGGCGGCGGGGACGTGTTGGCGCTTACCCTGTTGCTGGCGCCGCCGGTGGCGATCTATGCGTCCGCTGGGATCGCGCTGTTGGCGATCATGGCGGCCCTGGCGATCATCGCGTTGAACGCGCTCAACCGGCGCTGGCCCGATATTGGCGCGAAGACGGTACTCGCGGCGCTGATCCTGGTTGCGGTTTGGGGCGCCGTGTCGGCGCTGTGGTCGATCCGCCCGGACGAAAGCCTGAAACGCGCGCTGCAGCTCGCGGGGATTTTCCTCGCCGGCGGTATTCTGTTGGGCGCGGCGCAAGATTTGGACGATGGGCAGCGCAAACGCGTCGCAATGGCGGCGGTCGCGGGCATCGCGCTGGCGCTTGCTCTTGTTTTCTTCGAGCGGCTGACCGGGGGCGCGCTGCGGCGTCTGTTCGAGCCGGGCGTCGAGGCACCGCTCAGCGCGATGAACCGCGCATCGACGCTGCTGGTGCTGCTGTCGTCCGCGCCGGCCGCGTATCTGTGGCGCGACGGCCGCCATGCCGGCGTGATCGCTCTGGTCGTCGGCGTCGGTGCCGCCGCGTTCGCTTTGGAAAGCGCCTCGGCACGAGTCGCCTGGGGTGTCGCCGTCACGGCTGCGATTCTGGCGTGGTTTCTACCGCGCCTGACCGTTGCGTTGCTGGCCATTGGCGTCGCCGCGTCGATCCTGTTGGCGCCGGTAGCGGTGAGCCTGCTGCCCAATCCCGATCCGCGGAATGTCGAGCGGCGCGCGCATCTGCCGCCTTCGGCGGCGCATCGCGCCCTGATCTGGCACTACGCCGCCGGCAAGATCGACGAGCGTCCGCTTTGGGGCTGGGGATTGGATGCGTCGCGCTCCCTGCCCGATGCGCGCGCGATGATTCCCTGGGACATGGGTCCGCAGCCGCCGGGCGCGCCGCGCTACGCCACCATCGTGCTGATGCCGCTGCATCCGCACAACGCGCCGCTGCAATGGCGCTTGGAGCTGGGCCTGCCCGGCGCGTTGCTGGGTACGGGCGTGGCCTTATTGGCGCTGGCGAGCGTGGAGCGCGCGGCGATCGGCCGCGCCGAGCGCGCCGGGGCGCTGGCGCTGCTCGCCGCCGGGCTGACCGTGGCCGTCATCAGCTACGGCGCGTGGCAAAGCTGGTGGCTGTTGGGCCTGTTCCTGGCCGCCGCGGGCATGGCCGCCGCGTCCAGGCGCGCTTCCAGCGGGAAGCCGGCTTGAAGCCGCGTCGGGAAAGCCCTATGACGGGCCGTTTTGGCGCGGGGCGGGGGCGCCTCCCATGAGCGACCGGACATGAGCGATCCGCTGCTCGTCACCGGCGGGGCCGGTTTCATCGGCTGCAATTTCGCGCGCCGGCGCGTGGGCGCGGGCGACGCCGTCGTCAACCTGGACAAGCTTACCTATGCGGGCAACCGCGACTCGCTCGGCGGACTGCCCGCTTCGCGGCACGTCTTCGTCCAGGGCGATATCGGCGACCGCCCGGCGGTGAAAAACCTGCTGGAACGGCACAAGCCGCGCGCGATCCTGCATCTGGCGGCGGAAAGCCATGTCGACCGGTCGATCGACAATTCGGCCGCCTTCGTGGCCACCAACGTATTGGGCACGCAGGCGCTGCTGGACGCGGCGCTGGACTATTGGCAAAAACTGTCCGAGCGGCGCCGAAAGGAGTTCCGCTTCGTCCACGTCTCGACCGACGAGGTGTTCGGTTCGCTGGGAACCGCCGGAAAATTCGACGAGGCCACGCGCTACGATCCGCGCTCGCCCTATGCCGCGTCCAAGGCGGGCAGCGACCATATCGCGCGCGCCTACGCGCACACCTATGGGCTTCCGGTGATCGTGACGAACTGCACGAACAATTACGGTCCCTACCAGTTTCCCGAAAAGCTGATTCCGACGCTGATCCTCAGCGCGCGCGAGGGCCGAACATTGCCGATCTACGGGCGGGGCGAGAACGTGCGTGATTGGCTTTACGTCGAGGATCACTGCGCGGCGCTGGAGCGGGCGCTGGAGGCGGGCAGGCCGGGCGAGACCTATTGCTTCGGCGGGCGGGCGGAGAAATCCAATCTGGAAACCGCGCGCGCGGTGTGCGACGCGCTCGACCGGCTTGCGCCGCGCGCGGACAAGAAGAAGCACGAAAGCGCGATCGACTTCGTGCCCGACCGGCCGGGGCACGACCTGCGCTACGCGATGGACATCGCCAAGGCCGAGCGCGAGCTGGGCTGGCGGCCCACGATCGCTTTCGCCGATGGCATCGAGCGCACCGTGCGCTGGTATCTGGACAATGCGCCGTGGTGGCGGGCGATCAGCGCGCGCGGCTTCGCCGGCCGGCGGCTGGGCCTGGAACGGGCGGCGCGATGAGCGCGCGGGCGATCGCGGGCCGAAAGGGCATCGTGCTGGCCGGCGGCGCGGGCACGCGGCTCAATCCCATGACGCTGGCGGTCAGCAAGCAGATGCTGCCGGTCTACGACAAACCGATGATTTATTATCCGCTGAGCGTGCTGATGCTCGCGGGCATCCGCGAGGCGCTGGTGATCTCGACGCCGCGCGACCTGCCGATGTTCCGCCAATTGCTGGGCGACGGATCGTGGCTGGGCATGCGCTTTTCCTATGCCGAGCAAAGCCAGCCGCGCGGCATCGCCGAGGCGCTGGTGATCGGCGGCAAATTCCTGAAGGGCGCGCCCTCGGCGCTGGTTCTCGGCGACAATCTGTTTTTCGGCCATGGGCTGGTGGAGATGCTGCGCGCGGCCGACGCGCGCAGGAAGGGCGCGACCGTCTTCGCCACGCGCGTGAAGGACCCCGAGCGCTTCGGCGTGGTCGAATTCGACAAAAAAGGCCGCGCGCTGTCGATCGAAGAGAAGCCCAAGCGTCCGCGCTCGCCCTATGCGGTCACCGGGCTTTATTTCTACGACGCCGACGCGCCGGCTTTGGCCCGCGGGCTCAAGCCTTCCGCGCGCAAGGAGCTGGAAATCACCGATCTCAACCGCCTGTATCTGGAGCGCGGGGCCCTGGCCGTGGCGCCGTTCGGGCGCGGCATCGCGTGGCTCGATTGCGGCACGCCCGCCGCGCTGCTGCAAGCCGCGCAATTCATCCAGACGATCGAGGAAAACCAGCAACTGATGATCGCGTGCCTAGAGGAAATCGCCTGGCGCCAGGGCTGGATTGCGGCGGCGAAGCTGAAACGCCTGGCCCTGCCGATGCGCAACAACGCCTATGGCGAATATCTCTTGCGCCTGATGCGCGAAGACCGGGACCGGTAGCTGGGGATGGCCGCGATTCAACCCGTGATTCTGTCGGGCGGCAGCGGCACGCGGCTGTGGCCGGCCTCGCGCGAGCTGCATCCTAAGCAGTTCCTGAAACTGGTCTCGGACCGCAGCGTGCTGCAGGACACGGCGCTGCGCATCGCCGATCGCAAGCGCTTCGCGGCCCCCATCGTCATGGCGGCGGACGAGCACCGCTTCCTGGTCGCCGAGCAGTTGCGCGAAATCGGGGTCGTGGACGCCGAAATCGTGCTGGAGCCGGTGGCGCGCAACACCGCGCCGGCGATCGCCGCGGCAGCGTTGCTGGCTGCGGTGCGCGACCCGGGCACGGTGTTGCTGGTGCTGCCGTCGGATCACGCCATCGCCGACGCCACGGCGTTTCGCGCGGCCATCGCCGCGGCGGCCAAGGCGGCGCGGGCCGGGCATCTTTTGAGCCTCGGCATCAAGCCGCGTTCGCCGCATACCGAGTTCGGCTATATCAAGCGCGGACGCAAGCTTCCCGGCCTCGACGCCTACGCGGTCGCGCGCTTCGTGGAAAAGCCGAACGTGCGAAGCGCCCGCGCCATGCTGGCGCGCGGCGGGTGGCTGTGGAACGGCGGCATTTTCGCCTTCACCGCGAAGCGCTTTCTGGAAGAGCTGGAAAAATTCGCGCCCGACATCCTGGCGGCGGCGCGCGCGGCGGTGGAAAAACGCGCGCGCGACCTTGAATTCACCCGGTTGGACGCGGACGCCTTCGCCAAGTCGCCGGCGCGATCGGTGGATTACGCCGTCATGGAGCGCACGTCGGCCGCCGCCGTGGTGCCGGCCGACATGGGCTGGAGCGATCTGGGCACGTGGGACGCGCTGTGGCGCGCATTGCCGCGCGACAAGCGCGGCAACGCGGTGTCGGGCGACGCGCTTTTGTCCGATGTGCGCGATTCCTATGTCAGCGCCGACGGCGCGCTGATCGCAGTGCTGGGGCTGAAGGACGTGGCGGTGATCGGCACGCGCGACGCAGTGCTGGTGGCGGGGCGCGACCGTGCGGCCGAGGTCAAGGCCGTGGTGGAGCGCCTGAAATCCGCCAAGCGCGAGGAGCATCGCAGCCACGCCGAGGTGCGCCGGCCCTGGGGCAGCTACCGGTCCATCGACATGGGTGGCGGTTTCCAGGTCAAGCGCATCGTGGTGAAGCCCGGCGCCGGACTGTCGCTGCAGATGCACCACAAGCGCGCCGAGCATTGGGTGGTGGTGCGCGGCCGCGCGCGCGTGACGCGCGATGGCGAGGTATTCGACCTGGAGACTGGCCAGTCCACCTTCATTCCGCTGGGCGCGAAGCACAGGCTGGAGAATCCGGGCGCGGCGCCGCTGCATCTGATCGAGGTGCAGGTCGGCGACTACCTGGGCGAGGACGACATCGTGCGCTTCGACGACCGCTATGGGCGCGTGCAAAAGAAATAGGGTATAAGGCGCGCCCGGAGAGCCGAATGAAGCACCTGGATCATCTCGACGAACTGGAAGCGCGCAGCGTCTATATCCTGCGCGAGGCGTTCCACCACATAATGCCGCTTTCCATGCTGTGGTCGATCGGCAAGGATTCCGGCGTGCTGGCGTGGCTGGCGATGAAGGCGTTCTTCGGTCGCGTGCCGTTTCCGGCCATGCATCTGGACACCGACATGGAGTTCGACGAGGTCTATCGTTTCCGCGACCATATCGCGAGGGAGTGGAAGCTGGACCTGAAGATCGCCAAATGCCCGCCGGTCGAGGAAACCGACGCGTCGCTGCCGCCGGCGGCGCGCGCCGCCGCGCGCAAGACGCTCGGCCTCGCCAAGGCGTTACGCGATTTCAAGCTGAAAGGGATCATCGCCGGCATCCGCCGCGACGAGGAGCGGCTGCGCGCCAAGGAGCGCGTGTTCAGCCCCCGCGACACGACCGGGCAGTGGAATTTCCGCGAGCAGCCGCCGGAATTCTGGGACCAATTCAACACCGCGCCGCCCGAAGGCGCGCATCTGCGCATCCATCCGCTGCTGCATTGGACCGAGATCGACGTCTGGCTCTATATCAAGCGCGAGGGCATTCCGGTGGTGCCGCTGTATTTCGCCAGGAACGGCGAGCGCTATCGCACGCTGGGCGAGAAGGACATCACCTTCCCGATCAAAAGCAAGGCCCGGACCGTCGACCAGATCATCGCCGAGCTGCGCGCCACGACCGTGCCGGAGCGCGTGGGCCGCGCGATGGACCACGAGAACGAGGACAGCTTCGAGCGCCTGCGCGCGGCGGGGTATATGTAGGGCGGGGCGGCCGGGGCGCGGGCTAAACGTCCAGGTCCTTCGCCAGCTTCGCGTTTTTCTGGATGAATTCCAGGCGCAGCTCGGGCTTGCGGCCCATCAGCGCTTCCACCAGGCGCTCGGTCGAGCGCATCTCGGCGCGGTCGCTTTCTTTCTTGCGGTTGGGCAGCACCACGCGCCACAGGTTGCGCTGGGTCGGGTCCATCGTGGTGTCTTTCAGCTGGATCGCCGGCATTTCGCCCAGGCCCTTGAAGCGGCTGATCTCGACCTTGCCGCGCCCGTTCAATTCCTTCTTCATCAGCTCGTCCTTGTGCTTGTCGTCGCGCGCATAGACCACCTTGCCGCCCTGGTTCAGGCGATAGAGCGGCGGCTGCGCCAGGTACAGATGCCCATGCTCGATCATCCCGCGCATTTCGCGGTAGAAGAAGGTCATCAGCAGCGAAGCGATATGCGCGCCGTCCACGTCGGCGTCGGTCATGATGATGATTTTCTCGTAGCGCAGCTTGGTGTCGTCGTAGTCGCTGCCGATGCCGCAGCCCAGCGCCTGGATCAGGTCGGTGATCTCTTGGTTGGCGCGCATCTTGTCGACCGTGGCCGAGGCCACGTTCAGAATCTTGCCGCGCAACGGCAGCACCGCCTGGGTGTTGCGCAGGCGCGCCTGCTTGGCCGAGCCGCCGGCGCTGTCGCCCTCGACCAGGAACAGCTCGGTGCCCTCGGCCGAACTCGCGGTGCAATCCGCGAGCTTGCCGGGCAGGCGCAGCTTGCGCGTGGCTGTTTTGCGCGCAAAATCGCGCTCCTGGCGCTTGCGCAGCCGATCCTCGGCGCGCTGGATGGCGCGGTCCAAAAGATCGGTCGAGGCGTCCTTGTCCTCGTTCAGCCAGTGGTCGAAATGGTCTTTCAGCACCTGGTCGACCATGCGGCCGGCCTCGACCGAGGCAAGCCTCTCCTTGGTCTGGCCCTGGAATTGCGGGTCCTTGATGAACAGCGACAGCATGATCGCGGCGCCGCCGATCACGTCGTCGCTGGTAATCTGCGCGGCGCGGCGGTTGCCCACCAGTTCGCCATAGGCGCGCAAGGACCGCGCCAAGCCGGCGCGCAAGCCCTGCTCGTGCGTGCCGCCTTCGGGCGTCGGGATCGTGTTGCAATACGTGTTCTCGAATCCGTCCTCGTCGACCGGCCAGGCGATCGCCCATTCCACCTTGCCGGCGCCATCGGGCATGGCGGCCTGGCCGACGAACGGCTTCGGCGTCAGCGTGTCGCGGCCCTTGAGCGTGGCGTCGATATAGTCGGTGAGGCCCCCGGGGAAATGCAGCGTGGCCGCGGCCGGGGTTTCGTCGCCCTTGCCGATCAGCGACTTGTCGCAAGCCCAGCGGATCTCGACGCCGCGGAACAGATACGCCTTGGACCGCGCCATGCGGTAAAGCCGCTCGGGCTGGAAGCGCGCCGACTTGCCGAAAATCTCGGGATCGGGATGGAAGGTGACGGTGGTGCCGCGCCGGTTCGTCACCGGCCCTTTGTTCAACAGCTTGGTCGTGGGCTTGCCGCGCGCGTAGCTTTGGGTCCACAGGCGCTTGTCGCGCGCCACCTCGACCGTCAGCTTGTCGCTGAGCGCGTTGACCACCGACACGCCCACGCCGTGCAGCCCGCCCGAGGTCGTGTACACCTTGCCGGAGAATTTGCCGCCGGAATGCAGCATGGTCATGATGACCTGCAGCGCCGATTGGCTTTTGAACTTAGGATGCGGATCGACCGGAATGCCGCGTCCGTTGTCGCACACGGTCACCGACATGTCCTTGGCCAGCTCGACCTCGATGCGCGTGGCGTGGCCGGCCACGGCTTCGTCCATCGCGTTGTCCAGCACCTCGGCGGCCAGGTGGTGCATAGCGCGCTCGTCGGTGCCGCCGATATACATGCCGGGGCGCCGGCGGACGGGCTCGAGCCCCTCCAGCACCTCGATATCCTTGGCGGAATACTCGCCGTTGGACTGCGACGGGCGCTTGCGTGCCGTGGCGAACAAGTCCTTCATGGCCGAAGGATTATAGGGGGAGAGGGTGCTCTGGCAAGCGATACCCCCAAGGGCTATGGGTAAACCCCTGGAAAGCCCACGAAATCTGGTATAAACCGCCTGGAGCCAGGGAACACACAATGGCCGACACGTCAGGGCAGGCGAAGACCGCGGCGGAGCCGAGGGGCGAGCTGGTGATCCGCACGCTCGCCATGCCGGCCGACACCAATCCGAACGGCGATATTTTCGGCGGCTGGGTGCTGGGGCAGATGGACATCGCCGGCGGCACGTTCTGCGCCGGCCGGGCCAGGGGCCGCGTGGCCACCGTGGGGGTGGAGTCGATGAGCTTTCACCATCCGGTGCGCGTGGGCGACGTGCTGTGCTGCTATGTGGAATTGCTTCGCGTCGGGCGCAGTTCGATGACCACCAACATCGAGGCCTGGGTGCTGCGCCGCTCGAGCGGCGAGCGGGTGCGCGTGACCGAGGGGCGCTTCAGCTATGTCGCCATCGACGACAACGGCCGGCCGCGCCCGGTGCCGGCGCAATGACCCTGCCCGGGCCGAACGACTGGGCGGATTGGTTCCGCGGCAAGGAATTCTCGCAGGATTGGACCTCGCCGCATTTTCCGGTCTGGTCCGAGGTGCTGGCGCCTTTGCGCGAGCGGCCCTGCGAGTTGCTGGAGATCGGCTCGTGGGAGGGCCGCTCGGCGGTGTTCTTCCTCGAATTCCTGCCGCTTAGCCGCATCACCTGCATCGACACGTTCGGCGGCAGCCCCGAGCACTTCGCCAACGCCGAGTGGCGCGCGAGCGTGCCGAAGATCGAGCGGCGCTTCGACGCCAATCTTGCGGGCTATCATGGGCGCTTCGAGAAAATCCGCGCGCGCTCGGCCACGGGGCTGGATTCGCTGCTCGTGTCGCACCGCACGTTCGACGTGATCTATGTCGACGGCAGTCACCGGCGCGACGATGTGTTGATCGACACGCTCTCGTCCTGGCAGATGCTGAAACCCGGCGGCACCATGATCTGGGACGATTACGGCGGCGGCAAGAACCTGCCGGATGTCGAGCGCGCGAAGCCCGCGGTCGATATGTTCCTGGAAATGTACGCCGGCGACTTCACGTTGGTGCGCAAGCATTACCAGATGATCGTCCGCAAGACGCCCGGCGACCGCAAACCCACCTGGTTGCGGTGGCAGGTCCACCGGCTGGGCCGCCGGCTGGGGCGTTTTTAGTCTCGCGTCAGGCGCGGCCCGATCCGTTTTTGGAAGCTGCGGCGAAGTTTGCGCCAAAAACGACCTGGGCCGCGATGCCGCGCGGTTACCGCGGAAACCTCGCCCGCGAACGGCACGCCTGGAGGTGACAGCAAGTCCTCGCGCGCGGCGAACCAGTCGCGCAGCACCTGATGTCCGCGCTCGTAACCCGTGACGCGGCCATAGGTGAGGGAACGGGAGAAAACATCCTCGCCGCGCGCGATGCGCTGCCGGATTCGTTCGCGGTCTCGGTATTCAGGCAGGTTCACTTCGGTGTGGACAAAACGCTGGACCTTTTCGATCACGGTGTCGACGCCGCCGAGATAGCTGTAGTGCCAGCCGCCGTCCGGTACTTTGACCACGCGCCTTTGCAGGCGCTTGGGGTCGGTGCGTATGTCCTGCAGGCTGGACGCGCGCGCCACCGCGCCGCTGACCGCCTTGGTGCCGACCCAGAACGGGTCGGAGGTGCAGAGGTAGTCGCCGTAGAAATAGAACATCAGTTGCGTGAAGGCGCGGATACCGTCGCGCGGATGGTTCGCAGCACCCGCCACAAGCGCGGGATTGGGGATTTCGTCGGTGTCGGAAACCATGACCACGTCGTCGTCGGCCGCGTCGGCGAAGCCCCGCTTCAGTTCGATGCGCTGCAGGTTCTCGCGCTCCCAATTGTCCTTGCAGCCCGCGAACACCCTGGGCGGCATCCTTAGAAACCGGATCTTCGGCATCGCCCAGGCATGGCGCTTTTCGTCGAAGCGGATGGTCTTGGGCTGGCCGACATGCGTCAGTTCGGACTCGCCGATCACGAACCAGTCCACCACGTCCCATAGCAGGCGCAGCCGCAGGTCGAGTATCCTCTCGCCGTCATAGGGGAAGCAGTCATAGACTTTCGGCATCGATTTCCCCGGATGGGCGCGGCCGCGCCGAAAAAAACCTTGCGGCGGTCTTTGATACGCTTTTCCGCCATATTTCAAGTATGACATCGGAACGGGGCGAATTCATCGGCCGCCGCAGGCAACCCTTGCCTTCCGGTGGCCGTTGGACTTACGAATCCGGTCCCATGGAACGACGGAGCTTCAGCCCGATGCAACGCAAGCACCTACCGAACATCGCCACCCTAACGGTTTCTCTGTGTCTGGCGCTTGCCGCCGCCATCGCACCGGCGTCGGCCGGTTACCCGGAAGGCAAGGCGGCCTACGACCAGGGCGATTTCGACACGGCCTGGAAGGAGCTGGAACCAGCGGCGAAGGCGGGCAACGCAGACGCGATGTTCCTGATCGCCAGCCTGTACCACACCGGCCGGGGCACGCCGGTCAGCTACAAGGACGCGGCGGAGTGGTACCTGAAATCCGCCAATGCCGGCGACGTGCAGGGCGTGTTCATGATGGGGGTGGTGTACGAAGGCGGCATCGGTCAACCGCGCAGCCTGCCCGAGGCGGTGAAATGGTACAGAAAAGCGGCCGACCGGGGCTTCTATGCCGGCATCCTCAAGCTCGCCAACATGTACGCCAAGGGCCAAGGCGTGACCAAGGATCTGGCGCAGTCCTATCTGTGGTTCGCGATCGCCGAGCTGCGTACCCCCAAGGACAGCAGCGACCGCTTCGAGTTGCCGATCGTGAAGGACAAGCTCGCCAGCCAGCTGACCAAGGAGCAGGTGGCCGACGCCGAGCGCAAGGCCAAGGCCTGGAAGCCGGTCGCGAAATAGCGCGACCGCCGCCGCCCGCAGGCGCGCGACCGTCCGCAAATCCGTCTGGCTTAGGGAATTCTGTAATAATTCAGCCCTTTAAACTTTTAGCTAGATATGGTACGCAAACGCGTGGCTGCGTCCATATATGGGGATAACTCGGTGGGCAATTCTGCTAAAGCATTGATTTTGCCGGATCAAACCTATGTCAGTCCCTATTTGATGCGGCCCTTGCGTCGCCTCGATGAGGTCAAAGCCTCCGACCGGGCCGAACCAGGCACTGGGCCAAAGCGCAAATCGGAGCCTGCAGAAAAACGCGCGCCCGCCTCCGCCGCCCCGGCGACGAAATAGCGGCGCGTCACTTCCCAAGCGCCGAAATAGCGGCGCGTCATTTCACCGATTTCAGATAGGCGATCAGGTCCTCGCGGTCCGCTGCCTGCGGCACGCCGATGGCCATGGGCGTGCCCGGCGCCAGCTTGGCCGGCGCGACGAGGAACTCGTCCAGCGACTTGTCGTCCCAGGTCACGGTCAGCGCCGCGAAGGCGGGCGAATACTTGTAGTCCGCGATCGAGGCTGCTTTGCGCCCAAATACGCCGGCGAGTTCCGGGCCCAGCGGTTTTCTCTCCGCCGCGGCGATCGAATGGCAGAAGGCGCAACGCTGCCCGAACAGCTTCTGGCCGCTTGTCGCGTCGCCCTCGGCGCGCGCGGTGCCGCCGCCGAAGCCGAAAGCCGCGAAAATCGCGGCGAGGAAAAGGATCCGCATCGTCCGATTACCCATCATGGACGAACCCCTAACGACAGCTAAGCTGGGGTTGCGTCGCGGCGTCAAGCCCGGGCGCGTCGGCGTTGGCACGGGCCGAAGAAAACCCCGCCGGCTGAGGCCGGCGGGGCGCCGTAGTTCAGGGATACTCGCTCTTCCGTCAGCTCGAATAGTACATCTCGAATTCGATCGGATGCGGCGTGTGCTCGAACTTGTAGACCTCTTCCCACTTCAGCTCCATGTAGGCGTTGATCTGGTCGTCCGAGAACACGTCGCCCTTCTTCAGGAACGCGTTGTCGTTGGCCAGGCACCCCAGCGCCTCGCGCAAGCTGCCGCACACCGTCGGCACCTGCGCCAGCTCTTCCGGCGGCAGGTCGTACAGGTTCTTGTCCATCGGGTCGCCCGGATGGATCTTGTTCTGGATGCCGTCGATGCCGGCCATCAGCATGGCGGCATAGCCCAGATATGGGTTCGCCGTCGGATCGGGGAACCGCACCTCGACGCGCTTGCCCTTCGGGCTCGACACGTACGGAATGCGGCACGAGGCCGAGCGATTGCGCGACGAATAGGCCAGCAGCACCGGCGCCTCGAAGCCCGGGATCAGGCGCTTGTAGCTGTTGGTGCCCGGATTGGTGAACGCGTTGATCGCCTTGGCGTGCTTGATGATGCCGCCGATATAATGCAACGCCGATTCCGACAGGTCGGCATAGCCCGAGCCCGCGAACAGCGGCTTGCCCTTCTTCCAGATCGACTGGTGCACGTGCATGCCGCTGCCGTTGTCGCCTTTGATCGGCTTGGGCATGAAGGTGGCGGTCTTGCCGTAGTTATGCGCCACCATCTGCACGACATACTTGTAGATCTGCGTGTTGTCGGCGGTGCGCACCAGTTCGTCGAACACGAAGCCCAGCTCGTGCTGCGAGGGCGCCACCTCGTGGTGGTGCTTCTCGACCTTCAGCCCCATCGCGTTCATGGTGCTGAGCATTTCCGAGCGCAGGTCCTGATAGTTGTCGACCGGCGGCACCGGAAAATAGCCGCCCTTGATCGGCGGGCGATGGCCGGTGTTGCCCTCGGGGAATTTCTTGTCGGTGACGTAAGGGCCCTCGTCGGAGTCGATCTCGTACGAGATCTTGTTCATCGACACATTGAAGCGCACGTCGTCGAACACGAAGAACTCGGCCTCGGGGCCGAAATAGGCGGTGTCGCCGACGCCCGAGCTTTTCAAGTACGCCTCGGCGCGCTTGGCGATCGAACGCGGGCAGCGCAAATAGGACTGGCCGGTGCCGGGCTCGTAGGTGTCGCAGATCAATATCAGCGTCGGCTGCGCGGTGAAGGGGTCCATCACCGCCGTCTTCAGATCGGGCTTCAGCAGCATGTCCGATTCGTTGATCGCCTTCCAACCGGCGATCGACGAGCCGTCGAACATGATGCCTTCGTTCAGGAAGTCCTCGGTGATGGTGTTGATGTGCTGCGACAGATGCTGCCACTTGCCGCGCGGGTCGGTGAAGCGGACATCGACGTATTTCACGTCGTGGTCCTTCAGCATCTTCATGACCTTCGCCATGTCCTTGTTGTCGCTCATCGCTCTTGTATCCCCTTTCGTTTCTTTCATACCCTGACGGAAGTTGCTGACCTAGGTTCGCCGGCCGGCGTCACACCGCGTCCGGCCCGCGCTCGCCCGTGCGGATGCGGATCACTTCTTCGACCGAAGAGACGAAAATCTTGCCGTCGCCGATGCGGCCGGTCTTGGCCGCGGACTGGATCGCCTCGACCGCGCGTTCCACCTGGCCGTCCTCGACGATGATCTCGAGCTTCACCTTGGGCAGGAAATCCACCACGTATTCGGCGCCGCGATAGAGCTCGGTATGCCCCTTCTGCCGGCCGAAGCCCTTGGCCTCGGTCACGGTGATGCCCTTGACCCCGACTTCGTGCAGGGCCTCTTTCACCTCGTCCAGCTTGAAGGGCTTGATGATGGCCTCGATCTTCTTCATTGCGGCTTCCATCCCACGCAGTGGCGGTTTTCAAGGCGGCAAGGGCGGGGAAGCCGAACTTCGCCCCGCCCCGCCGCGGACGTAACGGTGTACGCACGGCCCATGCCAGTCGCCCCCTTGCTGAATCGACCCGAGGCGCGCAAAAAACCGCCAATCCTGGGGTCAAAAACTGCATAATTAATAGGCATTAGATCATTAACCGCGCAGTTTTGACGATTGGCTGGCTTAGCGCCCATTCAGGCAAGCGCCGACACGACGGATCGCTTCTTTGATGTTGTCCAGGCTATTGGCGTAGGAGAAGCGCAGATACCCCTCGCCATAGGAACCGAAGCTGGTGCCGGCGACCGTCGCCACGCCTGCTTCCTCCAGCAGTCTGGTCTGCGCCTGCTTGGCCGTCAGGCCGGTGCCCTTGATGTTCGGGAACACATAGAACGCGCCGCCCGGCTCGACGCAGGTGATACCCGGCGACTGATTCAAGGCGCCGACGATGTATTGCCGCCGCTCGGCGAAAGCCTTTACCATGCGGTCGACGGCGTCCTGCGGGCCTTGCAGCGCGGCGATGCCCGCCCATTGCGACGCGGCGTTGACGCAGGAATGGCAATTGACCGCCAGGCGCGTGGCGCCCTCGATCATCGCCTTCGGCCACAGCGCATAGCCCAGGCGCCAGCCGGTCATGGCATAGGTCTTGGAAAAGCCGTCCAGCAGGATCAGCCGCTCGCGCAAGGAGTCGTACTCCAGCAGCGAAACGTGCTCGTTCTTGCCGTACACGATGCGGCCATAGATCTCGTCGCTTAGGACCACCACGTCGGGGAATTTTTCCAGCCCTTTGGCCAACTTCTCCACCTCCGCGCGCGGCGTCACGCCGCCCGTGGGATTGGCCGGGCTGTTGATGATGATGAGGCGCGTGCGCGGCGTAACCAGCTTCAGCACGTCCTCGGCCTTGAACGCGAAGCCGTTCTGCTCGTGCAGCGGAAGGGGAACCGCCGTGGCGCCGGTCCATTTGATCACCGACTCGTAGATCGGGAATCCGGGATTGGGATAGATGATCTCCGCGCCCTTTTCGCCGCACATCGCGATGGCGAAGAACATCGTGACCTTGCCGCCGGGCACGACAAGGATGCGGCCCGGATCGACCGTCACGCGATGGCGCTTCAGCCACTCCGCCGCGATCGCCTCGCGCAAGGGCAGGATGCCGTTGGCGGGAGTGTAGCCATGATGCCCGTCGCGCAGCGCCTTGGCGCCGGCCTCGACGATATGCTCTGGCGTGCGGAAATCGGGCTGGCCGATGCCCAGGTTGACGATGTCCTTGCCCTGCGCCTTCAACGCCTCGGCGCGCGCCAGCACCTCGAACGCGGTCTCGGTGCCGAGCCGCTCCATTCCTTCGGCCAGTCGGATCATGCTTTCCTCCCCCCGGGAGGGCTGTTCTAGCGGAGTATCGCGCGGCGGTCATCTGGCATGCGGGCGGCGGATTTCCGGCGGATTTTCCGAGCGAACCCGGTCACTTGACCCCCGCCCGGGGGGCTTGTACACCCACCTACGATGGCGGGCGTAGCTCAGTTGGTAGAGCACCGGATTGTGGATCCGGTTGTCGCGGGTTCAAGCCCCGTCGCTCGCCCCATTCCCTCGTTCAACTTGAGATCGATTTCTGATACGATTCGCCCTTGATCTTGGTCGGGTAGGGCACAAGATGTGACCTACGGAGAGGAATATGTCGAACGACGTCGAAAATCTGGTCAAGCGGGCCAAGAAAATCCCCGAAACACCGGCTGACCGTGAAAAGCAGCGGCGCAGTTTTGCCTTCGGCAATACCGCCATGGAAAACCCACGCATCACGCGCGAGATGATTAACGCTGAGGCAGAGGCGTTGAAGGCCGAATCGGCTGAGCGAGATGACTGAGCCGGACAGTATCCGGCGGCATAGTGTTCCGCTGGATGCTGAGCTCATAAAGGACCCAGAAGAACGGGCCAAAGCCGAGTCAAAAAACGGACTCCGGCAATATGATCGAACGATCCAGCATATCGAGGATTTCATTAAGCCGCCGCCGCGACCTTTTCGGTTACGGCTGTCGCGAATCTTCGATCTTCACCGAATTGCGTTAAACGGAATCAGCGCTTACGCGGGCAACTACCGCCCTAGCCATATTCGTATCGAGCACAGCAAGCATGAGCCACCTCCCGCTCACTTGGTCGCGGAGCTGGTGGAGGAGATGTGCGACTACGTTAACGACAATTTCAGCAGCCGATCGGCGGTCCACCTAGCAGCATACGTAATGTTGAGGTTGAACTGGATCCATCCGTTTACCGACGGTAACGGGCGAACATCACGCGCGGTATCGTACATGGTGCTCTGTGTGAGGCTAGGCGAGCGCCTGCCCGGCACCAATACGATTCCTGAGCAGATTGAGAAGAATCGTGTGCCCTATTTTGATGCGTTGGAAGCGGCGGATACTGCAAGCCGCAATGGACGGATAGACGTTGGCAAAATGGAAGAATTGGTTGAAGGAATGCTAGCCAAACAGTTGTTGTCCGTGATTGACCGTGCAAAGGCGTAAACCTGCATGCTGAAATCCGAGATCGCGCGCGGGCCCGGCGGGCGCGTGCTGCTGCTCGATTCGATCGCCAAGATCGCGGCCGGTGACGCCGGCGCGATGATCGTCGCCGGCTCGCATGGCGGCGCCAGCGCGGGCGAGTTCGCGCTCGCAGTCAAGCTGAAGCTGGTCGTGTTCAACGACGCCGACGTCGGCAAGGACCGTGCGGGCATCGTGTCGCTCGACATGCTCGAAGCGCGCGGCATACCAGCCGGCGCTGTGAGCCATACCAGCGCGCGCATCGGCGACGCTGCGGATATGTGGGCAAGCGGCGTGATCGCGCACGTCAACGCGCGCGCCGCGGCCCTGGGGCTAAAGCCCGGGCAGAAGATCGCGGATATCCTGACGAGGCTGAGCGCCGGCTAGGGCAGGGCCGGCCGCTTCGTATAGGATCGGGGCCGACGGGCCGTCAGCGAAATCGGGGGAATGCCGGCGATGAAGGGATTGGTTTTTCTGGGCGACCGCAAGCTCGAGCTGCGCGAGTATCCCGACCCAACGCCCGGCCCGGGCGAGGTGGTGCTGGAGATCAAGGCCTCGGGCATGTGCGGCAGCGACCTGAAATTCTATCGCGTTACCGGCGGCGCAGCGTCACTGGGGCTGGGCGGCAAGGGCGGCCCGGTGATCGCCGGGCACGAACCCTGCGGCGTGGTGGCGGCGATAGGTCCAGGCGTTTCGCACGAGCAGGCGCGCGTCGGCATGCGCGTCATGCAGCATCACTATCGCGGCTGCGGCGTGTGCCCGCATTGCACGACCGGCTGGATGCAGCTTTGCGTCGAGGGCGTGGCCGAGGTTTACGGCGTGACCGGAAACGGCGCGCATGCGCGCTTCATGAAATGCCCGGCGCGCACCCTGGTGCCGCTGCCCGACGAATTGTCGTTCGATGCGGGCGCCGCGATTTCCTGCGGCACCGGAACCGCCTGGGGCGCGTTGCAGCGCCTGGGCTTGAGCGGCGAGCACAGCATCGCCGTGTTCGGCCAGGGGCCGGTCGGGCTGTCGGCGACGCTGCTGGCGGCGGAACTGGGTGCGCGCGTCATCGCGCTCGACACATCAGACGAACGCCTGGCGCGGGCCAAGGAATTCGGCGCGGCGCACCTGATCAACCCCAAGAACACCAACGACGTGGTGGGCGCGATCAAGGAGCTGACGCACGGGCGCGGCGCGCATCTGTCGCTCGACGCCTCGTCGTCGCCCGTGGCGCGCCAGCAGGCCGTGCGCTGCCTGCGCACCTGGGGCAAGGCGTGTTATGTGGGCGAGGGCGACAGCGTCACGCTCGATGTCAGCAACGACCTGCTGCGTCGCCAGATAACGGTGATCGGCTCGTGGACGTTTTCCACGGTCGGCCAGGCGGAATGCGCGTGCTATGTCGCCGATCGCGGCATCGACATCGACCGCCTGTTCACGCATCGCTGGAAGCTGGAACAGGCGGAAGAGGCCTATCGCTTGTTCGACCGGCAGACCGACGGCAAGGGCGTCATCCATCCGTCATGACGGCTAGGTATCAACCCCGGCCCGGACGCGGTAGCATGAAGCGCTGAAGCGCAATGGATTTGGAGCCGCCATGTTCCGTCGCAACGAGCTTAAGCGGCGATTGCTGAAGGGCAAGAAGGCGTTCGGCGTTTTCCTCGATTTGGGCCATGCGCCGGTCGCCGAGATCTGCGCGGCGGCGGGCTACGACTGTGTGCTGATCGACCGCGAGCACGGCATGGGCGACATCCACTCCGCCATCGCCGAGATGGCCGGGGCACAGGCCCATGGCGCCACGGCGCTGGTGCGCGTCAAGGCGAACGATCCGGTTGAGATCAAACTGGCGCTGGATATCGGGGTCGAGGGTGTGATGATCCCGGCGATCAACAATGCGTCCGAGGCCAGGCGCGCGGCGCAGGCCTGCGTCTATCCGCCCCGTGGGATTCGCGGCTTCGCGGCGTCGATCGTGCGCGCCTCCAGCTATGGCCTCCATGCGGCGGAATACCTGAAACGCGCGCGCGACGAATTGCTGGTGATCGGGCAGATCGAGACGCGCGAGGGCGTCGAGGCGGCGGACGCCATCGCCGCGACCGAGGGCATCGACATGATCTTCGTCGGGCCCTACGACCTGACCAACAGCTATGGCCATCTGGGCGAGCCCGACCACAAGGAGACGCTGAAAGCCATCGCGCGGGTCGAGAAGGCCGCGAAGAAACACGGCAAGCTTTTGGGCGCGATTCCCACGCCCGCGCGCTCGGCGGATGGCCTTTACCGCGGCGGCTACGATCTGGTGATCTCGCATAGCGACGTGGTGATGGTGCGCGCCGCCGCCGAGGCCGACGTGGCGGCGATGCGCGCGCTGACCCGCGGCGGCAAGGGCGCCAAAGCCCGCGCGGGCGGCGGTCTGTTCGGTTCGGGAAAGAAATGAAGCGCGCCGCCGCGCACGGCCCGGAGCTTCTGACCGTCGCGGAAATGGCGCGCTGCGACCGGGAAACGGTTCGCACGGGCGTCAAAGGCGAAAGACTCATGCTCGACGCCGGCACGGCCGTCGCGCGCGAGGTGCTGCGGCGGTTCGAGCCGTGTTCCGTCGCGGTGCTGTGCGGACCGGGCAACAATGGCGGCGACGGATTCGTGGCCGCCCGGCTGCTGGCGCAAAAGAAATTCCGCGTGCGACTTGCCCTGTTGGGCAGGCGCGAGGCGTTGCAGGGCGACGCGGCGATCCACGCGGCGAAATGGAAGGGCAGGGTCGAGGCCTTCACGCCCGCTTGCGTCGCGGGCGCGAGGGTTGCCATCGACGCGGTGTTCGGCGCGGGACTTTCCAAGCCCTTGGGCGACGACGTGGCGGCGGTGTTCACGGCACTCGCCAAAGCGAAGCTGCCGGTCGTCGCGGTGGACGTGCCGAGCGGCGTGCATGGCGATTCCGGCGCGGCGCTCGGCCCAGCGCCGCAATGCGTGCTGACCGTTACCTTTTGCCGCAAGAAGCCTGGCCATCTGTTGCTGCCGGGCCGCGCGCTGTGCGGCGAAACCGTTGTGGCCGATATCGGCATCGCCGAGCGGACCGTGGTGGCGGTGTCGCCCAGCACGTTCGAGAACACACCTGCGCTGTGGCAAGACGCGCTGCCGAAGGAGCGTTTGGACTGGCACAAATATAGCCGCGGCCACGCGGTGATCGCGGGCGGCGCCGAGATGACCGGCGCGGCGCGTCTGGCGGCGCAGGGCGCGATGCGCGCGGGCGCGGGGATCGTGACGCTCATAAGCCCGCCCGAGCTGAAACCGCACTACATGGCGGCCTTGCCCAATGTCGTGGTGCGCGCGGCGAAGGACTTGCAGGAATTCGAGGCGCTGATCGGCCAGGAGCGGGTGGGCGCGCTGCTGATCGGGCCGGGCTACGGCGTAGGCCTGGAGACGCGCGCGCGCGCCCTGGCCGTCTTAAAAACGCGCAAGCCCTGCGTGCTCGATGCCGACGCGCTGAGCTCGTTCGAGGATGCGCTGCCTCTGCTGAAGCATTCGCTGCACGAAAATGCCGTGCTGACCCCGCATGACGGCGAGTACGACCGCCTGTTCGGCAAGCGCGACGGCTCGCGCCTCGAGCGCGCGCGCTGGGCGGCTAGGGAGAGTGGCGCTGTCGTGTTGCTAAAGGGCTACGACACGGTGATCGCCCGGCCGGACGGCCGCGCCGTCATAAATTCCAACGCGCCGGCCAATCTGGCGACGGCCGGGGCGGGGGACGTGCTGGCGGGCATGATCGCGGGGCTGCTGGCGCAGGGAATGCCGGCGTTCGAGGCGGCCTGTGCCGCCACCTGGCTGCACGGCGCGGCGGCAACGGCATTCGGACCGGGCCTTATCGCCGGCGATTTGCCGGAAATGCTGCCGAAAGTATTGCGCGGGCTTGTGACTTTGTAATTCCCCGGCCCGGGCCTATCTTTATCGGATCAAGGCAGGGAGAACGCATATGGCAGCCAGCATCGGCACGCCCGCGCCCGATTTCACCGCGACCGACAGCAACGGCAAGCCGCGCTCGCTCGCCGAGTTCAAGGGCAAGACCGTGGTGCTGGAATGGACCAATCGCGGCTGCCCCTATGTGCGCAAGCATTACGACGGTGGCAACATGCAGGGCCTGCAGAAAAAATACGCCGACAAGGGCGTGGTGTGGCTGACCGTCATGTCGTCGGCGCCGGGCAAGGAAGGCTATCTGACCGCCGGCGACGCGAACACGCATGTGAAGAGCGTGCGCGCCGCGCCGGCGGCGGTGCTGATGGACCATGACGGCAAGCTGGGGCAGCTTTACGGCGCAATGACCACGCCGCATTGCTTCGTGATCGACAAGGCCGGAAAGCTCGCCTATGCCGGCGCGATCGACGACAAGCCATCGACCAATTCCGGCGACATTCCCGGCGCGACCAACTACGTCGCTGCGGCCCTGGACGCGCTGCTCGCGGGCAAGCCGGTGCCGACAGCGTCGACCAAGGCGTACGGATGTTCGGTGAAATACTAGCGATGCGGCGTTTGGCGGCGGCGGCCGTCGCCGCGCTTTGCGTGCATGGTACCGCGATGGCCGCTCAAGGCGATCTGGACAATCTCGTAACAGCGCGCCTTTTGGCCGAGCCCACGGCGCTGGCGCCGGGCGGCGAGGCGTGGCTGGCGGTGGAGCTTTCGATGAAGCCGGGCTGGCACACCTATTGGCGCAACCCAGGCGATTCCGGTCAGCCCACGGCGATCAACTGGATTCTACCCAAGAATTATCGCGCCGGTGCGATCCATTGGCCGGTGCCGCGGCAAATCCCGGCGGGGATCGGCGTCAGCTACGGCTATGCCGACACGGTGGCGCTGCTGGTGCCGCTTATCGTTCCCAAGCTTGCGCAAACCGGCGCACAGGTCGAAATCGCGGCTACGGTTGAATGGCTGGTGTGCAAGGAGATTTGTGTGCCGGGCGAGGTGCGATTGTCGCTGAAGCTGCCGGTGGCGGTATCGGCGCCGCCCGACACCGCGGCTAAAACCTTGTTCGACAAGGCACGCGCCGCGTTGCCCGCCGAGTTAGCCGCTCCCGCCAAGGGCAAGGCTGGCGAGAGCGCGCTCGTGCTGGAACTGCCCGACGAGACGCTCAAGGGAATAGCCGCGCCCCAGGCCGTGTTCATGCCTTTCGACGACACGCTGATCGACCACGCCGCGCCGCAGACGCTCAAGGGCGCTACCCTGGCGCTGAAGCGAGGCCAGGTACAGGGCAAGCCGCCGGCTGAGACCGGCGGATTGCTGCTGGTCGAAGACAAGGCTGGGGGAATCAGTCGCGCCTACAACCTTTCCGTTCAGTTCAAGACGGAGTAACCTCGGGTCATCTTTAGGTCATGGAGGGTCGCATGAACCGCAGTCTCGCAACGGTTTCCGCAATCGCCGCGCTGGCGCTGGTAGCTGGTGCCGCAAACGCCGAAATCAAAGCCGGCGCGCCCGCGCCCGAGTTCCAGGTCGTTGACAGCACGGGCAAGATGCGCTCGCTCGGCGAATTCAAGGGCCGGACCGTGGTGCTGGAATGGACCAACAACGGCTGCCCCTACGTGAAAAAGCACTACGGCGCCGGCAACATGCAGGCGCTGCAAAAGAAATACACCGCCGACGGCGTGGTGTGGCTGTCCGTGGCGTCCTCGCCCCAGGGCGAGCAGGGCTACGTGACGGCCGAGCAGGCCAACAACGACACCAAGACGCGGGGCGCCGCGCCGACTGCCGTGTTGCTCGATCCGGGCAGCAAGGTGTCGCGCGCCTATGACGCGCGCAATACACCGCTGATGGTGGTGATCGACGCCAAGGGCACGGTCGCCTATTACGGCGCGATCGACGACAAGCCGTCGTCCAATCCCGCCGACATTCCGGGCGCTAAGAATTACGTAGCGCAGGCGCTGGACGAGATCAAGTCGGGCAAGCCGGTCAGCGTCGCCACCACGCGCGCCTACGGCTGCTACGTGAAATACGCGCCGCAGTCTTAAACCGGCGCAGCCTTAAAACGAAGCGGCCGTCCCACAAGGGACGGCCGTTCGCGTTTCTGCGCCATATCGGTTACGCTTACCCGCAATCGTAGAAGGCCAGGTACCGGCCGCTCCGAAACGTAAGGGGGAGGCGTGTCATGGCAATGGCCGAGGTGAGCCGAAGCATACCCAAGGTCTACTTGGTCTATGCTTCCAATGACGCCAGAACTGCCGTCGAGGTGGCCCATCTTATTGCGCAGCAGGGGGGCGTTGTAACTGATTGGGGTCCGGTTGCATCCATTTCCAAGATTGCTCCCACCCGCGACACATCGGACAAAGTTGCAACAGCTGCCTGCCTGATCTGGACGGAATGGGCCGCTAAAAGTCATCAAGTCTTGGTAGAGGTATCCAGGGCTGCAGAACTGAAATTTCCACTTTTCGTCCTCGACGTGGAAGGTGTTCCTTTGGAACACTTGCCCGTGCCGAGTTTTGCATTCGAAATACTAAAATTTGATGGGACGCGAGATCGCTCCGATGTGATTCAAGAAATGATGGCGAAAATCCATCGGCTAACGGTCGAGGAACGCACGCCGTCCAAAGAAAGTACGCAGCGCAGGAAGGCACCGGCCCGCAAGGCACCACGCGCGCCAAGCCCAACTCAGGGCGCGCCATCCGCGACGACACAGGCACCGCTGCAGCAAGTTCCCGCGCCGGCTGCGAACCTTCCGCCCGGCCCGATCAGTCTTCTGTCCGACACGCCGCTGTCCCGGGACGACGAGGATCGGTTGGACTTTGTGGTATATGCCAACGCATTGGCTGGCGTGGTCGATTCGCAAAAGACCACCACGCCACTGACTGTGGTTGTCAATGCTCCCTGGGGTGCCGGCAAAACGTCGCTTGCGCGTTTGATTGAGCGCCGGCTGGTTGCCAAGCCGGCGGCGGGCGCATCGGCGCCTCATTTCGTGCATTGGTTCAATGCATGGCTGCACGTGGACGCGCCCGATCTAGGCGTTGCTCTGGCTGCCAGCGTTGCCATGTCTCTGAACCGGCGGCGGTCGTTGTTGAGCCGTTTCTTTGCGCCCCTCTCGGGCCAGTTGCTGCCGCGCCGGGTTCAATGGGGCTGGATCGCGGCGTTTGCCTGTATGGTGCTTCTATTCCCCGTCGCATGGCATACGGAAGCAATCCGCGTATGGCTGACCGATGTCGTCAAACAGTATGTGTTTCAATGCAAGCCGGGCGCGTCATGCTCGAACTCGAAGTGGCTGATCGACAACGGCTGGGCAATTGCCCTGGTACCACTTGTGATCGTCGGCAGATTTGCATTGCCGATTTTCAAAGTGGCAAACGAATTGAGCGCTCTTGTCGTCAACAAGCGTTCACAATCGGCGTTCGGCACCCTACAGGACGTCAATGGCGAAATCGGTAGTTTGCTGCGGCGGGCAAAGCCGGATGCGAACCGGCTAGTGATCTTTATCGACGACCTGGACCGCTGCTCGCCGGAGCAGGTCGTCAAGCTGCTGGAGGCGATGAACCTGCTGCTTAGTCATCCGGGCATCGTTATTTTTATCCTGGCCGATGTGGCGGCCGTCGCGGCATTCGCGCAAATCTCGTTCAAGCGCGTTGCCGAGGTCTACGATCCCGGCTCTCAAGAGTGGAACGCGGACGGCCAAGTCAACGGTTTGGGGTTCGGCCAGTTGTTTGTTCAGAAAATGATCCAGCTTCAATTCGATCTGCCGGTCCTGAAGTTGAAGATGTCGCGACTGGTCCCCTCCACCTCCGACGGAGGCAAGGGAACACCCGCCCCCCAACCGGTCGTTGACGAGTTAGGGGTCATCAATCAGAAGCTCGCCTCGAACAAGACCTTCAGGCGACGGTCCTGGCGCATGACTTATGGCGCATTGCTTTGCTTGATTTTTGTTCAAATTGTCAGCAAATCGCTGGGCTACGAGTATTTCTGGGTTGTCCAAAAGGCAGCCCAAGTGCTCGGGGTTGTCACTGTGCTGTCCGCGCTCGGGGTTGTCCCTCTGCTGTTCGCGATTGTCACTGTGCTGTCCGCGATTGTCACTGTGCTGTCCGATATGGTGTGGGCGGCAGTCTTCACTCACCGCATATATTTGAATTACAGAGCGGGCAAGCTCATGGGAAACCTGCGCAAGGCGCTCGACGAGGAGGTGACGAAGGAGGGGCGCGCCGCCGAGCTGGTGCAAGCCGCACCTACAGGCGCGATCGCGCCCATCTATCACAGCCTGTTGCAATCCGCACTGCAAACCAGAGCCGAAGGTAGCGAGAAAGAATTCGTAGAAGCCGCAGAAAAGACCGCGTTTGCATATCTCTCAGGCACGCCTCGGAGCGTTAAGCGAGTCGTCAATCGCGTGCGGTTGATGATCTACATCGCCTGGCTCAAGGGCCTTGACCGGGCCGATCCGCCGCTAACTGCTGCGCATATCGGCAAGTGGGTAGCGTTGCATGAACGCTGGCCCGGCATTGCGGCGAAGACTACTCGGAATCCACGCCTGTTCGAGCCGCTGAAGAGCGCGTTGTTGAAGAAGGGTAAGGCAAAAAAATCTGTGCGCGACATCATCGCCCGGCATCAGGACGACCAGGTGCTGCGCCGCTGGTTCAGCGAACAGCCGGACATGGCCGAAGTCCTAAAGTACTTGGCGGAATACGACACGGGCGACGACGCACCAGCGAGAAAGCGATCGGGTGCTACCGCAGCGCCGGCTGCGGCCGGCCCCCGGTTTAGGCGATAGCCATCACCCCGCCGCGGCCACGGCGCGCTTGGCCATCACGCCGATCAGATGCGCGCGGTACTCGGCCGAGGCGTGGATGTCGCTATTGAGGCCCTTGGCCGGCATGGCCACGCCCTCGATCGCCTTGGCGGAGAAATTTCCGCTCAGCGCCTTTTCCAGCGCCGCCGAGCGGAACACGCCCGATTCGCCCGCGCCCGTCACCGCCACGCGCACGCCGCCCTTGGTCTTGGCGACGAACACGCCGACCAGCGCGAAGCGCGAGGCCGGGTTGGCGAACTTCATATAGGCTGCCTTCTCGGGCGCCGGGAAGCTGACCGCGGTGATGATCTCGCCGGGTTTGAGCGCGGTTTCGAACAATCCCTTGAAGAACTCGTCGGCGGCGATCTTGCGTTGGTTGGTGACGATGGTCGCGCCCAGCGCCAGCACGGCGGCCGGGTAGTCGGCGGCCGGGTCGTTGTTGGCGAGCGAGCCGCCGATGGTGCCGCGATGGCGCACCTGGCGGTCGCCGATATGCGCGGCGAGATCGGCCAGCGCCTTGATCTTGCCCTGCACGTCCTTCGACGCGGCCACGGCGGCGTGGGTGGCGCCCGCGCCGATGGTGACCTCGCCGGCGCCGGCCTTGATGCTTGCGAGCTCCTTGATGCCGCTGAGGTCGATGACGGCGCTGGGCTGCGCCAGGCGCAGCTTGAGCGTCGGGATCAGCGTCTGGCCGCCGGCCATCAACTTGCCGTCCTCGCCGGCTTTCTTCAGCGCGCTCGCGGCGTCGGCCAGCGAACCCGCGCGGTGATACTCGAAATTATGCATGGCGATTTCCCCTTGGCCTTTAGCGCTTGCGCGCTTTGGCGTCTTGAATGGCTTTCCAAACGCGATGCGGCGTGGCCGGCATGTCGATATGCTCGACCCCGTATTCCTGCAGCGCGTCGACGATGGCGTTGATCACGGTGGGCGGCGCGCCGATGGCGCCCGCCTCGCCGCAGCCCTTCACGCCCAGCGGATTGTGCGTGCAGGCCGTGACGCTGTGCGCCACCTTGAAGTTAGGCACGTCCTGCGCGCGCGGCATGCAGTAATCCATGAACGAGCCGGTCTGCAGCTGGCCGTTCTTGTCGTACACGCAGGCCTCGGTCAGCGCCTGGCCGATGCCTTGCGCAAGGCCGCCATGCACCTGGCCCTCGACGATCATCGGGTTGATGATCCTGCCGAAATCGTCGGCCGCGGCGAAGCTTTGGATCTCCACCACGCCCGTGTCCGGGTCCACCTCCACCTCGCAGACATAGCTGCCGGCGGGGAAGGTGAAGTTCTTGGGATCGTAGAACGCGGTCTCGTCCAGACCCGGCTCGACCGTCTCCAGCGGATATTTGTGCGGCACATAGGCGGCCAGCGCGATCTCGCCGAACGCCTTGGACCTGTCGGTGCCGGCCACGGTGAACTTGCCGTTCTTGAACTCGATGTCCGCCTCGGCCGCTTCCAGCATATGCGCCGCAATCTTCTTGCCCTTGGCGATGATCTTGTTGACCGCGTTGTGGATGGCGGTGCCGCCCACGGCGATCGAGCGCGAGCCGTAGGTGCCCATGCCGAACGGCACGCGGTTGGTGTCGCCGTGGCTGATCTCGATGCTCTCCATCGGAATGCCGAGCATCGACGACACCACCTGGGCGAAGGTCGTCTCGTGGCCCTGGCCGTGGCTGTGGCTGCCGGTAAAGACCACCACGCTGCCCGTCGGATTCACGCGCACCGTCGCGGCCTCGTACAGCCCCGCGCGGGCGCCGAGCGAACCGACGACGTTCGAGGGCGCGATGCCGCAAGCCTCGATGTAGCTGGCGATGCCGCGGCCCCTGAGTTTGCCCTTGGCCTTGGACGCAGCCTTGCGCTGCGCGTAGCCGCCCGGGTCCGACAGCTTCAGCACCTGGTCCAGCGTCGCGCCGTAATTGCCGATGTCGTACATCAGCGCGACGGGGGTCTGGTACGGGAACTGCTCGGGCTTGATGTAGTTCTTGCGGCGCAGCTCGGCCGGGTCGGTCTTCAGCTCGCGCGCGGCCTTGTCGATCACGCGCTCGATCATGAACGTGGCCTCGGGCCGGCCCGCGCCGCGATAGGCGTCGACCGGCACGGTGTTGGTGAACACCGCCTTGACGTTGGTATGGATCGCGGGCGTGGAATAGTTGCCGGCCAAAAGCGTGCCGTGCAGATATGTCGGAATGCACGGCGCGAAGGTCGAGAGATACGCGCCCATGTTCGCCAACGTTTCGAAACGGAATCCCAGGAACTTGTTGTCCTTGTCCAGCGCCAGCTCGACATGGGAGACGTGGTCGCGGCCATGCGCGTCGGACATGAACGATTCGGAGCGGTCGGCGGTCCACTTCACCGGCCGGCCCAATTGCTTCGCCGCCCAGGTGACCAGCGCCTCTTCGGCGTAGTGATAGATCTTCGAGCCGAAACCGCCGCCCACGTCGGGCGACACCACGCGCAGCTTGTGTTCCGGGATGCCTAGGACGAACGCGCCCATCAGCAGGCGGATGACGTGCGGGTTCTGGCTGGTGGTGTAGAGCGTGTGCTCGCCCGTCGCCTTGTCGTAGTCGCCGATCGCCGCGCGCGGTTCCAGCGCGTTCGGCACCAGGCGGTTGTTCACGAGGTCGAGTGTGGTGACATGCGCCGCCTTGGCGAAGGCAGCATCAGTCGCCGCCTTGTCGCCCAGCTCCCAATCGAAGCACAGATTGTCCGGCGCCGCGTCGTGCACGGATTTGCCGCCGCCTTTGAGCGCGGCCTTCATGTCCACCACGGCGGGCAGCGCGCCGTAATCGATGTCGATCTTCTCGGCCGCGTCGCGCGCCTCGGCCTTGGTCTCGGCGATCACCACCGCGACCGGGTCGCCCACATGGCGCGCCTTGCCCTCGGCGATGATCGGGTGCTTGGGCTCGATCATCGGCTTGTTGTTCTTGCCGGTGACCAGCCAGCCGCAGGGCACGCCGTTGATCGGCTTGAAATCCTCCCCGGTATAGACGGCGATCACGCCGGGCGACGATTTCGCCTTCTTGATGTCGACTTTCTTGATCGTCGCGTGGGCGTGCGGCGAGCGCAGGATATAGGCGTGCGCCTGGCCCGGACGGTTGATGTCGTCGGTGTAGGTGCCGCGCCCGGTTAGGAAACGCGCGTCTTCGCGGCGCCGTACGGCGGCGCCGATGCCGGTATCCAATGGTGCCATGACGTCACCCCCGCATCGCTTTCGCGCCGGCGAGGACCGCCTGCACGATGTTGTGATAGCCGGTGCAACGGCAGATATTGCCTTCGAGGCCGTCGCGCACCTGCTTCTCGGTCGGGTTGGGAGTCTCCTTCACCAGGCAGATGGCGCTCATCACCATGCCCGGGGTGCAGAAGCCGCATTGCAGCCCGTGGTTATCGCGGAACGCCTCCTGCATCGGGTGAAGCTTCTCGCCGTTGGCTAGGCCTTCGATGGTGGTTACCTTCGTGCCCTCGGCTTGTAACGCAAGCGTGGTGCAGGATTTCACCGACTTGCCGTCGATATGCACGACGCAGGCGCCGCACTGGCTGGTGTCGCAGCCGACATGCGTTCCGGTCAGGCCGAGTTTCTCGCGCAGCAGATTGACCAGCAAGGTGCGGGCTTCGACCTCGGCCGAAACCGCCTTGCCGTTCACCGTCATCTTCACGGTGGGCATTGGCGTTCCTCCCAAATGACGAACGGTGTTGTCCCCGGGGCGGCATTGCGGTTGGTGGCGAAGTTCCGCGTGCGGCCGCCCTTATCCGTTCTCGACGCCTATCTTGCTGCCGCCGAGCGATGGCGGTCAAGGAGAGGGGGAATGCGTTTAGCGCAGCCCAACTATCAGCAACAGAAGCGCGACAGCCGCGATGACCCCCGCGATCCAAACCCAGCCCGGCAGCCCAGGCTGGGCGGCGGCCGGAGCGGTGGAGGGCGCGGCGGCCGCTGTTTCGCCCGCGGCGGCTTCCTTAGGCGCCAGCAGCGCGGCGAAGCGGTTGAAGAACTCCTCGGCCATCTTGCGCGCCACGCCGTCGATCAGCCGCGAGCCGATCTGCGCCAGCTTGCCGCCCACCGTGGCGTTGACCTGGTACGACAGGACCGTGCCGTCGCCGTCAGGAACCAGGCTCACCTTGGCACCGCCCTTGGCGAAGCCCGCGGCGCCGCCCTGGCCTTCGCCCGAGATCGTATAGCCGTGCGGCGGGTCGATATCGCTGAGCTTCACCCGGCCCGTGAACTTGGCTTTCACCGGACCGATCGCCGAAGTGACGCGGGCGGTGAACTCGGTATCCGAGGTCTTGTCCACGGATTCGCAGCCGGGAATGCATTGCTTCAGCACATCGGGGTCGTTCAGCGCCTTCCATACCGTCTCGCGCGGGGCGGCGATGCGGTATTCACCGGTCATATCCATGGCGGGCGCCTCCGTTCCTGGAAAAAAGAAAACCGAGCCTCGGCTTCAGACTAGCGGGCATGGGGGCGACTGTCAGCCCGGCGCGCCGACGGTGACAGGTCGGGCGCAGATATGATACGGAAACCGCAAGGGACGGCGAAAACAATCCCACGGGGAGGAACCTGAAAAATGAACGCGACACCCATGCGGTATCGGGCGCTGTTGACTGCCGCGCTGACGGCGCTGGCGGCTATTCCGGCGGCAAGCCCGCCCGCGTCGGCGCAAGAAAAGCTGACGCTGTCGATCGCCACCGGCGGCACCGGCGGCGTCTACTATCCGCTCGGCGGCGGCTTCGGCAACATTCTGGGCAAGGAGCTGCCGGGCGTCACGGCCACCGCGCAGGTGACGGGCGGCTCGGTCGCCAACCTGCAGCTTGTCTCCACGAACAAGGCCGATCTGTGCTTCACCCAGGTCGACGCGGCCTGGGACGCCGTCAACGGCCTGGACAAGTTCCCGAGCAAGCTTGCGATCCGGGCTCTGGTCGTCATGTATCCCAACCACATGCACGTGGTGACGGTCGAGGGAACCGGCATCAGCAAGGTCGAGGACGTGAAGGGCAGGCGCGTTTCCACCGGCTCGCCCGGCAGCGCGACCGAGGTCTATGCGTTCCGGGTGCTCGAGGCGGCCGGCCTCGACCACGAGAAGGACATCAAGAAAGAACGGCTCGGCGTCTCCGAAAGCGTGAACGCGCTGAAGGACAAGAAGATCGAGGCCTTCTTCTGGGTCGGCGGGTTGCCGACGGCCGGCGTCACCGATCTCGCGGCCACGCCGAACACGAAGATCAAGATCCTCGATATTGCGCACTTCACGGCGAAGATGAACGCCAAGTACGGCAAGCTTTATGCCGAGGCGACGATTCCGGCCGCCACCTACAAGGGCATGGACAAGGACGCCAAGAACAACACCGTTTGGAACATCATGGCGGTGAACGCCAGCATGTCCGACGATCTCGCCTACAAGCTCACCAAGGTCATGCTGGAAAAGCGGGCCGATCTGGCGCTGGTGCACGCGGAGGCTAACAACATCAAGGTGGAATGGCAGACTTCGAGCCGCGCGGGGATTCCATGGCATCCCGGCGCGCTGAAATACTTCAAGGAAAAAGGCATCAAGGTCGAGTGACGGCCTTAAGGCCGAAAGCCTGCGACGGATTGCCGGACCCCGATCGGTCCGGCAATCGCGTTTTTGGCCGGCGGCTCGAAGCGCTTGCGGGGGAGTGAAGTTCGCGTGGAAATAAAAACCGATGGCGTTTCTGCGCTGACAGCGGCCGAGCTTTCCGAGGACGCGCGCCACAAGCTCGAGCAGTACATCGAGGAAGAAGAGGGCGCGTTCAACCGGCTGGGCGGCTGGGTCGGCACGACCATCGCGGGGCTGGCGATATTCGTCTCTCTGTTCCATCTCTATGGCGCCTATGACATCGTTCCGGCCCATGTGCTGCGGCCGGCGCATGTCGGCATGGTGCTGACGCTCTGCTTCCTGCTGCTTCCGATGGCGCACCGGTTCCGCGACCGCATCCGGTGGTGGGACTATCTTCTGGCCGCCGCGAGCGCCGGAACGATTCTCTACGTGCTGTCGCAAGGCGCGGATTTCGGCGACCGCGCCACCATGCCGACCAGGCCCGATTACCTGGTCGGAGTCGTCTTCATCGTGCTGCTGCTCGAGGGCACGCGGCGAGCGACCGGCCTGATCATGCCCGGCGTCGCCATCGCCTTCATCCTCTACGCGATGTTCGGCAATCATCTGCCCGCGCCCTGGACCCATCGCGGCTTCGCCATGGAGGATCTGGTCGCGCATCTCTATATGACGCTCGAGGGCATCTTCGGAACCACGGTCGATGTGGCGTCGAGCCTGATCATTCTTTTCACCGTCTACGGCGCGGTCCTGAATCAATCCGGCGCCGGCAAATTCTTCATCGACTTCTCGTTCGCGGCGATGGGCGGCAAGCGCAACTCGGCCGGCCGGGCCGTCGTGCTGTCGTCCTTTCTCTTGGGCGGGCCGTCGGGCTCGGGCGTCGCCACCACGGTGACGATCGGCACCGTTGCCTATCCGCTGCTCGAGAGGGCCGGCTACGAGAAGAATGCGGCCGGCGGCCTTTTGGCCGCGGGCGGGCTGGGCGCCATCATCTCGCCGCCGGTGCTGGGCGCCGCCGCGTTCCTGATCGCCGAGTACCTGAAGATCTCGTACCTCGACGTCATCCGCATGGCGACGATCCCGACGCTGCTCTACTACCTCGCTATTTTCGTGATGGTCGAAATCGACGCGCGCATTCAGGGTGGCGGCGGCGAATTGCTGGTCGAGAAGGGCCAGCTGTGGCGGGTCACGAAGGACTATTGGTTCCACTTCAGCTCGCTGATCTCGATCATCGTCTTCATGCTGCTGGGCTTCTCGCCGGTGCTGGCGGTCTTCTGGGCCACCATGCTGGCGGTCGCCGCCAGCGCGTTGCGCGCCGACACGGCGATCGTTCCGTGGTGGATCGCCGCCCCGCTGCTCGCGAGCCTTTCGATCGTGACCCTCGATCTGCTCGGCGTGCCCCTCGGCTCCTATCTTCCCGGCTACGAATGGGCGCTGGTCTATGCGCCGGTGGCCGCGGCGTCGGCGATCGGCCTGTTGGCGCCGCGGATCGCGCCATCGGCCGCGCGTTTCGCGGTGGCGATGAAGGAAGGCACCACCGGCGTGCTCAACGTGGCGGCGACCTGCGCCACGGCGGGGATCATCGTCGGCGTCGTCACGCTTACCGGCTTGGCGCAGCGTTTCGCCGACATCATCATCGGATACGCGCAGGGAAGCCTGCTGCTGACCACCATCTTCACCGCCGCCATCGTGTGGGTCGTGGGCTTGGCCGTGCCGGTAACGGCGTCATACATCATGTGCGCGGTGATCGCGGCGCCCGCGATGATCAAGCTGGGCGTGCCGGACTTCGCGGCGCACATGTTCATCTTCTACTATGCGGTCCTGTCCGAGGTCTCGCCGCCAACGGCGCTGTCGCCGTTCGCGGCCGCCGCGATCACCGGCGGCAATCCCTACATCACCACGATGCAGGCCTGGAAATACACGATGCCCGCGTTCATCGTGCCGTTCGCCTTCGTGCTGGAGCCCGAGGGCGTGGGCCTGCTGCTGGTGGTGCCCAAGGGCGGCAACTGGATGGACATCGTCGAGATTTCGTTCAGCCTGTCGCTGGGAATCTTCACGCTGGCGGTGACGCTCCAGGGCTGGCTGATCCGCAAGGCCACGGTGGTCGAGCGCGGCCTGCTGCTGCTGGCGGGGATCCTATTCATCATGCCCGGCCTGTTCGACCCGCTGGTCGCGGGCGTGGTCGGCCATCACATGATCGGCGCGCATGTGGTGGGGGCGGTGCTGATGGTCATGGCCCTCGCAATGCAGAAGTTCAGGTCGGCGCCGGCGATCTGACGCTACAGATACCGCCACCACACATAGACGTGGCTGATCGCCACGCTGACCAGCATCATCGGAAACGCGGTCTTCGTGTATTGCATGAAGCCGAACTTGATGCCGCCGCGCTCGGCCAAGCCCGCGACCGTCAGGTTCGCCGAGGCGCCGACCAGCGTGCCGTTGCCGCCCAGGCACGCGCCCAGCGACAGCGCCCACCACAGCGGCAGCAATCCTTCCTCGCCGCCGAAGGCCGGGGCCGTCGACTTGATCAGCGGGATCATGGTGGCGACGAAGGGAATGTTGTCGATAATCGCCGACAGGACCGCCGAGGCCCAGAGGATCGCCAGCGTGGTGACGGTCAAATCGCCGCCCGTGGCCTTCAGCAGCAGATCGGCCAGCCAACTCAGCAGGCCCGCCACCTCCACGCCATGCACCACCATGAACAGGCCGACGAAGAAGAATATGGTGATCCATTCCACCTCGCCGAAGGCGCGGGTGACGTTTTCCGACTGCTTCTCGGCGTGATGCGGGTGGTTCTCCAGCCACATCAGCACGGCCGCGCCCAGCATGGCGATGCTGCCCGGCTCCAGATGCAAGGGCTTGGCGAACACGAACACCACGATCACCGCGCCGATCACCACCGAGGATTGCTTCAGCAGCGTCCAGTCGGTGATGGCGTCGCTTTCCTTCATCGCCATGACGCGCGCCTGGTGCTCGGGCGTGCTCAGCATCGCGCGGCCCCACCACCAATGGATCATCAGCGCCTGCGCGGCCATGACCACCAGGATCACCGGGGTCAGATTCAGCACGAAATCGTTGAAGGTCAGGCCTACGCTGGAGCCGATCAGGATGTTGGGCGGGTCGCCGATCAGCGTCGCCGTGCCGCCGATGTTCGATGCGAACACCTCGGCGAACAGGAACGGATAGGGCGGCACCTCCAGCTCCCTGGTGATCGCCAGCGTCACCGGCACGATCAACAGCACCGTCGTCACGTTGTCCAGCAGCGCCGAGACCACGGCGGTGGTTAGCTGCAGCATCAACAAAATGCCCCAGGGCTTGGCGCGCGCCACCTTGACCGACCAGATGGCCACGGCCTGGAACACGCCGCAGCGCCGCGTGATCGCCACCAGGATCATCATGCCGGTCAGAAGCGCGATGGTGTTGAAATCGATGCCCTTGACCGCTTCGACCTGGTCGAGCACGCCGATCGCGATCATCACGCCCGCGCCCAGCAGCGCGACGATCGCGCGGTTCAGGCGCTCGGACATGATCACGCCGTAGACCACCAGAAGAATGACGGTCGACACCCACAGCGGATTCAGGCCGAAGATCACATGCGGCGCGAAATGGCCAACCGAGTGCATGGCGGTCCCCCTCGAATTTTTTCAGAGCCGCCTTTTCGCCGGCCAGCCCGCAAATTTTCCCCGCGCGTCTATGGGGGAAACCGCCGATGGCGTCAAGCGCGCAGCCGGTTCATGCGCATTTCGCGGGTTGCGGCGGGCCCATGAATCGGGTCATCTGGCCGGCGATGAATCCCGCAAGCCGCCGAATCGCCGTTTCAAGCGCCATGACGCTCGTGTTCGGTGCAGCGCCGGCATGGGCGGCGGCGGACGCGCCCGAATTGCCCGGCGCCGGGCTGTCCCTTCTGTGGGGCTTGCCGTTTCTCGGCATCCTGCTGTCGATCGCTGTCCTTCCGCTGGCCGCGCCGAAATTCTGGCACGCGCATTTCGGCAAGGTCTCGGCGGCATGGTCGGCGGCGTTCCTCGTGCCTTGCCTGGCAGCGTTCGGCGTTCCGGTGACGCTGTACGAACTGTTGCACGTCCTGCTGCTGGACTACGTGCCGTTCATCGTGCTTCTGCTGGCCCTGTTCGTGGTCGGCGGCGGCATCAGGATCGTGGGAGGTCTTAGGGTCACGGCGTTCGCCAACACGGCGGCCCTGGCCTTCGGCGCGGCGCTCGCCGGCTGGATCGGCACCACCGCCGCCTGCATGGTGCT